>CAJQPT010000105.1 GCA_905480285.1 uncultured bacterium
GCAGTCCCACTTCTGCACGGAGAAGACGGAGTCCGGCACGCGGATGCGCATGTCGTTCTTCACCTTGACCTGGCAGGAGAGGCGGCAGCCCTCCTTGGCCATGCCGCGGGTGATGTGCCCCTCCTCGGTGGGGAGGAGCTCCCCGCCGCCCTCGTCGATGTTGACGAGGCACTGGGCGCAGGTCCCGCCGCCGCCGCAGGCGGAGGGGATGAAGAGTTTCTGGTCCGCGAGGGTGGCGAGGAGGGTGCCTCCCGCCTTGGTCTCGATGGCCTGGCTCTCATCGCCGTTGACGATGATCCGTACCGAGCCGCTGCTCACGAGCTGCGAGCGGGCGATCAGCAGCACGCCGACGATGAAGAGTCCGACCAGCGAGAACGCGGCCACACCGAAGATGAAGGTGTCCATGGATAGAAGTCTGAACCGGTCTGTTGACGGTTTCGAGTGTGCGTATATGCGCAGGCGACGGCCCGCCGCAGGGCCTAGAGCTGGATGCCGCCGAAGATCATGAAGCCCATGGCCATCAGGCCCGTGATCATGAAGGTGATGCCGAGGCCGCGCAGGCCGGGGGGCACGTTGGAGTACTTGAGGCGCTCGCGGATGGCCGCGAGGGCGACGATGGCGAGCCAGAAGCCGACGCCGCTGCCAAAGCCGAACACCGTGGACTGAAGCACCGTGTACTCGCGCTCGACCATGAAGAGGGACGAGCCGAGGATGGCGCAGTTCACCGCGATCAGCGGCAGGAAGACGCCCAGGGCCGAGTAGAGCGCCGGAGCGAACTTGTCGATGGACATCTCCACGATCTGCACCGCCGCCGCGATGGTCGCGATGAAGGTGATGAACGCGAGGAAGCTCAGGTCGTAGCCGGCCGCCTTCTCCTCGCCGAGGGCCCAGGCGAGGGCGCCGTCCTTGAGGATGTAATTGTTGATCAGCGCGTTGAGGGGCGTGACCACCGTGAGCACGAAGACGACCGCGAGGCCGAGGCCCATGGCGGTGTCGACCTTCTTGGACACCGCCAGGAAGGAGCACATGCCCAGGAAGAAGGCCAGGGCGATGTTCTCGACGAAGATCGCCTTCAGTGCGAGGTTGATGAGGTCCATGGCGTCAGTCCGCCTCCTGGAGGGTGGGGGTCATCGAGCGCTGGACCCAGATCAGCAGTCCGATCAGGAAGAAGGCGCCGGGGGAGAGGACCATCAGGCCGTTGGGGACGTACCAGCCGCCGTCGCTCACGCTGGCGAACACCGGGCTCCCGAGCACCTTGCCGGAGCCGAGCAGCTCGCGGAACAGGGCCACGTAGATCAGCACCACGCTGTAGCCCATGGAGTTGGCGAAGCCGTCGAGGGCCGACGCCACCGGCGGGTTGGCCATGGCGAAGGCCTCGGCGCGACCCATGACGATGCAGTTGGTGATGATCAGCCCGACGAAGACCGAGAGGGCCTTCGACGTGTCGAACAGGAAGGCCTTCAGCACCTGGTCCGCGACGATCACCAGGGAGGCGATGATCGCCAGCTGGGTGATGATCCGGATGCTGCCGGGGATCTTGTTCCGCAGCAGCGAGATGGTCGTGTTGGAGCACACGAGCACGAAGGTCAGCGCCGCGCTCATCACGAAGGCCGTCTCCAGCTTGGTCGTGACCGCGAGGGCCGAGCAGATTCCGAGCACCTGGAGGGTGATCGGGTTCTGCTCGTGAAGGGGGTCGAGGAGAATGCCCCGTGTTGCCTTATCCATGGGAAGAGTCGGGTCTCGGGCTCAGCCCTGAGTCTTGAACTGCTCGAGGTAGGGGCCGTAGCCGGCGGGGCCGAGCCACAGCTTGATGGTCGCGTCGACACCCTTGGTGGTGATCGTCGCGCCGGAGAGGCCGTCGACCTCGTAGTCCTTGTCCCGGGGAGCGCTCGCCTTCACGACGCCCAGGCCCACGCCGTCGGCGCCGAAGACGCTCTTGCCGGGGAACTGCGCCTTCCAAGAGGGGTTGTCGATCTCACCGCCGAGGCCGGGGGTCTCCCCGTGGGCGTAGAAGGTGATGCCGACGACCTCGGAGAGGTCGTTCTTGACGGCCAGGTAGCCGTACATGGTGGACCACAGGCCCTTGCCGTGGATGGGGAGCACGAGGCACTCCTTGCCCGGCGTCTTGACCTCGAACACCTGGAGGCGGTTCGAGAGGCGCGAGACCTGGGCGGCCTTGAACTCCGAGGGCGTCTTGGCCGACATCTCGGCGTCCTTCGACTCCTTGATCGGGTCCACGCTGGCCACGGGTACGTCGATGTAGTCGCCCGTCTCGCGGTCGATCACCCGCCCCTGGATGCTCTCGAAGAGCGTGTCGACGGTCTCCTTGGGGAGAGCGTCGCCCGCCTGGGCGAGGCCCGCCACGCGGATCACCTGGCGGCGCTGGTCGAGCTCCTTGTTGGCGTCCTGGCGCTCCTTGAGCGCGACCGCGGTGGAGGAGACCAGCGCGGAGCAGACGACACAGAGGAGAAGGGCGAACCCGAGCACATACTTGTTACTGAAGTCCAAGGCGAACCTCCCGGCGGCGGATGTTCGCCTTCATGACGTAGTGGTCAATCAGGGGTGCGAACACGTTCATGAAGACGATGGCGAGCATGATCCCGGCGGGGTAGGCCGGGTTCAGCACGCGGACGAGGATGGTGAGGGCGCCGATCATGAAGCCGTAGATCCAGCGCCCGGTGTTGGTCTGGGCGGCGGACACGGGATCGGT
>CAJQPT010000106.1 GCA_905480285.1 uncultured bacterium
CGCGTCCCAGGGGCTCCCGGTGGGGACCGACGTCGAGGGTGTTGCCCTCCGCCAGCAGCGAGAGCGCGGCGAGCCCGGTGTCCTCCACCCGCCGCTCGCCCGAGCCCCACGAGCCGTCGCTTGCCTCGTGGTCCACGAGCCACCGCAGCGCGGCCCCGAGGGCGCCGGGGTCCGGGCGCGCAGGGGGGTGCTTGGTCGTGACCGCCGGGGTGGGAGCTTCCAGACGGTGGTCCTCGGGCGCGTGGCACCCAGGGGCGAGGCCGGCGAGGAGGCCGGCGAGGAGGGCGGGCGATCGACTCATGCACGCAAGCCTATCGCCGCTCCCCGGAAGGTCCTCCGCATCGCCTCCGCGAGGCCCCTGGAGGGGGTCCGAGCGCCCCCCCGAGAGGCCTGGACCTACGCTTCCTCCTCTGGACTCCGCCCTTGGGAGCGCAGGGGCGCGGAGGTCATGCGACGCCACCGGTCGACGAGCCGATCCAACACGTCGTGGATGGGCATGTGCTCGGCCCCTGGGGCGCCCAGCCAGAGCTCGTCGGCCATGATGCGGACCTGCCAACCGTCCTCGAACTCGAGGAAGAGGCCGGCCTCCAACCGCTCGTCCACCGGGCCCTCTCCGCCGGAGGGCGCCGGCCCCTCGAGGTGGAAGAGCAGCTCGCGGCACCGCTCCAGGCCCTGGACCTCGAAGCGCGCGGTGACGTCCTCGCCGAACTGGTGCCAGATCATCCGGCCGGACCAGCGGTTGGGCCCGCGGTTGGCCCCGCGGTTGGGCCTCTCGGAGTAGGGAGGGATGAGCGGGACGCCCTTGCCGATGACGGTGGCCTGGTCCGGCCCCCCTCGGGTCCACCAGCCCACCCGCTCCCGTTGGCGGATGACCTCGGCCGCGTGGATCCACCCGAACTCTCGCTCTGCGAGGATGGCCGAGGGCCACGGCTCGGATGCGCCGCCGTCGGGGCGATGGCGGAGCTCCAGCGAGGGCACCTGGTCGTCGGTGACGAAGGTCCGGAGCTCATGGGCGCTCCCGAGCCGCTCCAAGCGGGGGCCTCCCCTGTCGGGGATCGGTTGCCCCGGGGCGTGGGCGGTCGGGCGGCTCATGCGGACGCCTCCCCGCGGGGGCGGAGCAAGAGGTCGCGGAGTTCGCGGGCCTCCTTCACGTCCTTCGTCCCGAGGGAGACCCTCATGCGGCGCCGCGTGTGGGGCGTGGGCCGGACGGTGTAGTGGCACCACCAGGTCCCGTGGTTGTTCCACAGGTGGTGGTTCGGGTTGTCCGCGTGGACGCGGATGGCGAGTGTCGGTCGCATGATGCGCTCCCTGGTCAGAGACCCCCTGGGCGCATCAGGAAGCGAGGGGGTCCACGGGGTGCGGACGGCTCTCGCCGGAGAACTTGTTCACGGGACCTCCCGTGCTCATCGACCCGCTCGAGGGTCTAACCACCTTGGCTCTCCGCGCCAGGTTGGCAGGTCCGCGAGGGGCGAACCGTTCCTGATGATGACCCCTTCATGGCTCCGGAGAACGGATCCCTCAAGGGGCGTCCGTGTCATAAGCGCGCAGACCCACGCGCCGGTCTCGATCTCGTCCCGGTGAGGGGCGGCGCTCAGTCCTTCCGGCCGCGGAGGCGCAGGAAGAGGATGAGGGGGAGGGGAGAGAGCGCGGCGATGTAGTTCAGGGGCGCGACGCCCTCGCCCTTGATCTGGGCCAGGACCACGATGAAGGTGACCACCGGCATCATCGTCGCGTAGATCACCAGGGGGACGGGCCAGAGCGCGCTCTGGCGAGCCTTCTGGATCACGTCCAGCCAACCGGCCACCACCGTGATCACGATCATGCCCGCGAAGAGGCCCTCGGCGCTGTCGATGAGCCCGCCCTCGTTCTGGGGGACGGCGGGGCTGGCGAGGATCGTGGCGAGCAGGGCGTACATGGGCGGCAGCGTAGCTGGGTCGGGCGGCTGGGATCGAGGGACTGGAGGGTTCCCCCCCTGAAGTCGCCTTCGCCTGGGAGGCTGCAGGGGACGCGAGCTGGGCAGGGTGGCAGAAGGCGAGACGATCTGACGCTCTCCGATCACGGGCCGCTCTGCTTGGCATGCCTTCCCTGCGACCGATGGGGGGCCCTGCGACCGATGGAGGGGCATCCGGCGACACAGGTTGAGACGGAGGCCAAGGGGACGCTGCAAGCCAAGGGGGATTCCCCTCGTGGTGGGTTCGGCCCCACCCCGAATCTGGCCGCCAAGGGCACACTGGAGCCGTGCTCCACGTCTCCACCACCATGAAGTCCTCCCTTGTCGCCCTCGCCTCGGCCCTTCTCCTCCACGGGACCAGCGGCGCGCAGGTCCAGTTCGAGGACATCACCGACGCGGCCGGCCTCGCGGTGCCCCAAGGGGCAGGTCTCCAAATCGGCTTCGGTGCCGGGCTGGAGCAGCTGCAGATGACGGGTGGAGCCGCCGCAGGTGACTTCAACGGGGATGGCTGGGTGGACCTCTTCGTCACGATGCTCGATCGGCACGACGTGCTGTTCGCGAACCTCGGCGTGGACGCCAACGGCGAGCATCGCGGGTTCCGAGACGTGACGGCCCGGTGCTTCCCGGCCCCCGGGCCCGGCCCGCGCAGCAACGGCGCGGTCTTCGGGGACATCGACAATGACGGGGACGAGGATCTCTACCTCACCTCCGTCGGCACCACGCGCTATCAGCTGTGGATCAACGATGGTGAGGGACACTTCCGCGAGCGGGCGCGCCAGCGCGGCGCCGCCGTGGAGACCACGCGCTTTCACTCGGGCCAGAGTCCGGTGTTCGCCGACTTCGACCGGGACGGGTGGCTCGACCTGTACGTGACCGAGTGGGTCCTCATGCACCCCGCCTTCCCCGTCGCGCCGCACACGCGCCTCCTGCGCAACCTTGGCGCCGCGGCCCCGGGCCACTTCGAGGACGTCACCGCCGCGGCCGGGCTCGACCTCGGGATGGAGACGGGCTCTAGCGCCCTCGGGAACCCCACCGGCGCGTTCCAGTTCACGCCCCGCTTCTCTGACCTGGACGGGGACGGCTGGCCAGACCTGGCCATCGCAGGCGACTTTCTGACGAGCCACCTCTTCTGGAACAACGGCGACGGGACCTTCACGGAGGGGACGACAGCGGCCGGGGTGGGTGGCGACCAGAACGGCATGGGCGCGACCATCGCGGACTACAACGGCGACGGGCTCCTGGACTGGTTCGTGACCTCGATCTACGACCGGGTGAACGATTGCACCCAAGGCGGCTGCGGGTGGGGTTCAACGGGGAACCGGCTCTACCTGAACACGGGCGCGCGCACGTTCGTGGACTGGACCGATCAGGCGGGGGTCCGAGATGGCGGATGGGGCTGGGGCGCCACGAGCCTGGACTACGACAACGACGGGGACGTGGACCTGACGATGACCAACGGCATCGACTGGGAGGCCCTCTCCAACGACGACCACTTCATCGACGACCCCATGCGCCTGTGGCGGAACGAGCACGGGATCTTCACCGACGTCGCCCAGTCCGTGGGCCTGACCGCGACGGCCAAGGGCAAGGGCTACCTGACCCTGGACTTCGACCGCGACGGCGACCAGGACCTCTACGTGGTCCACCACGGCGAGCTCCCCGTCCTCTACGAGAACGTGGGGGGCAACCAGAACGACTGGATCCAGCTCGACCTGGTGGGCAGCGCCTCCAACCGCGACGCCGTGGGCGCCTTCGTG
>CAJQPT010000107.1 GCA_905480285.1 uncultured bacterium
AAACGGTCGAACGCGTGTGAAGAAGGTGGCTTCCAAGGTCCCCATCTGAAGAACCCCATGAAGACCAGCCCCAAACTCGCTGCCCGGACCCGCGGCCCGGCAGGACGAGGAGGATTCACCCTCCTCGAGGTCCTGATCACCGTCGCAGTGCTGATGGTGGGCCTCCTGGCCATGACGTCCACCTCGGTCGTCGTGAACTCGCTTCGCCGGAGCGCGTCCGACCGATCGCGCGCCCACGCCGCGGTCCAGGCCATCAGCCAGGACCTGCTCTCCGTGGCACGCGTCTCGAGTGAAGACCCGGCGCTCTGGGCCGGCCAGATCCTCCAGGCCTACGGGCCGGATGGTTCACCCGGGAACGAGCTTCCGATCACCGGGCTCGACCCATGGACGGGCTCAGATCACATCGCCACGGTCACGATCATCACCGACGAGACCGTCACGGACTCCGCGATCGGGACGGACATCGGCATGCCGCGGGACCTCGATGGGGATGGGCTCGCCTCCAACTCCGACGTCACGGGCAACGCGTCGCTCCTGCCCGCCATCGTCGACGTCCGCTGGCGCCACGGCGGCGGCGAGTTCGAGGTCCGCCAGGTCGTCTACCTGCTCCGGTTCTGACCATGAAGCCCGGCCCGTCTACTCCCAGTCGAGCCGATCAGGGTGGATTCACCTTGATCGAGGTCAGCATCGCCTTCTCGGTGATGACGGTCATCCTGCTGGCCACCTCGGCCGTGCTCCGCAGGGAGACCCAAGGGATCACCGAGCTCCAGACCCTGGGGCAGTCGGAGCAACGAATAGAGGGCGCCTTCCAGAAGATCCTGAGGACGATTCAGTTTGCTCGGGGCTTCTCGCCCGAGACCAACCTCGTGAGCACCCTCAGTGCGAGCGAGACCGGCGAGGTGCTGATCGGCGCGATCGCCGGGTTTCCACAGAGCGGGTACCTCGTGCTGGACCGGGGACTCGAGAATGAAGAGATCCTCCGCTACGAGTCGCACGCCCCGACCGGCAGCCAGCTCTGGACCCTGGATCGCGGCGTGGAGGGCACCGTTGCACGGGGCCACAGCGCCGGGTCATCTGCCATCTGGAGCGGGCTGGCCCGCCCCATTGAGAACCAGACGGACCCTGTCCCCTCCGAGTACGACGGCCGGACCGACGACCTCAGAGGAGAGATCTACTTCATCGGTCGAGGCACGGGGCTCAGCTTCCAGGTGCCAGTTGACCCCGCGAACACCGGCAGCTACGTCACGGGCTCCGGACCTCGCTGGGGAGCCCAGGTGTCCGGCGGAGACGTCGAGGGTGCCTATGGCGCCGTCACCTACATCGCCTCCACCGAGGTCGTCGAGTCCCAACGAGACTTCGACTTCAACGAGGACGGGGACCTGGACGACACCTTCGACCTGGGCCGAGTCGTCCTCCAGAGCTGGAGCAGTGACCCGGACGAGGCGCTCAGCATCGGCATGACCCCCTCCATCATCCTCCAGGAGAAGGGCGCCTATGGCAGCGACATGGACGACGACGGATTCGAGGACCCCATGTTCCTCTGGTCCTCCGACCAGGGCCGCGTCCGCCTCCGCTTCTTTGTCCTCGCTGGCACCATCAACGGCCAAGAAGTCGTCCGGCGCTTCGAGACCATTATCCACCTCTGCAACGGATCTGCGGAGTGAATCGACCTGCGGCTCGGCGGCCGCACCAGACCCTGAGAATCATGCACAAGCGTACGCGCAAGCTCATCAACAAGCCTCTCCAGCTGAAGCTGGTCGGGATCTTCACGGCCATGGGGGCGACGTGCGCGTTGTTCCAGGTGATCCTGATCAACACCACGCTTCTGGAGCTCGCACAGTCGATCCCCAACGGCGGTGAACAGCTCCTCCAGGAGTCCCGGGCCCTCGTGCTGAAGAACACGCTGTGGACCCTCGGGGTGCTCGTGCCGCTCATGGTCTGTGTCGGCATCGCTGCCACACACCGCGTCGCTGGCCCGGCGTATCGCATGACCCAGCACCTCAAGGCCATCGCGGAGGGCGGGGCGGTTCGCCACTGCAAGATCCGCAAGCACGACGAGTTCTCCGAGCTCTGCGATGCCCTCAACGGCGCGCTGGATCAGCTCGCTCCCGCCGCCGACCGCGGAGAGGAATTCAGCGAGGACTGGACCCAGGACTCCCCGGCCCCGGCCGAGCAGGAGCTGAGGGACAAGGCGGCCTGAGCGACCCCGCTGCGCCTGGCTGTAACTGGCTGCGCCCGGCCGCACCCCGCCGCACCCCGCCGCTCCGTGATCCGCGGCAGCGGTGGACCGAGGGCAAGTATGAGCTCCGGGCGGACAGCGCCCCTGGGGACGCAGGCCCGTCAGGGGAGCGGAGCGCCCGTCGAGGCGGTCCACAGGTCAAACCACTGATCCCGTGAGAGGGTGACCTCCGCCGCTCGTACGGCGCTGGCGATTCGATCCAACCGTCCCGTGCCGGTGATCGGCCGTAGGCGCGACGGGTGTCTGAGCAGGAAGGCGTAGGCGACCGTGTCGACGCTCTCACCGAGCTCGTCTGCCACCCTCGCCATCGCTGCCCGGACCCGCACCTCCTGCTCCCCGTCCCCCGCGAAGAGCCGCCCCCCGCCGAGGGGCGACCAGGCCATGGGCCGGAAGCGACGCGCCAGAGCCTGGTCGAGGGTGCCGTCCACGAAGGGTTCAAGGTGGAGGACAGAGGCCTCAACCTGGTTCGTGACCAAGGGCCGCTCGAGGCGGCTCTGGAGCGCGTCGAGGCAGGACGGCGTGAAGTTGGAGACTCCAAAGTCCAGCACCTTGCCGCTGGCCTCCAGCGACGAGAACGCGGCGGCGACCTCGTCGGGGTCCATGAGCGGGTCCTGGCGGTGCAGCAGGAGCAGCTCCACGTGATCGGTCCCGAGGGCCTTCAGGCTGCGCTCCGCGGAGTCGACGATGTGCGCGCAGCTGGAGTCATAGCCGTGCCGGCGGTGGGCCGGCCGGCGCTCGGAGACCAGCTTGATGTTGCACTTGGTGATCAGCTTCAGCTCGCGGCGCAGGCCCGGATCCGCGCCCAGCGCCGCCCCGAAGGACTCCTCCACGGTATAGCCGCCGTAGATGTCCGCCAGATCGACGGTGTCGACCCCGAGGTCCAGGACCTCTCTTGTCCAGGCCGCCAGCGCGGCGCCTTCGAGGTTCCACTCCGGCTGCCGCCAGAGGCCCGCGATGATGTTCGAGAGTTCCATGGGGAGAGCAGGAGAATAACCGCCGAAGAGCGTTCCCGTCGCAACCGTGCCTCGGTCCGGCCGAACCGCTAGCCTCTCCCCCATGGATCCGTCCGAGCCGCGCACTGACGACGACGACGCTGCCCGCTCGTCGCAACCTCCCCCGGCCGCCCCGGCCGGGACCGGGAGCGGCGCCTCCATCGCGCGGATCTGGCTGCTCCCCGCCGCGCTTGCCATCGTGTTGGTCGCGCTCTTCCTGCGCGGGAAGGGCCTGGACCAGGGCCGGATGTCGCCGGACGACGGCGAGTTCCTCTGGTCCGCACAGATCCATCAGATCGACCTCGCCAGCGGCCCGGGTGCTTGGCTGGAGGAGGACAGGGAGTGGGCCGCGGACCTCGTCCGGGACTTCAGCCAGGACGAGGGGCGCTCGACCTATCCCCACGGCTACCTGCATCAACTGAGCACCCGCTACGCCGCTCGGCTCGGCGCCAAGGCGGGCTTCGGTCGCGTGGCGGCCCTGCGCTTGGACCAGGCCATCCTGGGCGCGTTGACCTCCATCCTCGTGCTGCTCTGGCTTCGTCGCGTCGCGCCGGGGGAACCCCTGGTCGCCATCGCGGGGGGCGGACTGATGGCCGTCCAGCTCGGGCACGTGATGGTCTCCCGCACGGGCTGGGGCCAGGCGGCCTGCACCTTCTTCCTCGTCTGGATGATCTCGATCGCCTGGCGCATGTACACGGAGGCGGGCGAGCGAGACACGCGGGCCCTCGCGCGCGGCGCCGCGGGGATCACGGCGACATCGCTGCTGGCGTACGGGTTCCACGAGATGGCCACCGTGTACACCTTCGTGCTCGCGGTCCTCGTGGTGCTCCTGTTCCGCACGGGCCCGACGGGCCAGAGCGTCGCTCCGTGGCGCTCACGCCGGGTCGCATGGGGCCTCGCGGCCTGCATCCCGGTGGGCGCCCTCACCGTCGGCCTGCTGTTCTTCAGCGAGTTCGCCCGGGACAAGTGGTTCTCCTCATCCCTCGACGCCACCTACGGGTGGTGGCAGCGGCGCGAGCTCGCCTTTGGCTACCTCCTCGACGTGGTGGCCGTCCCGCGGCAGATCTCCATCCCGGTGCTCGCCCTCGCGCTGCTCGGCCTCGCCGGCGCTCTGACCCGCGACGCGAAGTGGCTTGTGTGGCTGGTCGCCTGGGCCGTCGTCCCCACCCTGCTGCTGTTCCTGCGCTTCAACTTCCCCGAGCTGGCGCGGATCTATCTCCCCGTGGACGTGATCCTCGTGGTGCTGGCCGCGGAGGGGCTCGGCCTCCTCTGGACCGTGGCCCGGGGCCGACTCGGCGGCGCCCTCGCCGACGGCACCGCGGCGCTGGCGGTGGTGTGGTGCGGCCTCGTGACCTGGTCGACGCTCTTCGTCGGCCCTGGAGCCGCCCTCCATGTCCCCGCGGTCCACCACCCTCTCCCCGAGGACGCCCATCCCGCCGGCTCCTTCGACGACATCGCCGCCACCCTGCGGGCCACCGAGATCACAGAGCCCGTCGCGGTCGCCTTCGTGTGGGGTCCCCTCTTCCGGATCCTGGACCTCGGCATCCCCGCTCGAATCGTCGAGCTGGATGCCCTCCCCGAAGGCGAGCCGGCGCCGCGCATCGTCGTCGCCCCTCGACGCTCCATGGAAGCTGGAGGGCGCATGCGCTCCGAGGGTGGGCCCTATGAGCTCGCCGCTCGGGACCGATACGATCACCTCGGCCTCTACGTCCTGCGCCGCTGAGTCGGCGGCCTCTGGATTCGCCGCCGCTGATCCGCCTCTGCTGGATCCGCCACGACTGGATCCGCCACGATTGGACCCGCCGGATCGGCCCGAAGCGCGACTCCGCGCCGATTTCCGGGAGCGGCCCCTTCGCGCCTGACCCGAGAGCGCCTATCACCTCTGGCATGAACAGTGAGCTCTGGGGATCCCGCGCCGACGAACGGCTGATGCTGGTGGACGGCGAGGACGCCCCCGTCGGCACGGACACCCGCGCGCGCTGCCACGCCGTGGACGGCCTGCGCCATCGTGCCTTCTCGGTCTACCTGTTCGACCGTGAAGGGAGGCTCCTGATCCATCAGCGCCACGACACCAAGCCGCTCTGGCCGGGGTTCTGGTCCAACAGCTGCTGCAGCCACCCGGTGGGCGACGAGGACGTGGCCGACGCGGCTCGCCGACGCGTCCGCGAGGAGCTCGGTGCCTCGGTGGAGATCGAGCCCATCCACCGCTACGAGTACCGCGCCACCTACGGCGGCGTGGGGACGGAACACGAGGTCGTGACGGTCTTCATCGGCAGGGTGGAGTCCCACGACCTGCAGCCCGATCCCATCGAGGTGGCGGACTTTCGCTTCGTCGAACCCGACGTGCTCGACGCCGAGATCGGGGACGGGGACCGCTACACCCCCTGGTTCCAGCTGGCCTGGCCAGTGGTGCGAGAGGCCGCCTCGAGGCTGACCTAGGCAGCGCGGGCAACGGGTCTGATCGAGGGCCTGGCGAAGTGCCCAGCTGGGGGCCCGGCTGAACGCTCAGCTGGGGGCCTCTCCTCAGGGCAGGGACACGTCGCCGAGCGAGACGCTGCCCCCCGGGGTGAACTCCGGGAGAGGGCGCGTCACGCCATCTCGTCGGCCGCCAATGCGCACGGCGGACCAGCGCTCGGCGCCCTCAGGCGCTGTGACCAGCCAGCGGAAGTCACCGTCCTGGCCGGTAACGAGCGTCCAGGTCGTGCTGGGTTCGCCCTCCACCACGGCCTGTGCCGACTCGAGGCCGCGGGCTCGACCACCACCATCCACCAGGCGGCCGGTGATGAGCACCCCTTGGTCCAGGGCGATCTCGCGCGCGGGCCGCGCTTCCTCCTCGCCCACGGCGGTGACCAGCTGACTGAGAGAACCGAGCAGCCGCTCGCCCTCGCCGTCCCCTTCGCTCACCACCAGAACAGCTCGCAGGTCCAGCCCGCGCTCGACGTGCCGCACGTTGGCGCTGGATCCCTCGACCTCGATGGCGAGGGTGACGTCGGAGCGGCTCCCGTTGCGGGCGGGGAAGAGCTGGAGCACGCCCCCCCATTCAGCCCCAGGGAACCCTCGATGGGTCAGGCGGATGACGAGGTCCGCCGAGGGTGGAAGCGACGCCTCTCCGGTCCCCACCGGGTCGACCGGGATCGCCAAGGTCTCGCGGGTCGCGGCGCGAATCAGGGCCACGCGCTCCGTTCCCCGGGGGACGCGCCGCAGCCCGACAAGGGCCTCCGCCGGAGGCTCGTAGAGCACCGCCGTGCCGTCCGGACCCGTGACGGCCGTGACCGGCAACCGCTCGAGCCTCGGCTCCCCCGGGACCGCGAGGGTCAAGGGGACGCCCTCCGCCGGACGGCCGCTCGAATCGAGGACCCTGGCCCGGTAAGACGTGCGCGGTCGGAGCGACAGCACGAGCCCGTCACGGCCGATGGTGGGCACCTCGGCGCTCCCGAAGAGGGCCCCGCGGCGCGCCGCGATGAACGCGCCCCGGCCCACGGGCGCCAGGAGCCGCGCCCGGCCCTCGCCGTCAGTGCGCCGCACCTCGGTGGCCAGCTGCAGCGAGGTCGCCACCCAATCGCCCGTGATCCGGCTCGCCAGCACCGCCGCGTCCGCCCGCAGCGTCTGGCGGTCGAGGACCCACAGCTCGGCGTCGACGACGGGTCCCCCAGCCTCATCGAGCACCGTGATCACGGGGCCGCGTCCAGGGAGCTCCGCCCCCGCACGCGGCGCGGCGCAGGCCGCGACGAGGAGAAGGGCGCAGAGGACGAACAGGAGGCTGGCGTGGGCTCGCATCGCGCACAGACGATACTTGCAAGCCGCGACGATTCCCGCACGCCGCGGCCCGCCTCTCTGCGGAACCCGCTGTTCGAGGGCGCTGCGACCCGGCCGCGCCAGCCCCGGGGACCGTCCGCATCAGCCTTCTCCCTGCCCGCACTGGCCTCCTGCCCGTACGCACCAGCTCCCTGCCCGTCCGCACCAGCTCCCTGCCCATCCGATCACCGGCCGCAGGGGCAGGAGCGCAGCCCCGCTCGAGGCTCATCCCAGGCCTGACCCGAGCCGCGCTGCTCCATCAGCTGGGCCCATTCAGCTGGGCCCCTTCAGTTGGGCCCCTTCAGCTGCGTCCCTTCAGCTGTGCTCCTCAGCCAGCTTCTTCAGGGTCTCGCCGTACTCGTTCTTGCCGAAGCGCTCGGCACGCTCGAGAAGCTGCTCGCGGGAGATCCACCCCAGCTCGAAGGCGATCTCGTCCGGAGACCCGACCTGCTGGCCCTGCCGCTCGGTGAGGGTGCGAACGAAGTTGCCCGCGTCCAGCAGCGAGGCGTGGGTCCCTGTATCCAGCCACGCGTAGCCGCGGCCCATGCGCTTGACGGAGAGTGAACCGTCGTTGAGGTAGCTCTCGAGCAGCGAGGTGATCTCCAGCTCCCCCCGCTCGGAAGGCGTGACCTGACGGGCGCGCTCGGGGGCGCTGCCGTCCACGAAGTAGAGGCCGGTGACCGCGTAGTTCGAGGGCGGCTCGGGCGGCTTCTCGATGATGGCGCGGACGGTGCCGTCCGCGTCGAAGTCCGCCACGCCGTAGCGCTCCGGATCGGCCACCCGGTAGCCGAAGACCGTGGCCCCCGCGCTGGCCTTATCCGCCTCCTCCAGGAGGAGCGGCAGCCCCTGACCGAAGAAGATGTTGTCGCCGAGCACCATCGCCGAGGGCGCCCCGTCCAGGAAGTCCTCGGCCAGGATGAACGCCTGGGCGAGCCCGTCCGGGCTGGGCTGCACCATGTACGACAGCGAGATCCCCCACTGGCTCCCGTCCCCGAGCGTGCGCTCGAACTGATCCAGGTCGTGCGGGGTCGTGATGATCATGATCTCCCGGATCCCCGCCAGCATCAGCACCGACAGGGGGTAGTAGATCATCGGCTTGTCGTAGATCGGCAGCAGCTGCTTCGACACCCCCGTGGTGATGGGGTACAGCCGGGTTCCAGAGCCGCCGGCCAGGATGATGCCTTTGCGTTGTGTCATCGCTCTCTTTCGGTCGCCGCGGGGTCGCGGAATTTGGAGTCAGGGGAAAGTCGGGCCGAGTGCTGCCGTCTCGCCGGCGGGGGCCGGGCCGACAACGCGCTCAGGTGGCGCCTCGATCCACCGTCCCAGGGCGTGGGGAGCCAGCAGCCCGCGGCGGCGAGTCTCGTCGCGCTGGAAGACTAACCCGCCCGCGACAGCGTGTCGCCGCCTCCAGCCCGTCCGTTGACGTCGACGGGCCGAGGCGATCCCTCGTTGGGAGCCCGTGCCCCCCAAGCCGCCGCCAGGGTCTCTGCCCGGGACATCGCCCAGCACCTCGGCCGTCGCAGGAAGGTGCTCGTCCGGAAGGAAACCACCGGCGTGGTGCGAAGCAGGGCGCTACAACCTCTCCATGGCCCCTTCGACGCCGCCCCCTCTCCTCGCATCCTCACCGCTGCGCCACCTCGCCGGGCCGCTCGGTGCCGCAGCGATCTGGGGCGGTGGGATGGTCGCCGTCCCCATGGTCCCGGCCCCCATGACGCTCCAGACCCTGGCCCTGATCCTGGTCGGCGGCCTGGCCGGTGCGCGGGCGGGCGGCCTCGCCGGCGTGCTCTTCCTGGCCGCGGTCCTGGCCGGCGCCCCCGTCCTCTCCGGAGGGACCAGCGCTGCGGGCGCGTCGTTCCTCGACCTCGGCACCGCGGGCTTCGTGATCGCGTTCATCCCCGGTGGGACCCTCGCGGGGCTGGCGAACGGGCGCTTCCGCCACGACGCCGCGGTCTTCCTGGGGGCGCACCTCCTGATCCTGGTGGCCGGCTTCGCGTGGCTCTTCGCTCAGAAGGGCCTGCCCCTCGCGGAGGGGGCCTCATCCCTCGCCCTGCTCCTGCCTGGCGCTCTGGCCAAGAGCGGGCTGGCGGCGGTGGTCACGCGGGCCCTGCTCGGCGGCGGAGACGCCCCTTGAGCCCGCGCCCGGTCCCTCGGAAGCGCGTCCTCACGGAGGCGGAGTCCCTCCAGGACGAGCGGGTGCAGCGCATCCTCGCCACGGTGGACTCCATCCCCGAGGGTCGCGTGGCCAGCTACGGCCAGGTGGCGGAGGAGGCCGGGCTCCCGCGGGCCGCGCGCTTCGTGGGGTCCGTCCTGCGGCGCTTCGTGGCGAACCGAGGCGTCCCCTGGCACCGGGTCCTGGGGTCAGACGGCACCATCCGCGTCGTCGGGGGCACCGCCCGGGACCAGGCCATGCTGCTCCGCGCGGAAGGCGTGACCGTGCGTAACGGCCGCGTCCGCATGGCCGAGGTCGGTTGGCAGCCCGACGAAGAGTGAGCCGTGGCGCAGATCTGGGGCTCACCGCTCCCAACGCCGCCCCCGATCTGATTTCCTTGGGCCATGGATCAGCTCTCAGGACTCAAGGCCCACTCCCTCGTCGTCGCCGATACGGGCGACTTCGCGAGCATCAAGACCTTCCAGCCGCGTGACGCCACGACGAACCCGAGCCTGCTGCTGAAGGCGGCGGCCATGCCCGAGTACGCCGAGCTGGTGGATCGGACGCTGGACGGAGTACGCAAGGACGGCGGCGACATCGACGCCGCCCTGGACGGCCTCGCGGTGGCCTTCGGTCGCGAGATCCTCGAGATCGTCCCCGGCAGGGTCTCCACGGAGGTGGACGCGCGCCTCAGCTTCGACACCGCGGCCACCTTGGCCAAGGCGAAGCAGCTCATCTCGCTCTACGAGGCCGCCGGCGTCGACCGGGACCGGATCCTGATCAAGATCGCCTCCACCTGGGAGGGCATCGAGGCCGCGCGGCTGCTCCGCGAGGACGGCATCCGCTGCAACCTGACGCTGCTGTTCTCCTTCGCCCAGGCCGTGGCCTGCGCCAACGCCAAGGTGCAGCTGATCTCGCCCTTCGTGGGCCGCATCCTCGACTGGCACAAGAAGTCCACCGGCAAGGAGAGCTACCCCGCCGCCGAGGACCCCGGCGTCCTCTCGGTGACGCGGATCTTCGAGTACTACAAGAAGTTCGGGCACAAGACCGAGGTCATGGGCGCCAGCTTCCGCAACACCGGGGAGATCCTCCAGCTCGCGGGCTGTGACCTTCTCACCATCAGCCCCGGCCTCCTGGAGGAGCTGCGGACCACCGAGGGCGACGTCCCCGCTCAGCTGACCACGGCCTGCGCCGAGGCCTCGGACCACGAGCCCCTGCGGCTCGACGAGCGCGCCTTCCGCTGGATGATGAACGAGGACGCCATGGCCACCGAGAAGCTGGCCGAGGGCATCCGCGCCTTCGCCGCCGACACCCGCAAGCTCGAGCACCTCGTCGCCGAGCGCATGGGCGCGCCGGTGAGCTGACCGGGGACGCGACGGATCCGGGACCAGGGCCGCTGAGCTGCGGCGAGATCCGCGGAGGCCAACTAGGATCAGGGGGTGCTGATGCTCCCCTCCCTGATCGCCCTCGCGCTCGCCGCCGGCTCCACCGCCGGTGAGCTCTCCCACGACCCCGCCGCTCCGGGAAACTCCGCCGCGCCGGAGGGCACCATCTCTCGGGAGGGCACCATCGCTCGGGGGGACACTATCGCTCGGGGGGGCACTGTCACTCGGGGGGATACCGTCGACTTCGGTCGCGACGTCCGCCCGCTCCTCGCCGAGCACTGCTACGCGTGCCACGGGCCCGACGAGGCCGCCCGCAAGGGTGGGCTGCGGCTCGACGTGGGCGACGAAGCCCGCGCGGCCGGGATCTTCGACGAGGACCCCGCGGAGTTCGTGCGCCGCATCGACGGCGCGGACGACTGGGAGCTCATGCCGCCCCCTGAGGCGGAGCACCCCCTCGATGAGGCCGCCATCGAGGTCTTTCGCCTGTGGGTCGCCGCGGGCGCGCCCTACGAGGCGCACTGGGCCTTCGAGGCGCCCGAGGCCGCTCCAGCCCCCGAGGACGCGTGGGGCCGCAACCCGATCGACCACTTCGTCCTGGCTGGACTCACCGAGGCCGGCCTCGAGCCCTCCCCCGAGGCAGACAGGCGGACCCTCGCGCGGCGCCTCTCCCTGGACCTGACCGGCCTGCCCCCGGACCCGGCGGAGGTCGAAGCCTTCGTGCTCGATGAAGCCCCCGACGCCTACGAGCGACTGGTGGACCGCTGGATGGCGCGGGACACCTGGGGCGAGCACCGCGCCCGGCAGTGGCTCGACGTGGCGCGCTACGCCGACACCCACGGCATCCACTTCGACAACTACCGGGACATCTGGCCCTACCGCGACTGGGTCATCGGCGCCTTCAACGGCGACATGCCCTTCAACCAGTTCTCCATCGAGCAGCTGGCGGGCGACCTGCTCCCGGACGCGACCCTGGAGCAGCGCGTCGCCACGGGCTTCCTGCGCTGCAACATCACCACCAACGAGGGCGGGCTCATCGACGAGGAGTACAAGGTCCTCTACGCCCGCGACCGCACCGAGACCTTCGGACAGGCCTGGCTCGGCATGAGCGTGGGCTGCGCCGTCTGCCACGACCACAAGTACGACCCGCTCAGCCAGCGCGAGTTCTACGAGCTCTCCGCATTCTTCGATAACACCACCGTCCCCGTGCGCGACGGCAACGTGAAGGACCCGCGGCCGATCCTGCGCGTCACGCCCATGGGCGAGCGGGACCGGCGGGCGCAGCTGCTGGCGTCCCTGGAGGTCGGGCGACGGAAGCGCGGCGAACGCGCGAACGCGGCCCGCGCCGACCTCGGTGCGTGGCTCGCGGAGACGGGCGGCGCGGGCATCGGCGCCGAGGCGCCCCACCGCTCGTACGAGGCCCTCCACCTCCCCCTCTCCGAGGGCGCGGGCCAGTACGTGACCGCAATCGTCGACGGTGCCGCGGCCGCGTACCCCCTGGAGGGCAAGGCAGCCTGGTCCGCCCAGGGCCCCGGGGGCGTCGCCCTCAAGACCGAGGGGCAGGCGATCACCGTCCCCGACGCCGCCGACTTCGAGCAGGACGAGCCCTTCACCAGCACCGCCTGGGTCAAGGTCCGCAAGGGCGAGCCCACCGGCGCCCTGTGGAGTCGCATGGACTCCCCGAGCGCCTTCCGCGGCTGGGACGTGTGGCTCCAGAACGG
>CAJQPT010000108.1 GCA_905480285.1 uncultured bacterium
GCACGCCCGAGGGCCTCGAGGTAGGCCTCGGGCGGCCCGAACACGAGGCTGCGGGCGACCCCCAGCCCCGCGCCCTCGGGTCCGAAGCGCTGCTCCCCGTACCGGTTGGCGACCCCGCCGGTGCGGAGCCGATCCAGACCCTCCTCTAGGCGCGGGAGGTGGCGGGGATCCACGCCGCGCAGCACCAGCTCGAAGCGATTGCCGCGCAGCTCCCCCGGCCGGAGCTTTCGACGATGGCGCCGTGGCCGGCTCACCCGCACGCCCTCGATCTCGAGCTCGAGGAGCCGCTCGGGGTCCACGTGCTCCACGGACATCCGCTGGCGGGTGATGGCGACGGCGTCCTTGCGGCCAGCGAAGCTGACGTCTCCGCCCCGCCGGCCCAGCGCCTTCGCGATCCGGCGCGCCGCCGCCGGCGTCGAGACGTCCCGCTTCTCCACCGTGAACCAGAGGTGCGTTCCGTCCGCCTCCTCGGCCACGGGCTCGTCCACCAGCTCCTCGACGATGAAGTCCTCGGGGCGCTGGCGGTAGCTGAAGGGCGTCGCCTCCGGGCTGGGCGTGGCGCTCAGGCGAGCACCCCGCGCGCCACCTTCGGCCCGTCCGCGGGTCCAATCAGGCGCTGGTCCAGCCCCTGGAAGGGGAAGCGCATGCGCTCCGCGTCGAAACCGAGCAGGTGCAACACGGTGGCCTGCAGGTCCCGCACGGAGACGCCGTCCTCGTGGACCGCGGCGCCGAGGTCATCGGTGGAGCCGTGGACGTGCCCCGCCTTCACGCCGCCGCCGGCCATCCAGATGCTGAAGGCATCGGGCTGGTGGTCGCGGCCCAGGAACTTCGAGCCCCCACGGGCCTCGAGCATCGGCGTGCGGCCGAACTCACCGCCCCACACCACGAGCGTGTCTTCGAGGAGCCCCGTGCGCTTGAGGTCCGCCATGAGCGCCGCGATGGGCTGATCCACGTCCTTGCACTTGGCTGGGAACTGGGTGACGAGATCGTCGTTGGAGCCGGTCCCGTGAATGTCCCACCCCCAGTCGAAGAGCTGCACGAAGCGCACGCCTGCGGTGAGCAGGTTGCGGGCCAGGAGGCAGTTGCTGGCGAAGGACCCGTCGCCGGGCTTCGCGCCATACCGCGTGAGGGTGGCCTCGCTCTCCCGGGAGAGGTCGGTCACCTCGGGCACCTCCATCTGCATGCGGTAGGCGAGCTCGTACTGGGCGACCCGCGCCATGGTCTCGTCGTCGCCGTGCCGCTCGTGGTCCAGCTCGTTCAGGCGCCGGAGCGCGTCGAGCATTCGCCGCCGCGAGGAGCGGGCGAGGCCCTTGGGGTCGCTCACGTAGAGCACGGGGTCCCCCTTCGAGCGCAGCCGCACCCCCTGGAACTCCGAGGGCAGGAAGCCGCTGGACCAGAGGGCCTTGCCGCCGGTGGGATCGCTCCCGCCCGAGCCCAGGACCACGAAGCCCGGGAGGTTCTGGTTGATCGAGCCGAGGCCCCAGGTCACCCACGCCCCCATGGAGGGCTTCCCGTTGACCGCGTTCCCCGTGTACATGAGGAGGTCCGCCGGTGCGTGGTTGAACTGGTCGGTGTGCATGGACCGCACCACGCACACGTCCGCCGCATACTCACGGAACCCGGGCAGGAGGGTCGACACCTCGATGCCGAGGGGATCGACGGTGGTCGTGGGGTGCGGCGACGCCAACAGCTTGGGGTGCCCCTTGATGAAGGCCAGGCGCTTGCCCTCGAAGAGCGCCTCCGGGCACGGGGTCCCGTCGAGCTCCTGCAGCTTGGGCTTGAAGTCGAACGTGTCGTGCTGCGGCGGGGCCCCCGCCATGGAGAGGTACAACACCCGCTTGGCCCGCGCGGGCAAGGGCGGCGCCTTGGGCGCGAGCGGCGAGGGCCGCTGTCCGTCCTGACCGAGGGCGGCCGCCCCCTCCATGGCGCCGAGGGCGATCGCGCCGAGGCCCACGCCCCGCTGGAGGAACGTGCGGCGCGTGCTGGTGAGGGCGTCTTCCTGGGTGGGGTCCATCGCTCATTCCTTGGTCAGGAAGCTGTCCATGTTGAGCACCGTGCTCGCGGCCACGGTCCACGCCGCGACGTCCACGGGGTCCACCGCGGTGAGCGCCTCGGCCTCCTCGGGGTCGAGCCCGGTTGACCAGGCCCCCGCCGCTCCGGCGAACTCACCGGCAGCCTCGGGGTCCGCGGCGAAGGCCGCGCGGGCGTCGCCCAGGAGAGCCTGCAGCACATCGAGCTGCTCCGCGCCAGCGGGGCGCTGGAGCGCGTGGGAGAGCAGCTCCTCGAGGAGCGCCCGCGAGAGCCCGTCGGGCCCCTCCCCGACCTCACGGCCAGGCTCCAGGCTCCACCTCGCGCCGGTGGTGGCCCGGTGGGCGTAGCGGGCGCCGAGCACGCGGGCGGGCTCCAGGAACGCGGGGTCGTTCAGGGTGACGAACGCCTGCAGCGGCGTGTTCGTGGGCGTCCGGCAGACGGTGCACGCCTCACGGCTTGGCGCGTCGAAGGTCGCGAGCATCGGGTACGGGATCGTCCTCCGCATGAAGACGTAGACCCCGCGGCGATACCGATCCTCCCCCATGCTCTCACGCCAGTTCCGCTGCCCGTTGAAGGCCGCCTGCCAGAGGCCCTCGGGCTGGGGCGGGTACACGGATGGGCCGAAGCGCTTGTCGGAGAGCAGCCCCGCCGCCTGCAGGGTCACGTCCCGGACCATCTCCGCCTCGAGCCGCTGGCGCGGGTAGCGTGAGAGCCAGACCCCGTCGGGGTCGGCCTCCAGGGTCTCGGGCCGGACCGCGGACGCCTGCCGGTAGGCCCGGCTGGTGACGATCGTCTTCAGGAGCGCCTTCTGGTCCCAGCCGCCCTCGCGGAACTCCACCGCCAGCCAATCGAGCAGCTCGGGGTGGGTGGGCGTTGCGCCCTGGGAGCCGAAGTCCCCCTCCGTGGCCACCAGGCCCCGGCCGAACAGCCGCGCCCAGAGGCGGTTCACCGTCACCCGGGCGGTGAGCGGATTCTCGTCGCTCACCAGCCAGCGGGCGAAGGCCAGCCGGTCCACGGCGCCCCCGGGGTCCAGGGACCCGAAGGCCGCGGGGATGGCGGCGTGCACCTGCTCGCCGCGCTGCAGAAAGTTGCCGCGGACCATCACGTGGGTATCGCGGCGCCGATCCCCTGGGAGCTCCTCCATCACCGGCGTGGTCACCACGTCCAGGTCAGCCAACTGGGCAGCCACCTGGGCGCGCCGCTCGTGGACCATGTCGAGGAGCGGGTCGCGCTCCCGGAGGAACGCCACGAGCTTCGCCTCGTCGCCGGGCTCCGCCGCCCCGGGCCCCCCGTTCGCGGCTTTGGCGCGGCGGGCCAGGGGGCCGCGGACGTCGGCGGGAATCGCAAGCGGTACGCGGGCGCCGCGGCCCACCCCGAGGCGCAGGTCCCGGATCGTGTGGTCCGAGCCCCACTCCTGGGCGACGGTCACCCGCAGCCGCAGGCCGCCATCCGGGTCCGACCGCTGGGCGGGGAGCTGGAAGATGGCCGCGTGATCCACGCCCTGCCGAGGCCCGATGGCCCATCCGGTCTTGGGATCGAGGTCCAGCGCCGCCGCGACCCCGAAGTTGGCCTGCTCGAAGCTCGCGGAGCCGGGGCGGACGAGGAGCGGGATGGCCCCTCCCTCGCCGAAGCGCGCCTCGGCCACGGGGTTGGGCGCGGGCCATGGCGCGGTGCGCAGAAGGGGCTCGCCCGCCCCGTCGAGGAGCACCACCTCGAAGCCCTCGAGCCGGAGCTCCAGGTCCCCGTCGGTGCGGCTCCAGACCCGGAGGCCGTGGATCGGCGCCGGCGCGGCCAGCGTCACCTCCCACCAGGGGTCGCGCTCGGTGGCCGTGTGGGTCACCGAACCGTCCTCGTAGACGCCGCTGGTGTTGCCGTCCACCGCGAGCTGGGGCGGGCCGTTGAAGCCCGTGGAGGACTGGGCCGCGCGGCCTCCGAGGGCGAGGTTGTTCCCGTCGGCGTCGAGCACCTCGACCTCCGCCAGGGAGAGGATGCGGCCCGAACCTGGAAGCTCGATGCGCACCGCCGCCGCCACGGGCGCGGGCCCGGCAGTCCCGCGGGCGACGCGCAGGTCCGTCACCACGAAGTTCCCGTTGCCGGGGCTCTCTCCGGGCCCGCCGCCCGGGAGCGCGGGTGAGGCCAGGGCCGAGAGACGCAGGCCCAATGGGCCGTCGCCGGCGGGCGGGATCGCGTCGACCTCGAAGACGTCCACGCGGGTGCCCTGCCCCGGCTCATGCTCAACCTTGCGCTGCTCGGCCGCTCCCCAGAAGCGCTCGGCCTCCATCATGCGGGCGACGCCCGCCTCCACGTCCACGACGGCCGTGGCAATCCGGAGATCGATACGCGCGAGCTCCGCGTCCAGGCGCGCCTTCTCGTCCGCCTGCTCGGGGGTCGGCGTGGCGAGGCGCGGCCGATCGTCGCCGCGGTCGGTGTCCGCGGTCTGATTGAAGATGTCGAAGAGCTCGTAGTACTCCTCGTGGCTGACGGGGTCGTACTTGTGGCTGTGGCACTCGGCGCAGCCCGCGGTGACGCCCATCCAGACCTCCATGGTCGTGTTGACCCGGTCCTTCACGGCGAGCACGCGGAACTCCTCGTCGTCGGTGCCCCCCTCGGTGTTCGTCATCGTGTTCCGGTGGAACGCGGTGGCGAGACGGGTCTCCATGGTCGCGTCGGGGAGCAGGTCGCCCGCCAGCTGCTGCACCGTGAACTCGTCGAAGGGGAGGTTCCGGTCGTAGGCGCCGATCACCCAGTCCCGGTAGCGCCAGATCGTGCGCAGGGGGTCCGAGCCGTGGCCCGTGCTGTCCGCGTAGCGCGCGTGATCCAGCCAGACCGCCGCCCACCGCTCCGCGTAGGCCGGCGAGTCGAGGAGCGCGTCCACCGCACGCTCGAGCTTGTCAGGGTCCTCCGAGGCCGCGAAGGCCTCGGCGAAGCGGGGGGTGGGCGCGAGCCCCGTGAGGTCGAGGCTCAGGCGCCGGATGAGCTGGCGGTCGCCAGCCGCCGGGGAGAGGTCGAGGCCGTGGGCCTCCAGCGCCTCCAGGACAAAGGCGTCCACCGGATGCTCCCCATCCGTCGGGCCGCCCGGGAGCGCGGGACGCTCCGGCGGCGTGAAGCTCCAGTGGGAGGCGTAACCGCCGCCGCCCTCGATCCAGCGACGCAGGAGCTCGCGCTCGTCCTCGTCCAGGGGCGCGCCCGCGTCCTCCGGCGGCATGGGGTCGAGGTCGTCGTTGATCCGTACCCAGAGCTCGGAGGCGTCAATGTCTCCGGGGACCACCGCCGGGAAGCCGTCCCGATCCCGGTGCGCGTCCGCCTCGAGGTCCAGCCGCAGCCCCGCCTCGCGGGTCTCCTCGTCGTTGCCATGGCAGGGGAAGCAGCGCCTCGCCAGCAGAGGACGGACGTCCCGCGCGAAGTCCACCTCCGCCCCGTCCGCGTCGAGCGTGGATCCGATGAGGGAGAGGGAGGCGAAGAGGGGGAGCAGCAGCACCCCCTGAAACTACCGCCTCGAGGCCGAGATGACCTCCCTGTAGATCTCGATGGTCTCATCCACCATCCGGTCGAGGCCAAAGCGGGTCAGCACCCGCCGGTGCCCTGCGTCCCCGAGCCGCGCCCGGAGCGCTCGGTCCCGGGCCAACTCGAGCATTCCGCTCGCGAGGGCGGCCGGGTCGTCGGGCGGGACGAGGCGGCCGGTCTCTCCGTCCACCACCACCTCGGGGATGGCCGAGACGTTGGTGGAGAGCACCGGGGTCGAGGCGGCCATGGCCTCGAGAAACACGAGGCCCAGCCCCTCCCAGCGGGACGCCATGCAAAAGACGTCGCTGGCCGCCATCAACGCCGGCACGTCTCGGCGGATGCCCGTGAAGACCGCGGCGTCCGGCCCACTGGTTCCAAGGAGGCCCAGCCGGCGGGCCTCGGCCTCGGCCCGCTCACGACCGTCGCCGAAGGGGTCGTCCCCCACCAGCAGCAGCCGGAGACGTGGGTCTTGCTCGCGGGCGATCGCGAGGGCGCGCAGGAGCACCTCGTGGGCCTTTTGTGACGCAAAGCGCGCGACGCAGACGAACACCACGTCACCTCCGTCGATCGCGAGCGGAGCCCGGACCGCGTCACGGTCGGTCTCGTCCGCCGCCCGCTCGAAGGGCTCGGGGTCCAGGCCGTAGTACACGCGCGACTGAGCTGCGAGCGGCACCCGCCCGTGGGTCTCGATGAAACGGCCCACGTGATCAGAGAGCACCACGGTGCGCGCAGGGATGCGGCCGAGCCAGCCATGGACCCAGCTGACCAGGGGCCGGCGCAGGACCTGCTCATCGTTGTGCTTGCCGCTCACCAGCTTGCGCCGGGCGCCGAACAGGAGGGCTGCCAGGGCCGTGAACGCGTCCGCCTTCAGGAGGTGGGAGTGGACGATGTCGCACCACCCCAGATCCGCCCGCAGCCGCAACGGAAACAGCGGCCCCGCCGCCGCGCGCTCCACCCGCTCGGCGCCGGCCTCGAGGAAGTCCTCGCGCAGGGTGCCCTGCCCCTTGAGGAAGCGCACCCGCACCGCGTGTCCTCGCTCCACCTGCCCGCGCACCTGCTTGAGCACGTGCATCTCGGCACCACCCACGTCGAGCGTGGTCAGGACGTGAACAATCTTCACCCGTTGCCCGCGGCCTCCAGCGCCTCCTGATACACGACGTCGAGCTGCTCGACCATGGCCCCGACGCTGTAGCGCGCCTCGAGCCGCGCCCGACCCGCGCGCCCGAGCGTCTCCCGTTGACCGCGGCCCGCGAGCACCGCGCGGCCCATGGCGTCCGCGAGCGCCGCCGAGGAGATCGACGTGGCGAGGTACCCGTTCACGCCGTCCTCGATGAGGTCCCGGGCCCCGTCCACCGGCGTGGCCACCACCGCACGCGAGGCCGCCATGGCCTCGAGGACCACATAGGGCATGCCCTCCCATCGCGAGGGCAGGAGGAGGAAGTCCGACGCGGCGAGGATCGCCGGGACGTCCTCCCGTGCGCCAGTGAAGGCGACCCGTCGCTGCACGCCGAGATGCTCGGCGAGCTCCATGAGCGGTCCTTGATCTCCGGGCCCCACGAAGAGCACCTGCAGCCCCTCCAGCCCCTCTGCGGTGAGGGCCTCGAGGGCGAGGTCTTGCCCCTTCGCCGAGTAGAGGAGCCCGACCACCGCAGCGACCGGGAGCCCGGGGTCCAGGCCGAGGCTCGCGAGGTCTGCGGCTGCTGCGCCCTCGACCCGCGCCGGATCGATGCCGTTGGGGACCGTCCTGAGGATGGACGGATCGACCACCCCCGAGCCCTCGATCGTCGCGGCCTCACTGGAGGAGACCGCGATCACCCGGTGCGTCGAGCTCGCCAGCGACCGCTCGATGGAGCGGAACACCGCGCGCTTCGCCCGGCCGAAGAGCGCGCCGAAGAGGAAGGCGAACGTGTGCGGCGTGTGGACCCGCGCGCCGATCCCTGTCGAGAGGGACGCCCGTCGGCCCAGGACACCGCCCTTGGAGCTATGGGTGTGCACGATGTCCGGGCGGAGCTCACGCAGGGCCGCCTTGATCTGGCGCAGGTGGCGCAGGTCGCGGGCCGGGCGGATGGGCCGCACCATGGAGATCCGGTGTACGTGGGCCCCCGCCCCCTCGAGTCGCTGAAGGTCCCCTTCAAAGCCGGGATCCCGCAGGGTCGAGACCAAGAGCGAGACGTCGTCGCCGCGGCGCCGCTGCTCCAGGGCCACGTCCACGAGGTGGCGGCGGGTGCCGCCGATCGTCGCCTCCATCACGTGGGCAATGTGCACCTGGGAGCTCCGTTCAGAAGGCGCCTGTCCCGCGCGCGACGGCGAACCCCGTGAGCGCCAGGATGACGAGATCCAGCAGCAGCGAGCGGTTCTCGATGTAGTAGAGGTCGTAGTCCAGGTTGGAGTGGATGGCGTCCTGGCGCGCGTAGGAGATCTGCCACAGGCCGGTCACTCCGGGCTTGGCTCGCAGCCGCTCCCGGTCCAGGGCCCCGTAGGTCTCGACGATGAACGGCATCTCGGGCCTCGGCCCCACGACGCTCATCTCTCCACCCAGCACATTGAGGAAGTTGGGCAGCTCGTCGAGCGAGTATCGCCGCAGCCAGCGGCCGAAGCGGGTCACGCGCGGGTCGTTCTCGTTCTTCGGCGCCACCGCGTCGCCGCACTCGTCGATGTGCATGGTGCGGAACTTGATCATCTCGAAGGGGCGCCCGCCCATTCCGATCCGCCGCTGGCGAAAGAAGACCGGGCCCGCGGACTCACGCTTGATGAGCACCGCGAAGGCGATCAACGCGGGGAGGCTCAACGCCAGCACGGTGCCGGAGACAATGACGTCGAAGGCGCGCTTGACCGCGAGGGACATCAGGGACTCGCTGCGCTCCCTGCGGGTGATCAGCGGGATCGAGTCGAGGTTCTCGATCCGTACGTTGTAGGACATCAGGTGGTAGAAGCGCGGCACCACGAAGTAGGGCGTCCCCATCTCGTCGAGCATGGAGCAGATCTCCAGGACCTCCGACTCCTTGGTCTCGGGCAGCGAGATGAACACCTCTCCGATCTTCCGCTCGCCGACGACGCGCTTGAGGTCCTTGACGGTCCCGAGGACCTGCCCGCGACCGATCCAGCTTCCCACCAGCCCCTCGTCGTCGTCGACGAAGCCGATGAAGTTCAGGCCCAGGGTCGGCACATGGAGGAACTTCTCCTGGAGCTTACGCCCCGTCCACCCTGCGCCCACGACGAGCACGTTGCGGTTGCCGATCCCCCGCTCATGGAGCCGTTGGATGACGCGGAACGAGCAGAAGCGGCTCACGATCGTCATCAACATGATGAAGACGAATGAGAGCAAGAGCGTGACCCTCGACAGGTAGTCAGGGTTCACCTTGAGCTCGAACTCCTTGTGCAGCCAGAGGAACGGAGCGTAGATACCGCCGCCATCAGTGGTCGCGTTCGTCTCTCTCAGGAAGAAGAGCAGGACCAACACCACGAAGAAGGAGACCACGCTCGACTTCGCGACGGCCTTGTACTCCTCGACGTTGAGCAGGCTCTTGCTCGCGCTGTAGAGCCCGAAGGTGTGGAAGCTGACCAAGCACACCGCCGCCGTGATGGCGAAGACCTCTCGGTAGAGTTCCAGGGGCGTGCTGCTGGCAGGCCCGTAGATCCCCCCGCCAGCGAAGGCCTGCTCACGAATCCACCAGGCGAGCACGCACGCGAGCCCCACGACCAGCAGGTCCACGAGGACCTGGACCGACAGGACGAGCGGCTCGAAGTTGCGCCGAACAAATGTGCCAGCAGCGGTCAACTCGGGCTCTGCGAAGAGGAAAGGGTGGGGAGCATGGGGCGACCCGGGCCGCTCTCGGCGGACGGGGACGGCGTGGGAGTTGCCGCGGGGAGAATCGGTATACAGCCGACAGCAGTCCTATCGGTCGCAGCGCCTCGGCATTCTGAGGCAGCTTGTCCACAAGCTGGGCTCGCTTAGCGCAAAGAGGCGGTCAAGGGGAGGCTGTGCCTTCCGCCGACTCACCCTCGGTGTCTCCTTCCGGGCCAGCGACAGTGCCTCCATTAGGGCCTCCATTAGGGCCTCCATTAGGGCCTCTCATAGGGCCCGCGACCGGATGATCGAGTGGACCTCCCTCTCGCTCACATCGCAGCCTCGCGAGGGCCTCACAGAGCAGCGGGACCGACCCGGCAGGGCGGGCCCCGTGGGTCCGGAGGGCCTCCTTGAACCCATCCATGGAGGCCCCAGACCACCGGGAGAGCTCCGTCCAGCCCGGCCTCCGGTCCGAGACCACCTTGAGGCCAGCCCAGGGAATCCCCGCCTGGGACGCCACCGCGGCCACCGCGGCCGTCTCCATGTCCGCGACCACGGGACCGGCCTCGGTCTTCGCAGCTGCCCGGGCGACGCGTAGCCGGTCCAGGAATCGAATCACCGGTCGGTCCGCGGTCAGGATGCAGCCCCGCTCCCCCCCGATGATCGCGCGCCAGGCCTCCATCAATGCCTCGTCGGCGGTCAGCTCGCGACCGTGGCGCGTCGCCAGGTCCCACTGGACGGCCCTCCGCGCATGGATCAGCGCCCCGACGGTCTCCTGTGCCCTCAGCCCGCCACAGGTCCCCACCACCAGCAGCCGAGTGGCCCCGGCAGCGACCAGTCCCGCAGCCGCACCGGCCGCGGCGACCTTGCCGACCCCCGAGGCCACCGCGAGGATCCGCCCGCCGACCGGGAGGGTCGTCTCAAAAATAGGCGTTCCAAGCGGCGGCCCCGACCAGGGCTTACCCCCTCCGAGCACCCCGAGCTCGCCGAGCTCGCCCGGGAGCGCCGCAACGACCCCCGTCACAGCCCCGACCTCAGGTCCGGGCACGGGCTCCTTCCGGAGCCCGTCTAGGTCCCGCATTGTGTCTCCTCGGCCCTCGCTGGATCGGGTCATGCCTTCATCCTGACCGGCTCAGAGGCACGGGGGACCTGTGAGCGCGGTAGTCTTTTGCGCGCGCCCTCCCCTCGCGATCGAACCGACACATGCTCATCGCCGTCACAGGATCGACCGGATTCATCGGTCAGTACATTGTCCGACGCCTGCTCAGGGACGGACATCACGTCCGCGCCTTCGTGCGGCCAGGCCGCTCCACGGTCCTCAGCGACCAGCCGCTCGAGAACCCCGACCACCTCGAATTCCACGAGGGAGACCTCACCGACCCGGGGTCAGTGGACGGCTTCCTCAAGGACGCCGACTTCCTGATTCACCTCGCCAGCGCCCACGACCACCTCTCTGACGAGGTGCTCCAGACGGTCAACGTGGCGGGTACCGAGGCCCTGGTGGCAGAAGCCGAGCGGAACGCTGCCGAGAACTTCCAGTTCATCAACGTGGCCTCCGCGGTCATCGGCGTCCCGGTCTACAGCTACTACCGGGACTCCAAGCGTGTGCAGGAGAAGATCGTACGGGGCTCCAGTGTGCGCTGGACGTCCTTCAGACCCACGCTCGTCTACGGGCGCGGTGACTTCCGACACACCGCGCCGCTGCTGCGCAAGTGCGGCGCCCAGAAGGGCTCCTACTGGGTCTATCACGAGGGCCTCTCGATGCTGAACCCCGTCCACGTGGACGACCTCGTGGAGGCGATCGTGCGAGCCTTCGACTACGAACGCGGCAAGGAGGACTTTCGGGTCTTCGAGATCGCCGGACCCGCCGGAGTCTCTTTCAACGACTTCCTCGACCTCACCATCGCCGCCACGGGCGGCAACGTCCGCCGCAGGAACATCCCCCGCCGCTGGGTCGAACGCGCGATCTTGCTCAAGGGCCTCTTCAAGGACGTCACCAAGGAACGCCGAGGGGCCGGCTACTTCTCGCTCCACCACGATCACAACATCACTGCCGCGCGGGAGGAGCTCGGTTGGGAGCCTCGGCCGTACCGAGAAGGCGTCCTGGAGGTCACCTCCGACGACTGGTGGAAGGACGATAGCTCAGGGCGCGGCGAGACCGAGAACCTCGGGATCTGAGCCTCCGGTCGGAAGATATTTCTGGCCGGGGGTGATTTCCCCGGGCGGCAGTGCGGGATTTCAGGCTCGGGCTCCAGCCGCGGCTTGACCCGGGACGAAATCTTGGGAATCCCGAGGGTTTCCGTCGGGTCGAAGCATGCCCGGCACTCACCCCACTCACCTCACCGAGATCCGCTCCCTCGCGGAGGAACTCGCGGAGAGACTGCACGGGCTCGGACCGTCGACCGAGGACTCGCTCTCCTCTGCCGTTCTCGATCGGGTGCGCCGTCACACCGAGCTCGCCCTCGAGGATCTCGGCTCCCCGCGCCCCCTCGCGCCAGGCGCCCCCTCGCCCTCCCGAACCGCAGCCTTTCGTACCCGCGAGCTCTCGGACTATGACGAGGACCTCGCCGACGCCCTCTGTCGGCTCTTCGAGGTGCGAAGCGGTGTGCTGTTTGACGATCGAGGCACCCTCGGCGCTCGTCCAACGGGCCACGATCAAGAGTCGCCCCCCGCGGCCGGAGCGGCCGGAGCGGCCGGCGCTACCGGCGCGATGCGAGTGACCCTCAACCTCGACGAGGCGACCGCCTTCGATGCGCCTTCAGACGCGCCGGCGGGAGCACCAGACTTCAGCGGTCACACCGACGCCGTATCGGTCCCTGAGCTGATCGGGTTCTTCCAGATGCAGTCCAAGACGGGGGTCCTCCGGATCAAGGCCGCCCGGGAGACGTTCTCGCTCACCTACATCGGGGGGGAACTCTGCCGCGTCACCAGCTCCAGTTCGCCAACAGGCCAACGACTTGGAGAGCTGCTCATCTCGCTGGGCTTCCTGACCGAAGAGCGCCTCCAGGAGCTCCTCGAGAACTCCCCGAGCGGGCTGAAGATCGGAGAGGCGCTGCGCCGCAACGGAGAGCTGCTGCCCGAATCGATCAGCGCTGCGCTGAAGCTCCAGGTCCAGGGGATCTTCGAGCGACTGTGTGATGTGACCGGAGCGAGCTTCACCTTCCACGCTGGCACCGGCACGGACACCGCGACCAAGCGGCGCTACAACGTCACCCACCTGCTGCTCGAGACGGCTCGCCGCAAGGACGAGGACCTCCACGGGCAGCGGCAGGGACTGGACCTCCTCGAGGGTTGACCTGGCGGGACCACCGCGCGGTCCACCCGCGCGGGCGGGTCAGCGCATCTTGATGAGGGTGTAGTACCCCTTCGGATGCAGCAGGTCGAGCGCACCGTCCGCCGACCTCACGCCCGAGGCGTCCAGCTCGTGCACGAAGCCCTCACGGAGGCCTTCGAAGACGAGGTCCACGCCGAGCCCGTCAGCGTGCGGCGTCGCGGACTGGACCGTGGGGTTCTCCTTGGAGAGCTCCGCGCTGCCGTACCGCTGAGTGGACTGGTAGGTGTAGCTCTCCATGGAGTAGCTGGCGAGCTCCGCCAGGGACTCGGCGCTGGCCGGGGAGGTGAAGCGCAGCCGGAATCCCGGCGCGCCCTTGAGCAGCCGCATGGTGTGGATCTCGAAGGGCACGAAGCCCGTCCAGTCCAGGCGCTGAAGCCCCTCGGTCAGGGACCCGCGTGACCCCCAGCCTCGGTCCGTCTCGCCGAGCAGGAGGGCGCCCTCCTCGGTGAAGGCCACGCGAATCACCCCGCAGGCAAGACCCTCACGAAAGCGGAAGCAGGCCCCCTGCCACTGTGAGCCGACCCGCTCCAGATCGACCCTGAAGACCGCGGCGTCGTACTGGTCCGCGACAAAGATCTGCCCCGGGAACGGGCCGAACTTGCCCTCGCTCTGGTCCCACACGAACCCGGCGGGGCTCCGCCCCATCTCCCCGTGGGGGAACCAGACGCTCGGCATCTGGAAGGCAGGGAAGTCCCCGGACGCGGCGATGTCCGAGAACAGCTGCCCCTCCGGGAGGGCCGCCGGCCGGGGCCAGGGCCACTCGGGGAGGTCGGTGCTCCCGATCCCGTGCGGGTGACCGTGGTAGCTCCCCGGCCGCAGGAGGCTGAGCTTGCTGGCGCCGCACCACTCGCCCTGGTTGTCCGTGTAGAAGACCTCGCCCGTGGGCGACGTGTTCACCCCCGCGGGAGACCGGAGCCCCGCGCACATGGGCGTCACCTCACCGTCGGGCGTGATCCGGAGCGCGTAGCCGCGCCACGTCACCCGCCCGAACGGCTGCGCGCCGAAGGGCTTGTTGGTCGTGATCCAGTAGCTCCCGTCGATCGCCGGGGCCGGGCCGAAGTTGTACTCGTGGTAGTTGCCGCTGATGCGCCACCAATCGGTCACCGAGTCGTGGGTCTCGTAGACATGATCACCGTCGGTGTCCGTCAGCCGGACCAGCTTGCCGCGGCAGGCGACCATCAAAGCGTCGCCGTCCCGCAGCAGCCCGAGGGGCTCGTGCAGGCCGTCCGCAACGCGCTCGAAGGCCGGTTGCTCGGCGACCTCGCCGCCGGCGAAGCCGTCAATCCCCCACATCTCGCCCCGACGCGTCACCGCGAGGACCCGGGGCCCGTCAGGGCCGGGGATGATCTCGAGGCCGCCGACCTCGAGGGCGACGCCCTCGGGGAGCGGGCACGACCTCACGCTGTAGGCGCGCGCCTCACGCTCCGCGTGGGTCGGGACGTCCTGCGCGGCGTGGCTCACCGCGCTCAGGGCTGCCGGGCTGAAGCCCGCGAGAGTGACCAGGGCAAGGGATTGAATCACCACGCATACCTCCAAGAGAACGTACCAACGAGAGTCTGGCTCCCGGGTTCCTCCGGGAGCATGAGAACTGGGATTCGAAGCTCGGCGGTGGTGGACGCGCCGTCTGCCACCGCGTCCACGATCCGGGCGCGGCGAGCGCTCTGCTCGTCCACCTCGAGGACCGGCCACGCCCCTCCATTCACGCTCCAGCGCCCCGCGCCGAGGCTATCGAAGCGGCGGGCCGCCAGGGGGCGCGCCATGACCGCGGTCCCGAGGGGCGCCCGTACGGTGAAGACCCGCTCCACGCCGAGGCGCGTGCCTGGCGCCGTACTGGCTCCCTCCTCGAGCGTCATCTCGAGGGGCCGAACAAGCTCCTCAATGCGCAGGTCCCCGATCGCGTAACGGAAGGTCATCGAGCCGTCCGGGTGGGCGGTCCGCCCGAGGATCCGCGCGCCCGCGTCGAGGCCTGTGGATCCAGGCCAGGGGTCCGTCATGGAACCGAACGGGAGGACTGGCAGGGCCGAGCCCAGGTCCACGGTATCCGAAGAGGCCGGCATCTCCAGGCCGCCGGCGCGCCCCTTCCAGGTCTTCTCGGCGTTCAGGAAGCGCCCGCGCCAGACCTTCACGAGGCGCGCGTTCTGCTCGTCGAAGGCGAAGTGCAGCCCGGTGGGAGAGCCGACGCAGAGGACCCGCGGCGACACCTCGTTCATGAAGACCGCCACCGTGCGCGGCTCCTCGGAGACGTCCACCTCGAAGGCCCAAGGGCCCGTCTCAAGGCCGGGGGGCGGCGCCATGTTCTCCTCACCGCCCAGCCAGCACCAGAGCGATTCGATCTGAGCCTCGATGTCGCCGTCGGCGATGTCTTGGACGGGGCTCTCGCCCTCCACCCAGAGGTTAGCCATGCGCGCGTCGAGGTCCACGTTCGCCGGGTTCAAGAGCAGGTCATGGAACCACTCGTAGCGGAGGCGGCGGTGCATCTGCCCCATGTCGATGGCCTGCACCCCGAGGCTCTCGCTGCCGAGGAAGCGGTGGCACTGCACGCACCCCAGCCCGCGGGTCCCCGCCAGCCGCCGCCCGTCGGCGGTCAGCTCCATGTCACAGGACGGCGCGGACGCGACCTCGGCAGCAGCCTTGGCGTCCGCGGCCTCGAGCAGCTCAGCGAGGCCGTCGACGCCGCGGGCCCCCATCTGAGGCATCCGCGTCGAGAGGTAGGGACGCACCCGCTCCTCACCGCGCAGCGCGGCGCGGAGCACCTCGGGCCGGAACTTCCGCCCAACCGCCGACAGCGTCGGCGGGAAGCGCCCCTGGTCTCCGAGCTCCGCCTCTTCGTCTCCGACGTAGAAGGCCTGCAGTTCGGGGTGAACCCCGCCGATGTCGTCGCGTCGGTGGCACGAATAGCACCGACGGCCCGCGAGGCGCCGCTGGACCAGATCCGCCGGATCGACGGCGCTCGCCGCGATCCGTGTCGGCTCGGCGAAGGCCGCGAGCAGCTCCCCCGCCGTCTCCGGAGTGAAGTCGTAGCGACCGTCCGGGCGGAGGCAGAGCGTATTGCCTCGAGCTCCGGACAGGTCGTCGAGGGACGGGGGCTGGCGGACCACCTCCGGCGCCGGTCCTGGCAGCACGCCGGCGTGGCACGTGGCACACCCCAGTCGGGCGAAGGCCTGACGCCCAGCCTTCACCAACTGCGGCGAAGCAGGGCGAAGGGCCGGATCAGCCAGCGGCTCGCCGTCCGCGCCCAGCACGCGGTAGATCAGCGGCCAGTGCGAGAGGCGCTCGGAAGTGAGCGGGCCGCGGCTGACGCCGGGCCCCTCCCACTCGAGGGACAACACCTCGCCACCCGAGGCCTCGAAGAAGGTCACCTCGATGGGCACCGCACCCGCCAGGAGGTCGGCGCCGCCAGAGACCGTCTTGGTGCCGTGGACGCCGCCGTTGTCCACCACGAGCTCCCCGCCGATGCGCAGGCGCGAGCCGTCGTCGGAGGCGAGATGGAAGCGATACCGGCCGTCAGCCGGGACATCAAGAAAGCCCGTGAAGCGCAGGCCAAACTGCTCGTCGCGGGTCCGGGCGTCGACGTTGATCTCCTGCACGACCTGGGTCGCCACAGGCTTGAGATCATCGAGGCGCGCGAGTCCGCCCCGCTGGAGGTCCGGGGCCTCGTAGACCTTCACGACCAGCCCGGGCCGGCGCTCGTCGCTCGTGTTGGCTCGCTGGGACTGGGACCTCAACAGGTACGCGGCGATCGCTCGCGCCTCGTCGGCCTCGAGCCCCATGGAGGGGCAGTGCCCGGAGGGCCGCACCGCCACGGGGTCCTCGAGGAAGTCCGCCAGGGTGCTGATGCGGTACTTGCGCGCGAGGTCCGACGGGAGCGCATGGGGATCGGGAGCGAGCGTCCCCGGGCGAACGAGGAGCGGCTCCTCGTCATACCCATCCGAGACCTCCTCCAGCAGCTCGCCGGCCTCCTCGGCAGCGCGCAGCTCGGCCTCGAGCTCGACCAACGTGATCTCGAGATCAAAGGCATCCTCGAGCGGTCCGTGGCAGGCCACGCACCCGACGCTGTGGAAGAGCCCGCGGCCGCGCTCGACCGTGCCAAAGTCGCTGGTCTCCTCACCCGGCTCACCCGCCTGGCTGCGGGTGGTCGCATTCGCAGCGAGGAAGGCAGCGATGCCCTCCGCCGCCCGCTGGCGGCCGGGCGCCTCGAGGCCCGCGAGCTGATGCGGGTGGGTCGACCCCGGCCGGGTCGCCCTGGGGTTCGCGAGGAAGTCCACGAGCCAGTTCCGGTCCACGCGGCCCGAGACGCCGGCGAGGTCAGGCGCCGCGACCGGGTCGAGACGGTCCCGAAGGCTCGACTCGGGGTCATGGCAGGCGAGGCAGTCGTGGCTCGCGATGATCTGGTCCACGGCAGGGAGGATGTCCGAGCGCTCCGAAGGCAGGTCACCCTGGGCGAAGCCCGGGGCGGCCAGAAGTAGCGCGAGGGTGGCGAGGATGGGACGGCTCATGCTTTCACTCCGGCTCGAAGCTCGTCGAGGATCGTGGGATCCTCGAGCGTTGTGGTGTCCTGGTGAATCTCTTCACCCGCGGCGATGGCTCTGAGGAGCCGCCGCATGATCTTTCCGCTGCGGGTCTTGGGGAGCCGCGGCGAGACGCGGATTTCCGCGGGGCGCGCGAGCTTCCCGATCTCCGCGGCGACGTGTGCCTTCAGCAGGGCGCCGAGCGTCAGCCCGCCATCCTCCGCGACCTCATCCTTCGGGATCACAAAGGCCACGATGGCCTCACCCGTGAGGTCATCTGGGCGCGCGACGACCGCGGCCTCCACGACCCCGTCGTGGCTGACGAGCGCGCTCTCGACCTCCATGGTGGAGAGGCGGTGTCCGGAGACATTGAGCACGTCGTCCACGCGCCCCATGATCCAGAAGTCGCCGTCGTCGTCACGGCGGGCTCCGTCACCAGCCATGTAGTAGCGCCCGTCCCAGCGCGACCAATAGGTCTCCCGATAGCGCGCCTCATCCCCCCAGATGCCCCGCAGCATGCTCGGCCACGGCCGACGGATGGCGAGCAGCCCCCCCTCGCCGTGCGGGACCTCGTTGCCCTCCTCGTCGAGGATCGCGGCGTCCACGCCGAAGAAGGGCGTCATCGCAGAGCCCGGCTTCGTCGCGCTCATGCCAGGCAGCGGAGTGAGCATGATGGAGCCCGTCTCGGTCTGCCACCAGGTGTCCACGATCGGACACCGGCCGCCGCCGATCTTCTCGCGGTACCAGATCCACGCGGCGGGGTTGATCGGCTCGCCGACGGTCCCGAGAAGCCGCAGGCTGGAGAGGTCGAACTTCTCCACGTGCTCATCCCCCCACTTCATGAACGCCCGGATGGCGGTGGGCGCCGTGTAGAAGATGCTCACCCGGTGCTTCTCACAGAGCTCCCAGAACCGGCCCTCATGGGGCGCGTTCGGCGCCCCCTCGTACATGACCATTCGAGCGCCGTTGGCGAGCGGGCCATAGACGATGTAGCTGTGCCCCGTGATCCACCCCACGTCCGCGGTGCACCAGTAGGTGTCCCCAGGCCGCAGGTCGAAGACGTACCGGGTCGAGAGGTACGCGCCGACGATGTAGCCGCCCGTGGTGTGAACGATTCCCTTGGGCTTCCCCGTGGAGCCCGAGGTGTAGAGCAGGAACAGCACGTCTTCGGAGTCCATGGGCTCCGGGTCGCACACGTCGCTGACGCCCTCGAGCGCCTCGTGGAGCCAAACGTCGCGCCCCTCACTCCAGGCAACGCTCTGCTCGGTGCGGCGGACGCAGAGGACCGTGTGCACCTGGGCCTGCCCCACGACCGCGTCGTCCACCGCGTCCTTGAGGGCCAGGATCGAGCCGCGTCGCCAGCCGCCGTCCGCGGTGATGACCGCGGTACAGCCGCCGTCCTCGATCCGGTCGGTGAGCGACTGCGCGCTGAATCCCCCGAAGACCACGGAGTGGATCGCTCCGATCCTGGCGCAGGCCAGCATCGCCATGGCCGCCTCGGGGATCATGGGCATGTAAATCGCGACGCGGTCGCCCTTGCCCACCCCGCGGGCCTTGAGCACGTTGGCGAAGCGGCAAACCTCGGCGAGCAGCTCGGCGTATGTGAACGTCCGCGCGTCCCCCGGCTCCCCCTCCCAGATCAGCGCGACCTCGCCCCCGCGCCCGGCCTCCACGTGCTGGTCCAGGCAGACGTGGGAGATGTTGAGCTTGCCTCCCTCGAACCAGCGGGCCACCGGGGCCCCGGACCAATCCAGGACAGAAGTGAACGGCTCCAGCCACGGCAACTCGCGGGCGACCTCGCCGAAGAACCCCTCGGGGTCATCGATCGACCGGCGCCACATCTGCTCGTAGGTCGGCCGGTCGGAAAGGCGCGCCGCCTCTCGAAACACATCGGACGGCGGGAAGCTTCGATCCTCGGTGAGGACCGTCTCGATCGACTGGGACATAGGCGCGGGGCGGAGGGCTGCCGGGGATGGCTGTAAGTCTATGGAGAAGGGGGTGCGATACGAAGCGCTTGCGTCGACCTCCAATATCCTTGTGCGGGGTCTGCGATTATTCGCTGCCCCCCCGAATCCTGCTTGCTTCAATGCCCGAGTCCGTCGGAGTCGTCCCCAGCACTTCCCGATGTGCTCGTCACCTCTGCCTCACGTCGCGCCCTTGCAGCTCCGCCTCGCCGGCCGGCTCAGACGCGCGGCCTCGACCCCTGCCCGGCTCGCGCGGGCATCTGTTCATCGACCATGAAGCTCTCCCTACGCACGCACCTGCGCCACCTCCCGGCGACCGCCGCCGCCGCGTTCGTCACCGCCACGATCGGACTCGGCCTGCTGCCCGCGGCCTCCGCCGATGACCTCGAGGAGGCCGAGCGCGCGCTCCAGTCGGCGCCTGACGACCCCAAGCTCCTCATGGCCGCCGCCGAGGCGGCGTTCAGCGAGGACGACGACGACGCGGCGCTGTGGTACGCCGAGCTGGCCAAGCTGATGGCCGCGGACAGCCGGCAGGCCAAGACCGTGGACAAGCGCCTCAAGGCCCTGCGTGAGGAGATCGGGGTGGAGCTGCCGTCCCTCGGCACCGCCACCGGCGCGTACGCCAAGAGCATCATGCAGCTGGCGAAGATCTGCCAGAGCGGCAAGCTCTACGCCAACTCCGCGGACATGCTCGGCGGCCTCGATGGCACCCCGTACGGCGCGGCCGCCACCGCCAAGCTCGAGAAGCTCTTCAAGAACAAGAAGGCCGTCCAGGCGATGCTGGAGTCGGGGGTCCCCGTCAAGGTCAAGAACCGCCAGCGCCGCAGCGCCCGCGAGATCGCACGCATCGACGCCAAGCACGTGGAGTGGGAGGACGCCTTCGAGCTCAAGGGCAAGAACTACACCATCCAGACCAACATGGGCGTGGAGATGGCCGAGGCCATCCTCAGCGCCATGGAGCAGATGAACCAGTTCTACCGGAAGATCTTCGACTACAAGAAGGGCGGTGGGAGCATGCGCCGCTGCGAGGTCCGGGTCTGGAAGACGAGGGGCGAGTTCGACACGTACAACCCGGGCACGGGTGACACCGTCGCCGGGTTCTACAGCCCCTCCGAGAACAGCGTGAGCACCTATGACCCCCGCACCGCCGAGGGGTTCATGAAGCAGTCCATCGAGGAGCTCTGGACGACGCTGTACCACGAGGCCTCCCACCAGTTCACGCGCATGGTCTGGAAGACGCTCATCCCGACCTGGCTCAACGAGGGGACGGCCAGCTACTTCGAGGGCGCAGCGATCCTCCCGGGCGGCTTCGTCGAGACCAACCGCATCCCCGAATCGCGCCTGCGCAGCGTCGTCATTCAGATCGGCGGCAGAAACCCCAGCGACCCGGTCAGCGTGGACAAGCTCGACCCCAACCCTGACGCGGTGGACCTTTGGGACGTGGTGACGTACTTCGCGCCGGGGTCGTACCCGGGGTCCCACTACTCGTTTGGGTGGGCGATGGTGTACTTCTGCATGAACTACGAGAACGACTCGTGCGAGCGCGTGTACGAGCCGATCTACAAGGACTTCATGCTCTCCTACACCGACTCCGGTGAGGAGAAGAACGTCGGCAAGCGCTTCAAGAAGTACTTCGTGGAGGAGGCCGAGCTCCCCGGGGTGGAGAGCTACGAGGACCTCGAGCGGCGCTGGCAGGAGTGGATCCTCAACCTCTCTCGCATCGAGTTCGGCGGCCCCGAGCAGGCCGACGTCCTGATCGCGCGCGCCAAGAAGCAGCTCGAGTTCGAGAAGCTCGAGTACGCGGTGGACTCCCTCCGCTGGGCCCTCCGCAAGCGCCCCGACGACCCCCTGGCCCTGCGCCTGCTCGGCGAGACGCTCACCCAGCTCAAGAGCCAGGACGCGGCCCTCTTCGCCTTCCGCCGGCTGGTCTCCGTGGGTCGCGCCCAGGCGGACCGCGACGCCGCCCTCGCCCACTACGACGGCACGGGGGCCGAGGCGGCCGCCGCAGGGCTCGCCGGCATCAAGAAGGTCAACCGGTCCCTCGGCGAGCTCATCGAGGATAGCTACTCGTCCTTCGTTGAGGCCGCCAAGGCAGAGGCCGACGGCTGGTTGGAGGCGGGGTATCCTCGCGTCGCCCTGCAGACCCTCAAGCTCGCGAGCGACGTGGTGGGCGGCGAGGGAGCCCTGCTCGCCCAAGCGGACGAGATCATGGAGACCTCCGGGGTCGACGTGCGCCGGGTGCGCCGGCTGGCCATCCCCTCGGACCTTGAGGGCTGGGAGGTCTCGGGCAACTGGGACGCGTTCGCCGAGGAGGACGGGACCACGGGGCTCCGCTGCGGCGGCGGCTACGCCACCGCCTCCTTGATCCAGGAGCCGCCCAAGACGTTCCTGTTCGAGGTGGACGTGATCGTGGAGGACACCGGGGACTTCCCGCTGCTGGGTCTCACGTACGCGGGGAGCCTCTCGGGGGAGAAGAGCTATGTGCGCCTGGGCAAGAGCGGCCGGGCCGGCATCCTCGACTTCGACGAGCAAACCCGCCAGCCCAAGTTCGATCCGCAGTTCAAGGCCAAGTCACGCCTCAAGGCCGGGGAGGCCTTCACCATGGGGATCGACGTCGGCCTCCAGGCCACGCGGTTCCTGATCGACGGCGAGGTCATCGGCAAGATCGACGGCCCCCCCTCGATCTCCGAGGGCCGGATCGGCGTGACCACGAGCGACACGCCCGTTCGATTCCTCAATCCGCGGCTGACTCGCTGAGAATCGCCGCCCCACGGCGCTGATTTTTTTGGCCATAAGGGGGCCAGTTGCGCCCCCCGCTGACGAAGAGTTGTGTGCCTCATGGTTCATGTGCGAACCCGGCTCCTTCCGGAACCCCTCCCGGAAGGAGCCTCCTTTTTTTGGCCACGCCGCTGACGATGTACGAGCCCCCCGCTGACGCCCCCGACACGCCCCGGCCCGAGGCCCGTCGCGTCCAGGTCGTCGCCCGCTGGAACTCCTGGGTGCAGGTCTACGACCCGTCGGACGAGAGCCTGACCTGGGTCGATCTCACCGAGTCGAGCTACGCTCAGGCCTGATCCCACGCTGCGGCCACGCAGCTGAGATCCAGTGGAGTCAGACGAGGGCCGCGCGCCCCTGTGCTACCCCGGGGTCGCCCGGCGCCATGCGTCAGCCCCAGGGTGGTCCGCGCACCTCCACCCGCGCCGAACAGGTCGAGGGACCTAGAACGCTCCTGGATGGCGGGTGTGGCCCGCAGAGTGGTTGAGCGCAGGAGCTTCGACGGTGCTGAGGGGCTCGTTGTCCTTGGCCCGAATCTCCGGGCCCGTAAAGCGTGCACCACCGGTCTCCCAGGAGCCCACCGGACACGGCAGGGTGGCGCCATGGTGACCCCCGGTCGGCGCAGCCCGACCGAGTAGCCCGACCGAGCAGCGCGCTCCGAGGGTGCTCGGCGCACCGGGGTGGAGCATCGGGAGCCGGGCCTGAACGCTCCGCCCTCCTGAAGCACGGGGACGCCCTCGCCGCGACCAGGTGAGCGCTGGCAGGGCGCTCCATCGCCCCTGGGCGCGGCGGCGGCCTCCTTCGCGACAGATTCTCGAAGAATCCGGCCCCGCTTCGCCGTGGGCCTCGGATGCATGGTTGATCGCGCGGAGCAGGGACCGCGCGTGCTCTTTACCAGCCAGACTCCAGCGCCAGCGCGGTCGCCCGACCGCCGACCTCACGGTCGGTCCGGGACCCCCCCGGCGGAGGACCGCACCCGGCCGGGTGAAGGAGGCTTCGGCCTCCGACGAGCAGGACATCCGGCCAGTCGACACCGAGAGGTGACCGGCACGGTCGCGACCACCGCCTCGCGCAGGCTTGGAGTCACAGGCGGGACCGAGAAGCGGAGGGCCCCGGCGAGCATTGCTCGCCGGGGCCCTCTCTCTTGGTCACACCGCCGCCTTGGTCACACCGCCGCCCGGCGTCGGAAGAGCGTCATGTAGCGAGCCAGGCGCCCCGCGAGCCGCCGCGGATCTCGCAGCTCCCGGAACACTCGCTTGGGCCGGCGGTAGAAGCGGCGGTAGCCCTCGCGGATCTTGGCCTCGATCGCTGCGGCGCTCATGTGCTCGTTGCCCTCGAGGGCCTGGAAGCCCGTCATCGACGCGTAGTCGAACTCACGCGTCCCGCGCAGCATCTCGTGCAGCGGTGTCCCGGGATACGCGGTCACCGCACAGAACTGCACCTGGTCAGGGTCCAGAGAGTCCACGAGCGCGAGGGTCTCATCGGCCATGGCCGGGGTCTCCTCGGGGAAGCCGATCATGCAGAACGCGCGGGTCTCGATCCCCACGTCCCGGCACGCGCGGAACACCTCATGGGCCTTGTCGAGATCGCTGAGCTTGTTGCCGCAGTGCTTCTTCTGGATCTCGTCGTTGCCCGACTCGACGCCGAGGGAGATGTGCTTGCAGCCCGCCCGGGCCATCTTCTCCAAGAGCTCGCGATCGAGCGTCTTCACGGCCGTCTCGCACTGCCACTCGAGCTCGGTCATGCCCGCCGCGACGATCCCGTCGCAGATGTCAGCGACGCGGTCCTTGCGCGTGGTGAAGATCGGGTCGCGGAAGACCACGTGACGGATGCCGTGGTTGAAGTAGAGGTCCTCGAGCTCGCGGAGCACGTGGGCAGGGCTCCGGAACCGGAAGCGCAGCCCCTGGGCCAGGGTGTAGCCGCAGAAGGAGCAGTTGAGCGGGCAACCCCGAGAGGACTTCACCGTGGTGATCGCCCCGTCGACTCCGGGGAAGCGATAGGCGGCGTTGTTCAAGAGCTGCCGGGCAGGCAGCGGCAGCGCGTCGAGGTCGGAGATCTTCGCCCGCTCCTCCTCGTGCACGACCTCACCGTCCTCGGAACGCCGCGTGATGCCGGGGGTGCCATCGAGCGCCTCGCCCCGGGCCGCACGAGCCGCGACCTCCTGGACCGTGTGCTCCGGCTCGCCGCGCACGACGAAGTCGATCCGGCCGCCGCTGAAGATCTCATCGGGGGTGAAGGTCACCTGGCTCCCGAGCATCCCGGTCAGGGCGCCGGTGGCCTCGCGGACCCGGCCCGCAAGCTCGAGGTCCTGATCCAGCGAGGTGCTCGATGAGTCCAACACGACGAGCGCCGGCGCCTCCGCCTTGACCCTCGCGAGGGCTCCGTCGAGGTCGACGCCCAGGGCGTCGCCGTCGATGATGGCGACGTCGTGACCGTCCTCCAGCAGCGCCCCCGCAACGTGGGCCAACTCGATGGGCGGGTAGAGCAGCTCGGGGTTCACGGCCATCCCGAAGCCCCCCATCAGCCCGCGGCTGACGCGGAACTCGGGCGGACTGGGCGGGTTGACGAGGACGACCTTCAAGGCATCCGAAGTGTAGCCCACCACCCCGCCGGGGCCGCCCGAGGAACCCGGAGGCCCGCCCCGGCCCCGGAGGTGTCATCCCATGAGACGGGACCTTGCTCAGGCGGCCGCAGAGGCCCCTTGCCGCTGCAGGCGCCAGATCCCGATCAGAGAGAGGACCGCCACGGCCGACGCCGCGATGGCCTCGGGGACCTCTCCGTACAGGGCGAAGCCCGTACCGAAGAGCGCGGCGTACACCATCGCGCAGCCCAGCGACGTGGCCAGCAGCCCGCGGGTGAACACCCCCGGCTCCACCGCGTCGGCGGGCTCTCCGGTCGCCTGGCAGCGAGCCCGGAAGCCCGCCCAGAGCGAGCCCGAGGGGCGCACCGTCGCGTAGAAGCGCCGGAGCGTGACGAGGTCCGTGGGGGCGGTCACGAGGGTGGCGACGATCCAGGACACGGTGGTGATCGCCACCCCGGCGCTGAACTGAATCCAGGAGGCCAGCGGAGGGAAGAGGCTCTCGTGGACGAACTGGAAGTAGAGCGCCACGAGGAACGAGACCGTCATGCCGACGATCTCCGTCCAGGCGTTGACGCGCCACCAGAGCCAGCGGAGCAGGTAGATGGCGCCGGTGCCCGCGCCCACCTGCAGGAGGATATTGAAGCCGTTGAGCGCGTCGCCGAGCGCGAGGGCGAAGAGGCTCGAGAGGACCAGCAGCGTGACGGTGACGATGCGCCCGTAGCGCACCAGCGTCCCCTCGTCCGCCTCGGGGTTCACGAACCGCTGGTAGTAATCGAAGACCACGTAGGACGCTCCGAGGTTGAGCAGCGTCGACATGGTAGAGATGTAGGCCGCCACCAAGGAGGTGAGCACGAGCCCGAGGAGCCCGGCGGGGAGCAGCGTCAACATCGCGGGGTAGCCGAGATCCTCTCCTGGTTCCGCTGCGGGGAAAGCCGCCTCGATGGAGGCGAGGTCAGGGAACACGACGAGGGACGTCAGGCCGACGATGATCCAGGGCCACGGCCGCAGCGCGTAGTGCGCGACATTGAAGAAGAGCGTCGCCCCCACCGCGTGCCCCTCGCTGCGGGCGGCGAGCATGCGCTGTGCGATATAGCCGCCGCCGCCGGGCTCCGCGCCCGGGTACCAGCTGCTCCACCACTGGATCGCCAGCGGGATGAAGAACAGCGGCACCCAGACGTCGGGGTTCGAGAAGTCGGGGAGGAACTCGAGCTTCCCCTCAACGTTGGGGTGCGCGAGGAGCCCAGAGAGCCCGCCGACCTCCGGGAGGTCCAGACACACCACCGCCGCGGCGATCGCCCCCCCGATGGCGAGGAAGAACTGGAAGAGGTCGGTGATCAGGACGCCTCGGAGCCCGCCGAGGGACGCGATCAGCATGGTCACCGCGCCGGCCACGAGCACCGTCTGCCAGGCCGGGATGCCGAACATCACCGAGCAGATCTTGGTCAGCGCCAGGGTGACGATGCCCATCCCGATGGAGTTGAAGATCACCCCGAGGTAGATCGAGCGGAACCCGCGCAGGAACGCCGCGGGGCGGCCCGAGTAGCGCAGCTCGTAGAACTCCACGTCCGTCCGCACGCCAGCGCGCACCCAGAGCCGGGCATAGATGAAGACCGTGACCATCCCCGACAGGAGGAATGCCCACCAGACCCAGTTCCCCGCCACGCCCCTCTCGCGCACGATCTGGGTCACCAGCAGCGGTGTATCGGCGGCGAAGGTCGTGGCGACCATCGAGATCCCCAGGAGCCACCAGGGCATGGAACGTCCCGAGAGGAAGAACTCCGAGGAGCTCGAGCCGGCCCGTCGGGAGACCGCCACGCCGACACCGACGGAGAGGACGAGGAAGGTGGCGAGGATGGCCCAGTCGATGGTGTGCAGCATGGAGGGGAGCGCGGTGCGCGCCCGACACCGTAGCGCACAAGGCGGCGCTGGACCTCAGCTCTCCGCGTCGACCGACAGCGGCTGGCCCTCAGGGTCCACCTCGACCACGAGGACCACCTCCGTGATGTCCGGCCCGAACCCCACGTCCACGGCCAGCTGACGCCCTCCGCTCGCGTCCGTGGCGAAGTGGGCGGCGATGGGCTGGAGCACCGCCCGCAGCCCCTCTACTCCTTCAGGGGCGCGCTCGCCCGCGATGGCCTCGAGCTCGTCCGGAGCGAACTCCGAGAGGTGATGGTCCAGGAAGAGGTCCACGGTCTCATGGCCCGGAGCCGCCGCCCAGCGAGCGGCCCGACCGAGGAGGCCCACCGGGTCCTCGCCGCAGAGGTCCACCGGTTCACTGGTCTCGGGTCCCCCGTCCACGGTGATGCGGATCACCCAGGGCCCCACCCCCAGGAGGGCCTCGCCGTACCCGTCCGGACCGAGGGGGATCTCCCCGAGCCTCGCATCCGTCAGCGCCGCCATCGCTAGTTGCGCAGGGCTGCGCCCTGCTGCTCCAGGGATCGCTCAAGCCGGCCGAGGAACTTCTGAGCGTCCTTGTCCGTGAGCGTCTTGGTCTCTGACTGCAGGACCACGTGGTAGGCCAGGGACTTCTTCCCTTCACCGAGCGCTTCACCGCGGAAGACATCGAAGAGCTGGAGGTCACGTACCGCACCCTTCCCGGCCTTCTCGATCATGCCGCCAAGCTCCGCCGCGGGCATCTCAGAGGGCGCAACGCAGGCCACGTCGACCTTGACCATCGGGAACCTCGGCAGCGGCCTGTAGGCAGGCGGCGAGGGCGGCGCAGCGAGCAGCGCGTCGATGTCGAGCACCGCAACGGCCACGTCGCTCGCGAGCTCTCCCTCGAGTCCGAGAGACCGGGCGACGCCGGGCTCGATGGAGGCCACAAATCCGCAGCCCTCGAGGTCCTCGGACCAGGAGCCGGCGACCTGCTTGACGGGGTGCGCCGCAGGGTGGGCGGAGTCCGACGAGGCCCACCCGGGGGAGGTGACCCCCGCGGCGGAGATCACATCGTCCACCGCGGCCCTCAATTGGAAGAACGCGCCAGCGTCGAACGGGGCGTCGCTCGCCGTCGGCGGCAGCGCCAGCACCATGGCGAGCTGGTGCACCTCCCGCGGCATCCCATCCTCACCCGCCTCTTCGGGGCGGTAGCCCTTCCCGAGCTCGAACAGGCGCACCACGTCGCGCTCGCGACGGGCGCTCTCCACCAGGCCCAGGAGCGACGGCAAGACCTCGCGCCGGATGCGCGCCATGTCGGGCGCGACCGGGTTATCGGCCCGCACAAAGTCCCCGCCGGCGCAGCCCGTGCGCTCCAGCAGATCGTCCGGCGTGAAGGAGTAAGAGAGCACCTGGTGGAAGCGCGCGGCTCCCGCCAGGCGGTCCTCGATGGCGCGCACCATCTGGCGGCGCCGATCGAAGGGCGGCGGCTCGATGGCCCCCACCAGCGGCGCCTCGGGGACACTGCCGTAGCGGTGGATCCGCCCGACCTCCTCCACAAGGTCACGCTCCATGGTGAGGTCCTTGAGCGCTCGCGCCGACGGGATCGCCACGTCGAAGCCGCCGTCGGCGGGGGTCGGCGTGAGCCCGAGGCGGGAGAGGATCGACGCGATGGCGCCGTCGTCCAGGTCGACCCCGAGA
>CAJQPT010000109.1 GCA_905480285.1 uncultured bacterium
CCCGTTCGTCTGGGCCTCGAGGTCCCTGGGGAGCCCGCGGACCTCGAAGATCATCGGCGCCGGATCGAGGTCGTAGAAGGCGAACATGGAGTTGGGCGTGGTGCCGTCGTCCTCGTAGCCGAAGCGCCCCCCCACGGCGACCGTCCGGCGCGGGAGCTTGCTCACGCCGAGCATGCGCCGGCACAGATCCACCTGGTGGACGCCCTGGTTGCCGAAGTCTCCGTTGCCGAAGGGGAACTGCCAGTGCCAGTCGTAGTGGTACTGCTGCCGCTCGACCGGCCCGGCCTCCCGGGGCCCCGACCACAGGTCATGGTTCACGCCCGCGGGCGGCGCCTTCGGCCCGTCGATGAGACCGATGCTCTTGCGCGGCTTGTAGCAGAGGCCCTGGGCGTAACGGGGAGCCCCGATCCCGCCGGCGTCGAGCCACGCGATGGACTCCTGAACGGCCCGGTGGGAGCGGCTCTGCATGCCGGACTGAACAATGCGACCCGTCCGCTCGGCCACCTCGACCATGCGGCGCCCCTCCCAGATGTTGTGGCTCACCGGCTTCTCCACGTACACGTCCTTGCCCGCCTCGCAGGCCCAGATGGTGTGGAGGGCGTGGAGGTGATTCGGGGTCGCGAGGGACACCGCGTCGATGTCGTCGCGGGCGAGCATGTCGCGGACGTCCTCGAACACGGCCACCCTGCGGTCCCCCTTGCTCACGCCCGGCTCCAGCTCGGCGGCGCGCCGCTCGAGGACGCCGGCGTCCACGTCACACAGCGCCACGACCTCGACGCCATCGAGCCGTGAGAAGCCCTGGATGTGGTTGCCGCCGCGGCCCCTGAGCCCGACGACCCCGACGCGGATGACCCCTTCCTGGGTACGGCCCCCGAGGGCGAGGGCCGGTGCAGGGAAGAGGCCCGGCGCGGCGACGAGGCCCGCGGCGGCGGTGGTCCCGCGGAGGACGTCGCGGCGGAGGAGTGGCTTGCTGGAGGGGTTCATGGGGATGGGGGTGGCTCTGGGGTGCGAGTGGGTCCGTCGAGTGGTTCAGTCGAGGGGTTCAGTCGAGGGGCTCGATGGTGCCCTCGAAGTCGATGGCGATGACGCTGACCGCGGGGTCGGGGGCGGCCCCGGTGAGCCGGAGCTCGAGGCCCTCATCGGTCACCTTGAAGGCCACCGGGTCGGCCGGACGGGCCAGGAGAGAGGCGGCGGTGGGCTCGATCTTGGCCCCCTTCAGCACGATCACGCCAGCCTCCGGCCAGCGATAGACGTGGGCGAAGAGCCGCTGGCGTCCTGGGTTCCAGGTGGTGCGCCCGAACGCCTGCGCGCCAAAGGGGCTCTTGGCCGCGCCGTAGATGGCCTCGCCGTTGACGCCCAGCCAGCGGCCCATGGCCTCGAGCCGCTCGACCTCGAAGGCCGCCAGGGTGCCGTCCGCCTTGGGCCCGAGGTTGAACTCGATGTTCCCGTTGTCGGAGACCACGTCCACCACCATCTGCACGGTCTCCACCGGCGTCAGGATGTTGCCCTCGTGCTCATTGCGGTTGTAGCCGTAGCTGTTGCCGAAGCCGCGCCACATGGCCCAGGGCTTGGTGCGGTCGATGTCCGCGTGGTACTCGACGTGGTAGAAGTCGCCGTACACGCCGCGGGTGTCCGAGACGCCCTCCTTGGCCTGGCCGAAGCGGTCGTTGACCGCCACCTGCTGGCCTCGCTCGGCGGCCTGGTTGTAGTAGTAGGCGATGATCTGGCGGCCGCGCCAGTGGGGGTAGCCGTGCTCCCACTCCCCGTCGAAGCACAGGCTGTCGGGGTGGTAGCGGTCGATCAACTCCTTGATCTGGGGGATCATGAAGTCGTCCACGTACTCGGAGGGGTCCCCGTCGAGGTCGCGGTCCTCCAGGGTCTGGAACCCCTGGTAGCCCGCGTGCTCGGGCCGGCCGGTATAGGCCGGGTTGAACCACTCGTAGAAGGAATAGTACAGCCCAACCCGGATCCCCCGCTTGCGCGCGGCGGTGACGAGCTCGCCGTAGAGGTCGCGCTTCGGTCCGCAGTCCACCGCGTCCCGCCCGGTGTAGGCGCTGTCAAAGAGGCAGAACCCGTCGTGGTGCTTGGCCGTGATGAAGAAGTACTTGGCGCCGGCCCGCTCGAAGAGCTCCATCCACGCGTCGGCGTCGAAGGCCTCCGTGGTGAAGGCCTCCTCAAGCCCGGTCTCGAGGTTCGGCGTGCCGTCGATGAAGGCGTCGTAGGGCACGCCCCCGTAGACCCGCGCGTGGTGCTCCTTGACCGCCTGGTTGGATTGCATCCACTGCCAGTACCACTCCGCGTAGGCCACGCCGTACGGGGAGTCCTTCCGCGGCGTCCACCCGGGCACAGCGTAGGGGCCCCAGTGGGCGCTGATCCCGACCTTGGACTCCTGGAACCAGCGAGGCAGCGGGTGCGTGACGAGGGAGGCCCAGGACGGCGCGAAGGGCCCCTGCTCGATGACCGGGGCGAGCATCGGGTGCAGCCGCTCGATGGCCGGGTCTTCGGTGGGGAGGCTCGCCGCCGGGGGAGTCTCTGGCTCCTGGGTCGCCGCGGCCCCCGGGCCCGTCATCTGAGCACCGGCAAGGCAAAGGAGGAGGACGGTCGCAGCTGTGGGTCGGGCGGAGCTGGGAGCGTGGGTCTTCATGGCGAACTTCAGGGCTGGGGAGGGCACCACCCTACCCCGAGCGCGCGGAGCCCTCAGGCCCCGAGCCGCGACTCGCCTTGATTGCAAAGCAGGAGCCCGCTGCCCGAGGGGCGGTTCAGCCTCAGCGGCAACGGGTCGCAACCCCGTCCACGAGTCTCCTCGTCCACGAGTCTCCTCGTCCACGAAAGGGACTCGGGGGGCATCGGACCGAGAGCGGAGGGGTTCCGCTCCCCCATCGCTCCCGCCTCGCCGCCCCCCGTCCTATCTTCAAGGGATGGATCACCTCGTCCGACTCGGAGGCCGAGCTTGCTCACGCTGAGCGTGCTGGGCGGGGCCGCTTCACTGGCCCTCGCGGGGGCGTCGCTCTCGGGCGGCGTGCTGGCAGCGGCCGTGGTCCTCGGCCTCGTCGCGGCCCTCGCGTGCCTCCTGCCCGCAGGGCTGGCCTCTCCCATGCGGGCGGCAGCCCTGGCGCTGGTCCTCTCCGCGGGAGCCGGGTTCTGGTTCGGGAGCGATCCGTCCCTCCCCTTCCACGCCCCCGAGCCGCCGACAGACCGGGTCCTCGAGCGCCCCAGCGAGGGCTACCTCACCTCCAACGACTGTCGCGCGTGCCACCCCGGCCAGTACGCCACGTGGCACGAGTCGTACCACAGCACCATGACCCAGGTCGTCGAGCCTGCGACCGTGCAGGCCACCTTCGAGGGCGACCTGAGGGTGCGGGGCCGGGACTACCGCCTCGAGCGGCGGGGCGACGAGTACTTCGGGTCGTTCCCCCTCGACTCGTCGGACGGGGAGAGCTCGCAGGTGAAGACCGTGCGCCTCACCCAGGTCACCGGCAGCCACCACATGCAGGTGTTCTGGTACAGCTTCGGCGACCAGCGCGGCCTCGGCATGTTTCCCCTCTACTTCCACATCGAGGAGCAGCGCTGGATCCCCTGGTCCTCGGTGTTCCTGATGCGCCCGGAGTTCCACGCCAAGGAGGACGTGGGGCGCTGGAACACCCACTGCGTGAAGTGCCACACCACCGACGCTCGCTCACGCATGCTGGCGATGACGCCGGCCGCGACGGCCGCCGCGGAGACCGAGGTCGGGGAGTACGGGATCTCCTGCGAGGCCTGCCACGGGCCCGGCGACGTGCACGCTAGCCTGAACCGCAACCCCCTGCGCCGGTACCAGCAGCACCTCACCGACACGGCGGATGAGTCGATCGTCCTCCCCACCCGGCTCGACGCGAAGGCGTCAGCCCACGTCTGCGCCCAGTGCCACTCGGTCCACGCGCTGGTGCCCAAGCAGTTCGAAGACGCGCAGGAATACGGCAACCCCTACCGGCCCGGCGGGGACCTCGAGGCGAGCCAGATCGTCTACGGCGGACGGCGAAAGCGAGGGACCGAGGAGCTCGCCCGCTCCAAACCAGGGTTCGTCCGGAACCACTTCTGGTCGGACGGGATGATCCGGGTGGGTGGGCGCGAGTTCAACGGCCTCCAGCGCTCCCCGTGCTACGCCCACGGGGACCCCGAACGAGGGATCATGACCTGCTCGTCCTGTCACTCCGCCCACCGCTTCACCGGTGACGGTGAGCGGCCCGCTCAGCCGATCGAGGAGTGGACCGACGATCAGCTCGCGCCGGATATGCGCTCCAACGCGTCGTGCCTGCAGTGCCACGAGGAGTACAGCGGCGACCGCGCCCTCGCGAGCCACACGCGCCACCCCGTCGACTCGAGCGGTAGCTCGTGCACCAACTGCCACATGCCCCACACGAGCTGGGGCCTGATGAAGGCGACACGCTCCCACGAGATCTCATCGCCCAGCGTTCAGGTCCAGCTCGAAACGGGCCGCCCCAACGCATGCAGCATGTGCCACCTCGACCGCTCCCTCGGGTGGGTCAACGAGGCCCTCGTGGAGGGGTTCGGCGCCGACCCGGTACCCATGGGAGCCGACGATCGAGACATCCCCGTCGGCGTCGTGGCGGCGCTCCGCGGTGACGCGGGTCAACGCGGCCTCGTCGCCTGGGCCATGGGTTGGGAGCCGGCTCTGGAGGCGTCTGTGAGCGGGTGGATGGAGCGCCTGCTGGCCACCCTCATGCTCGACACCTACGACGCCGTGCGCTTCAACGCCATGCGCGCCCTCCGGCTCCAGCCGGGCTATGAATCGATGGACGTGGACTTCCTTGCGGACGAGGCAGACCGCGAGCGGGTCCGGGACCAGATCCTCGAGCGCTGGCGAGCCCAGGGCAGCGGCGTCGACATCCCCGACGCCCTGCACAACCGCCTGCTCCGGGAGCGTGACCTGACCCCGGTGTACCTGTCAGAGTGACCCGCCCGCGGAGGCCTTATCAGCCCGCCACCCGGGTCCCGCGCAGCGTCAGCGCCACGGCGACCAGCAGGAGCACGGCGCCGATCGGGAGCAGCAAGATCCCCACACCAGGGTCGCCGCCGTAGAAGACGACCCCCCCCAGGAAGAACCCTGCGGGCATCAGCACCGTGGCGCCGATCATGCAGCGAGAGGCCACCGATCGCGCTCCGGCGGAGAACCCCGGGGCGCGCGTCAGGGTCCACGCGAAGGCGAGGTTCACGAGGCCGAGCAGCGTCCCGTGGGCATGAGCGAGGGTCCAGAGGTGCTTCCGGGTCTCGTTATCCACGCCCAGGTAGGCGTCCACCTTGAAGCCGTGGAGAGCTTCAAGCGCGATGCCGCCCGCAAGGAAGACCAGCAGCGCCAGCCACCCGACTCGCACGTGCCGGTGCACGAGATCCGGCGCACCGGACGCCGTCGGCTCCCCATCCATACTCATGTCCAATTCACTCCCGCCGCGGCCTGACTCGCGCCGGGGTCAGGCGCCGGTCCGAGTTCAGCCGACCTGACGAGCGCCACGTGCCCATCGGTGTGGCCGGGGTCAGACCAGAGCCCTGCGGGCCCGGAGAGTGTCGTCCACTTCATGGCCCTATCATGCCGCCTGCGCGCGAGGTTCGCACCCGGCCCCGCGCCCCACGGGTCGCGGCTCGAACGATGGAGGGACCCGGCCCGGTGCTATCCTCTCCCACGACCGCGCGACCACACGGTCCACAGCCTCCCCATGAACGCCGCCTCCACCGACGCCAACAGCCCGAGGCCCGCGAGCCCGCTGGCGCGCGTGCCCTGGAGGGCGATCGCCATCATCGCCCTTGTCGGGGTGGCCTTGCGGGGGATCCTGCTGTGGCTCGTACTGCCGCTTGATATCCAGTCGGACGAGGCGAACTACCTCTACCTGGCCCTGGTGAAGGAGCGCCTGGGGATCTACCTCGACCAGCACCGCTACTTCTGGCCGCCGGGCTACCCGTGGCTCATCTCCAATTCGATCCACGCCTTCGGGATCGACGGGCTCAACGTGCTCCGGGCGCTCCAGGTGGCGCTCTCCAGCGTCATCGGGGTGACCACCATGCTCTTCGCGTGGCGCCTGTTCTCGCGACGCGCAGCGATCATCGCGGGGGCGCTCTGGGCTGTGGACCTACCGCTCGGCGCGTACACCCACTTCCTCTGGACGGAGACGGTCTTCCTGTCGCTGCTGCTCCCCGCGCTCTGGCACTTCGTCCGCGCCCTGGATCGCGCGGATGAGGGAGAGGATCACGAGGCGACTCTCCGACTCCTCCTCAGCGGAGTCCTCTTCGGACTCGCGCTCTACATCAAGGAGTACGTCCTCTTCCTTGTGCCGATCCTCGCCGCCGTGATGGCGTGGCGATCCCGCGGAGCAGGGCTGGGTGAGGCCCTGCGGCGCGCGACGCTGCCCCTCCTCGCGGTGGCTGTGGTCACCCTCCCCTGGACGCTGCGCAACCATGAGGTCTACGGTCGGACCGTCGTCGGTGGCGCCACGCTGGGCGAGAACGTCTACGTGGGGCTGAATGCGCGCTCCATGAACTTTGACGTCCTCCCCCTCCGCAAGCGAAGGGCGGACCTGGGCCTCCCACAGATCGAGACCCTGGCCAGGAGCTCTTTCACCGAGGTCCCCGCCGGCTGGACGCCGGTGGACCGAGATGGCAACGGCGAGATCGAGGTGAGGGATGCGGGATGGGACCGAGAGTTCGAGTCCATCCACGCGATCGACCGTCACTCCAGTCAGCTCCGCGCCGGACTCGCCTTCGCCGTGGAACACCCCGCCTGGACCCTCCGAACGCGCCTCAAGAAGTGGAGCGAGCTCGTCACCCCGCTCTCCTTCTTCACCCGCCACCAGGCCATGGGCATGTACCCAGAAGGCGGCGCGGTCCACGGAGCCCTGCGCGTCCCCCTGGTGCTCCTTGCCCTCCTGATCTCGTCGCTCACGATGGCCCTCGGCGCCGCCGGCTACTTCCTCACGCTGCGTCGAGGTCCGTGCCGCACGGTCTTCTCCGTGCTCATCGGCTACGTCGTGTTGACGTCGCTCCTCGTGGCGATGTCGCGCTTCCGGGTGCCCCTCGAGCCCGTCCTGATCGCCTTGTCCGCGGGGTTCCTGTCCCACGGGCTGCAGGTTCGATCCCGGCCGCGAGCCGTGGGTCTCGCCCTGACGCTGACGGTCCTCGCTGGACTCTGGTGGATCTCCTGGCCCGAGACCGTGGCCGCGGCCCAGATGGCCCTCGGGGTGACGCCTTGAAGGCGCGCAGCTGGGCCCCCCACATCCTCCTCGTGGCCACCGCGCTCGGGATGGTCCTCGTCGCGGCGTTGAAGCACACGTCCACTGAGGAGGCGCTGCGCATCGCCTTCGATGACGAGGCCTCCACCGATGAGCGACTGTGGGCTGCCCACGTCGCGGCGAACCGCGCCACCAGCAGAGACCCCAGGCTCGGCGACACCCTGGTCAGGGCCTTCCTCGCCGCAGAGGACGAGCGCCTCCGGGAAGGCGCCCTGACCATCGACCTCAGCCGGCACGCGATCCATCCGCCCGGAGCCCGCCCGGACGCCGCCCCGCCGCTCCAGAGCGCGTACGTCTACGCCGCCCCCGGGGATGGCGGGTACACCCCCCACCGCGTGCGTTCACGCGTGCTGTTCCGGCGCAAGGTCGGAGGCTCCTCGGTCGGAGGAATCCGCCGCATGGCCCTGCCCGAGGCGCGCTGGTTCATGGACAGCCTACGGGGCACGCCGCTCCCCCCACGGGCGGAGATTGACCGCTACCTGGTCGAGCGGTCCCGCGAACCCGTGAACCTGCGACGTCCACGCTGAGCCCCATCCCCTGCGCCCACCGGCGCTGGGTCCACCGACGCTGCGCCAGCTGCATCTGGGTCCGCCGCATCTGAGCCCACCGCACCTGGGCCCACAGCTTCTGGGCGTTCTGGCCCTGGGCCCACCAAGCAGGGGTCCCTCCAAGCAGGGGTCCCTCCAACAAGGGGGCCCACTGCCCGCTCAGCGCGGACGATCCTCGCCCAGGTTCCGCGGCAGGTGGTGGCGCGCGCCCCGCTCGAACGGGGTCCACAGCGCCGCTCGCTGCCCCATGGCCTTCACCGCCCCGTTCGCCCAGGTGTTGCACGTCGTGAAGAGGTGGTAGCTCCCGCGGCCCTCGAAGAAGCGATCCGAGCTTCCATAGCCCGGCGCCGCCAGCAGGATCGGTCGGCCGCTGTCATCGAGCTGAAACCCGCGGTCCACGAATCTGACCAGCGACCGGTAGCCGTCCCCGTCGACGGACAACCGGTGGACGTGCTCGCCGGGGATCGGGGGCCCCCTGTAGGCGGTGGCGCGCATGGCGGAGCGCGTCGGGAGCAGCGCCCCGCGCAGGGCCACGCCCGCGGTGAGGTCCTCCCATGTGGGCACCTTGAGGTAGAAGTCGTGGTCCCCCCACCCGAACTCCACGTACCCGCCCGCGCGCGCCGGAACCTCGGGTGGGAGCCACCTTGACCAATCCCGCTCGGGCCGGACGGTGGGAAGCCAGACGGCGACGTGGACCCCGTTGGTCACGAGGTAGACGTCCACCTCGCCGCCGTCCGGATCCGCCCCCGAGTGGACGGGCACGCGCATCGCCAGCTCCGCCGTGAGCAGGTAGAGGCCGATCGGCGCCAGCAGGACAACCGCGCAGCGCAGCGCCACCCGAAGGGGCCCCAGCGCAGCTCGGGGGGCTCGCGGCGACGGGCCGGCGCTGACCCCGGGGTCGCCTCCCAACGCCTCGCTCGGGGCGGCCGGCCGGTGAGCTGCCGGCCGCTCTGCCGGCCGGGGTGATTCTGGGGTGGGTGCCATGGGCTCGCTCGGAGGACGATCAGAGCGATATCCTGGGGCCATGGCGAGCCCCGACCCCACCGAAATCGAAGCCTGGCATGAAGCCGGACACGCGGTGGTCGCCCACCTGCTTGGCGGCCGGGTCGTCAGCGTCAGCCTCGAACCCGAAGAAGGCAGGTACGGAGCTCGCTCGGCGATTCAGTGGGGCGCGTCAGACGAGACCTCGGTTGCCACCCTCTCCGGGCGCGTGGCCCTTGCGGGGCCGATCGCCGAGGTGGAGCGCTTCGGGGGCCACGACCTCGACGACATGCACGTCCTGGCCGCCTGGGAGGCGGACTGGC
>CAJQPT010000110.1 GCA_905480285.1 uncultured bacterium
CAGCGGGGGGGTCAGGGGGGGGTCAGCGGGGGGATCAGCCGGGGCTCAGCCAGTAGCTCAGCCGTCAGCGTCGGTCTTGCCGGCCTTCTTCACTGCGCCGTCCGCGGCCGAGACGGCCTTGGTCTTGGCCCAGGCCGCGTCCACGATGGCGACGTACTTGGCGGGGTTCGCCTCCACCTTCTTCGCGCAACCGCCGCAGCAGGTCTGCACGAGGCGGCCGCCCACCATCATCTGCTTCGGAGCGTCTCCGAGGGCGTTGGTGCTCGCGACCACGCAGGTCTTGAGGGGATAGGCCTTGGCCTGGCCCTTCATGGCCATGGCGTCCAGCTTGGCCGCGTACTTGGCCGGATCCGCCGTCACCTTGCGCGCGCACATCTTGCAGCAGACGCGGAAGAGGCGGTTGTTGATGACCATCGAGACACCGGTGTCCTTCCCGTCCTCCATCAGCGGCTCACCGCTGACGATGCAGGTCGTGGTCGGGTAGATCCCCATCTGACGTGCCGTGATGGCCTTGTCGACCTTGGGGAGCCACTTGGCGGGGTCCTTCGCGACGGCGGCGGCACAGCCCCCGCAGCAGAACTTCAGCTCACGGCCGTCGATCACCTTCGTCGTGGGCGTGCCCTTGACGTCGATCGGGCGGCCCGAGGCGGCGCAGGTGCTGAGGAGGTAGGGCTCGGACCAGGTCTTGGCGTCGCCACCGGTCTTGGCGGCCTTCTTGGCGCCGCTGTCGTCCGACTTCGACGCGGTGGCGTTGGCCACGAACTTCGCCTTCTTGGAGTCGTCCCAAGCGGCGACCTTCTTCTGGCAGCCGCCACAGCAGACCCCAATGTCACCGTCGGCCGTGGAGACCACGACGCCCTCCTTCACCGGCATGTCGCTGATGGGGCACTTCTTGTTGACCGAGTCGACTGAAACCGAGGCCGCGAAGGCGGCGGAGATCGCGAAGGCGGCGATCAGCGCAGTGAAGAGAGCTCGCATGGGGATTGTTGGAAAGGGGTCGTGTGGACCGGGGGTTGGGATCCGGCCAGGCGCGGCGCGGGATCAGACTCACAGTGAACGGGGCGGGGGCCGCATCCGCAAGGGTCCCAGACGGTCGGCGCGACCGCCGGGGCAGGGAAGACCCCGCCCGATGGGCCGCGAAGGAGCGCGCAGGCTGACCTCGAGACATCGTTAGGGGCAGCAGCCGTACGAGAAGCGGTTCGCCGGCGACTCCCGTAAGGATGCCGTCAGTCCAGGGCCCTGCGGCCCGATGGAGAGGACACCGAGGCGGCGCCCGCAGCACTCAGGCCTCGGGGACGTCTTCGCCGCGCTCGCGGGCGATCTCGGCGTCGCGCTTCTTCTGCTCTCGCTCCTTGGCAGCGGCGCGCCGCTGGGTCAGGGGCAACGGGCTGAGGAGCATGGTCATGCGTCGGCCCATCATCTTCGCCGGCATCTCGACCTTGGAGATGTCGACCAGGTCGGCGGCGACCTGACGCATCACGTCGTAGCCGTGCTCGGGGTGGGCCATCTGGCGCCCCTTGAAGATGCAGACGCAGAGCACCTTGTGACCCTCGTCCAGGAACTTGCGCCCGTCCGTCAGTCGGTACGACAGGTCGTGCTCCGAGATCGCCGGGCGCACGCGCAGCTCCTTCAGGCCAGACTTGCCCTTCGAGCTCCCCTTGTCGCGCTTGTTCTTCTTCGATTGCTCGTAGTTGAACTTGCCCCAGTCGAGGATCTTGCAGACCGGTGGACGAGCCGTGGGCGCGACCTCGACGAGGTCGAGCCCCGCCTCCTGGGCGCGCTGCAGCGCGTCCTTTGTGGATACGACGCCAGCCTGGTCACCGTTCTCATCGATCAAGCGGACCTCAGGAACGCGGATGCGGCGGTTGCGTCGAAAGCTCTGGACGGCCAAGTAGTTTCCTCTTCGGGTTGCGTGGGGCCCGGCAGCTCACCTCGAGCGGCCGCGACCAGGAAGGTTCAAAGACGATAGTCCGGATGCTGCCATCCGGCCATAGACGAGTCCCGCGAAGACCCGCAAGGATTGCAGGCTGCGGGCAAATGCCGCCGAAGGGCGGCCGGGCCGGTGGCCCGTTCATGGGCCGCCGAGGCGCCCCGGGGGCTGCCTCGATCGACCACCTCAGCCGGCCCGTGGGCGCGGCTCAAGAGTCGGATCCGCCCGCTGAGGGCAGGCCGTCGTGACGAATGTAGAGGTCCCCCATCTGATGGGGCTCGACGCTGCTCGGGGCGTCGCACATCAAATCGGTGGCGGAGGCCGTCTTGGGGAAGGCGACCACATCGCGGATCGACTCCATGCCCAGGGTCAGGGCCACGATCCGATCCAGACCGACCGCGAAGCCGCCGTGGGGCGGGGGGCCGTAGGAGAGCGCGTCCAACAGGAAGCCGAACTTGGCCTGCTGCTGGGCCTCGTCGAGGCCGAGCAGGTCAAAGACCTTCTCCTGGGTCGCCTGGCGGTGGATCCGAATGGAACCGGAGCCGAGCTCCCATCCGTTCAGGACCAGGTCGTAGGCGCGGCTCCCCATGGAGCCGGGGTCCCCGGGCATGTCCCAGTCGGCGGGCGCCGTGAAGGGGTGGTGCAGGGAGACCCAGCGCGGCGGGCCGCCGTCCGCGGGCTCCTCGTCACGCTCGAACATGGGGAATTCCGTGACCCACAGGAAGTTCCAGGGGCCCGTGGAGCCTGCGTCCGCGCCGTCGACCCCGGGAATCATCCCGAGCTCGCGGGCCACGTGCAGGCGCAGGGCGCCGAGGGAGCGCCAGGTGGTGGACTCGACGTCCCCCACCAGCAGGACCAGGTCGCCCTCAGCAGCGCCGGTGACCTCGCAGAGCTTGGCCCCCGAGTCGCCCTGGCAGAACTTCACGATGGAGCCGCCGGCGCCGCCCTCGACCCCGGGCTTCCACCACGCGAGGCCTTTGGCGCCATAGGTCTTGGCGACCTCCTCGAGCTTCTTCATGTTGCCGCGGGAGACGGCCTCACCGCCGCCCGGGACGGCGATCGCCATCACGCGCTTGCCATCGGCGATCATCTTCTCGAAGACCCCGAAGCCGCTGACGCCGACCCACTCGGCCACGTCGACGAGCTCCATGGCGAAGCGCGTGTCCGGCTTGTCCGACCCGAAGCGCTCCATGGCTTCTCGCCAGGTCACCCGCGGGAACGGCGTCGGCAGCTCCACCCCCATGGACCCCTTGAAGGTGTCCGCCAGGACCCCCTCCCATGCGGCGTAGACGTCCTCCTCCTCGACAAAGGACATCTCCATGTCGAGCTGGGTGAACTCCGGCTGGCGGTCCGCGCGCAGGTCCTCGTCGCGGAAGCAGCGCGCCACCTGGAAGTAGCGGTCCATGCCCGAGACCATCAGGATCTGCTTGAAGATCTGCGGGCTCTGGGGGAGCGCGTAGAAGTCGCCGGGGTGGACGCGGCTGGGGACCAGGTAGTCCCGAGCGCCTTCGGGCGTCGCCTTGGTCAGAATCGGCGTCTCCACCTCGGCAAACTCGCGGGCCAGGAAGGCCGCGCGCATCGCGCCGATGAAGCGGCTGCGGTGCATCAGCGCCCGCTGCATGTCGGGGCGCCGGAGGTCGAGGTAGCGGTGCTTGAGCCGCAGCTCCACCGAGGTGTCGAGGTTCTCCTCGATCTCGAATGGCGGGGTCTTCGAGGCCGAGAGCTTCTCCACCGACGCCGCCCGCAGCTCCACCATACCCGTGGGCATGCGATCGTTGGGCGCCTCACGCAGGGTGACCTCCCCGGTCACCGAGATGCAGTCCTCCCGCGCCAACTTGGCCGACGCGTCGAGGTCCTCGGGCAGCACGACCTGGGTCACGCCGTAGCGATCCCGGACGTCGATGAAGTAGATCCCGCCCAGGTTGCGGCGGCTCGCGACCCAGCCGTTGAGGACGGACGTCGATCCGGCGTGCTCCTCCCGGAGCTCGCCGCAGGTGTGGGTTCGCTGCCAGCCGGCCCGCTCGTTGGCGCCCGACATCAGCGGCGGTACTTGGTCGCGATCTGCTGACGCATGATCGCGCGGGACAGCGACGCGCGGGCGCGGAGCACGTCAAGGTGCTCGCCCTCCACCGACTCGCTGGTCTCGAGCCGCGCGCGAGCGCGTTCGGCGGCCCTCGAGGCGCGCTCCACGTCGATCTCGGTGGGCGGCTCGGAGACGTCGGTCACGACGCGAACCACGTTGTCGCGAACCTCAGCGAACCCGCCCGCGATGAACATCGCGTTGTCAGCGGCGTCACCACGGATCAGGAGTTCGCCGACACCGAGGGCCGCGACCATCGGAGCGTGCCCCTTCAGCACCCCCACCGACCCGTCGGTCGTCGGGAAGCTGATGGAGGAGCACGTCGTGTCGAGGGCGACAGCTTCGGGCGTGATAACGCGGAGTGAGATGGGGCCTGCCATGCTTCTCTTGGGAGAGGTGGTTGGGAGCGAAGCGACG
>CAJQPT010000111.1 GCA_905480285.1 uncultured bacterium
AGCTCACCGTCGGCCTCGGCGACGGTCATGACCCGTAGTTCGGGGCGCGCCACCCGCGTCCACGCGCTCGCGCCGTCGCTGGTGACGATGCCCTTCTCCTCGAACGACTCGGTGTAACCGCTGGAGGCGCTGACGATGCGCGGGCTCTGACCGCGGGCCCGCTCCTCGAGCCCGAGCACCAGCTGGATCCGCTCGTCCACCGACGCCGCCAGCAGCTCCTCGTACCCGGGCGCGTCGAAGCGCCCGACCGCGAGGTCCGCCGCTGGGGGTGGCGAGATGCGCTCCTTGCGCGCGCTCGCAGAGGCCTGCGCCGCGGCCCGGGCGGTCTCGATCGCAGCACGCACCGCCGACACCTCGAGCCGGTCGGTGGAGGCGAAGCCATAGGTGCCCGACGAGAGCACCCGGACGCCGACGCCCGTGTGCTCGCTGAGCTTGGCCTGGTCGACGCGCCCCTTTTCGACCGCGACGCTGCGGGTGCGCTTGGCGTGGTAGCGGAGCTCGACGTGGTCATCGGCGCCGTCGAGGCGCAGGGCCTCGGCGAGGATCGGTCTGGGGTCCTGGCTGGTCATGGGTGGAGGGTAGTGCATCTGGACGCCCGCTCCGAGGGCGCTGCACGTAGACTCCGTGCCATGGCGGCCGATTCCAGACCCCGCGAGCGGCGCTCCATCGCCCGTAACAAGCGCGCGACCCACGAGTACCTCATCCTGGACGAGCTGGAGGTCGGGATCGTGCTCAGGGGGACGGAGGTCAAGAGCCTGCGGGCCGGCCGCGTCTCCCTGCAGGAGGCGTTCTGCTTCATCAAAGACGGGGAGCTGCGGATCATGCAGATGCACATCCCCGAGTACGCCCAGGGCAACATCCACAACCACGCCCCCGTCCGCGACCGGGTGCTGCTCGCCAAGAAGCGCGAGGTGGCGAAGTGGAACAAGACCGTCCGGGAGAAGGGCACCACGCTCATCCCGATGGAGATCTTCTGGGACGGCTCGCTGGTCAAGCTGCGGGTCGGTCTCGCCAGGGGCAAGAAGCTCCACGACAAGCGCCAGAGCAAGCGCGAGAAGGATGACCGCCGCGACATGGACCGCGCGATGAAGTCGGCCCGGCGCCCCGACTAGGGCCCGGCGCCCCGACTAGGGCCCGGCCTCCCGACATGGGCCCGGCCTCCCAACAGGGGCCTGGCACCTACCGGTAGGGCGCGGACCGCTCGAGGCCGAGGGCCGTCCGGTAGCTCGGGAGTCGATCCAGGGCCCGCCGAACGCGGATGGCCCGGTCGAAGTCGAGGTCGCCCAGGTCCCTCCTCACGAAGGCCACGCGGAAGGGGAGGAGGTCGTCGCGGCGCTCGTAGCCCTCGGCGACGCGTCCGTCCGCCTCAAGCGCGGCGAGGAAGCGCCGCGCCACAGGCGCCATACCCTGCGGACGGGTCGGGAGGAGGATGAGGGCCGGCTGACCGGCATACATCTCATCCAGCATGGCCGCCCTCGCCGCGGGGCGGCCAGGATCCCCTTCTGGCACGTTCAGGAAGCTCGCGGCGGAGGGCGTCACGAGGCCGCGAATGTCCCACACGGGGTTCCCGGAGAGCGCGCCGATGAAGCCGATGTCAGGGCACGCGATGGTCTCTCCCTCCGGGGTCAGCTCGAGCACAGCCCAGGCGTCCAGCTCCTGCCGGCCCGGCTCCCAGGGCGCTTGCACCCGGGCGGGGACCTCCAGCATCCAGGCGCCCCGGGGCTCCACGGCCAGGGCGATGTTGTGCGACCGGTCGTAGCCCACCGTGGCCTGATTCCACGCCGACCCGCCCAGGAGCAAGAGCACGACGGCGGGGGCTGCCCACCGGGCGCGGGCCCGCGTGGCCGCGGCCATCCACCCGAAGCCCGCCGCCGCGCCCACGGCGAGGAAGGGCAGCGGCGGCACCATGAAGCGATACCGGGGCATCCAATCGGTGAACGCGTAGGCCACGAAGAACAGGCCGGAGAAGCCCATGCACCAGGCCACGGCGGGGACCCTGCGCCGCCCAATCAGCGCGCACGCCGCCGCGGTCACCCAGAGGGCGGCGAAGGCCCAGCCCTGGTGGAAGAGGAACCGGTAGAGCAAGAAGCGCGCGCCTCGCCCCGCGGCCAGCGCCTCCAGCAGCGGTGGCCCGCCGCCCACCTTGGCGGCGTGAGTGGCCGGGAGGAGGCCCCCGTAGGTCCACCAGCCGACGACCTCGAAGGCCCCGACGCCGAGCATCGCGGCGCCCACCCAGGTGAGGTCCCGCCTGCCGAGGGGCTCTGAGCGGAGCGCCATGGCGCGGCGAACGACCACGTAGAGGGCATAGGCGGGAGCCTCGGGGCGGCTCATCCAGACGAGGAGGAAGAGCCCTGCGGAGAGCGGCCGGGCCTGGGCGTCGCCGCGCTCCACCTCGAAGCGCCAGGCCATCAGCACGAGGAGCAGGGTGAAGCTCGCGGTCTCCAGCCCGGCGACCGCCCAGAGGGCCATCGACGCGTTGGTGGCGACGATGGCGGCGGCCACCAGACTCGGCCCGCCCCCGAGCCCCACGCGCCGCGCGAGGCCGTAGGTGGCGGGCACACAGAGCAGCGCCGCGAGCAAGCCGCCGAGCTTCAGCCCCAGCACCGGCGGGAGGCCCAGGGCCAGGAGCCCTGCCCCATAGAGCGTCCACAGCGGGTTGGAGAACCCCTCCACGGCCTCCCCGGGGTTCCATGCCAGGACCCCGCTCCCGACGAGGTTCTGGCCATACCGGAGCGAGATGAACGCGTCATCCACCGTGTAGGGCCAAAAGGAGAGCGCGCTCGCGAGCAGGAACGCCGTCAGCGCGACCAGGGCCGCCCAGGACCCGGGGGTGGGGCGCTCCAGGGTCGCTTCGCTGTCCATGGGGGACAGGATAGGAGGATCACGCGTTGTGACCGAGCACGCTCCGGCCTATCCTTTATGCGACGCCCGGCGGGGCGTCATCAATGGATGGGGGCGCACTGGTTTCGACCGGTTTCCGTCGCTACCAGGTTGCGTGCCGGGGATCCCAGGTCACCCCGCTAATCATCCCGGGAACGGCATCTTACTTGCCGACAACAACTACGC
>CAJQPT010000112.1 GCA_905480285.1 uncultured bacterium
GAGCGCTCTCACGATCTCGGGCACCGCGGGAACTCCTTACGTCATCCAGGTGAGCGGTTGGGGTACCACCCCTGAGTTCGGCAACGGCGTGCTCACGATCTCCGAGGGTCTCGGCTCCACGATCTGCTCCGCGCAGGCCAACGAGTCCGGCGGTGGAGCAGTGATCACGGCCACCGGTAGCCCGGTCGCCACAGACAACACGCTGACCCTCGCCGTCCGGGACCTCCCGGCCAACACGATGGGTTACTTCCTGACGTCGAGCGACGCGACGTACCTGGCGAACCCCGGCGGTTCGGCGGGCAACCTCTGCATCGCAAGCCTCAGCATCGGTCGCTACGCGGGCGCCGTCCAGACCTCCGACGGAGCTGGCGCGGTCAGCTTCCCGGTGGACCTGACGGCCGTCCCCGGCCCGACCGGCCCGTCGTCCGTGATGGCTGGTGATACGCGCTTCTTCCAGTACTGGTCGCGCGACACTGCCGGTGGCAACCCGACGTCGAACTTCTCGACGGCCGTGAGTATCACCTTCCAGTGATCGCTCGCCCACGCCCTCGGGCGTGACTGGACTCAGAGAGCCCCCTCGGCGAGCCGCCGGGGGGGCTCTCTCAATTCTCCGGGCAGCCGTGGCGTCCGGACCTCACCGGTGGCAACAGATTGGCCCCCTCTCCGTCTGAAAGCCCCGGCGCTCTCCGGTAGGCTCTGCTGCGATGGCACCCGACGAGTCGAAGAAGCTGACGCGCGCCGCCAAGCGGCAGCTCAAGCGCGAGAAGAAGGCGTCGAAGAAGAAGAGGAACTTCTTCGTCCGGGGGCTCGTGGTCCTGCTCCCCGCCGTGCTGACGATCTTCGTCTTCGCCACGGTGGTGCAGTTCGTGAACACGTACCTCACGAAGCCCATCAACGCGACCATCCTCACCGTCCTCGACGGGAACTCCCTGGGGTGGCAGGCCCTGGGCCTGATGGACGTGGACCCGCGGGCACAGCAGTTTGTCGACTTCGACCAGCTCCCCATCGACCTCCAGGCCCGGATCGGGCAGGGGCGGGAGCTCGGAGAGCTCGGCTCTCAGGCCGCTCAAGCCGCCATCGAGAACTTCCGCACGGACCGCTACACCTGGATCCGGAACCTGGAGAAGCTGGCCATCGACCGGGAGAAGCTGCGGTCGGCGACACCGGTCCCGGAGTGGATCGGGATCCTTCTCGCCGCGGTCATCGTGCTCTTCCTGGGGTACCTGGCGAGCGGCTTCCTGGGCCGTGGCCTGATCGCGAGCTTCGACAAGGCCCTGACCCGGATCCCCATCGTCCGGTCGGTCTACCCGTACACCAAGAAGCTGGTGGACTTCTTCCTCTCGGACAACGAGCTGGAGTTCGACACCGTGGTCGCCGCTCCGTACCCGAGCGAGGGCGTCTGGGCCATCGGCTTCGTGACCGGCGGGGGGCTCAAGAGCATCCACGCGGAGCTGGGTGGCAACTTCCTCTCGGTGTTCATTCCCACCTCGCCCATGCCGATGACCGGGTTCACCGTCTTCATCGAGGCCGAGCGCCTCATCCCGCTCGACATCTCCGTGGACGAGGCGCTACGCGTGACGGTCTCTGCCGGTGTGCTGGTCCCCGAGAGCGAGCAGGTCTCCACCCTCGACGAGACCCACGAGCGCTGGCAGGCGTTGGGCATGGACAGCGCGACGGGCAAGCCCAAGGCCCGCAAGGGCTCCAGCGACCCCAAGGACCCCGAGGACTCCTGATGCGGCCCTTCGGCGACCGACTTCACGACGCCGTCGAACGGGTCGGGAACCCCTGCGTCGTCGGGCTCGACCCCCACCTCGCCCACCTCCCCGACGAGTACGCGGTGGCCCGCGACCCGTCGGCCTCGAGGGCGGAGCGCGCCCGAGCCATCGGGGACTTCCTGTGCGAGATCATCGACGCCGCGGCCGGCAAGGTGCCCGCGGTGAAGCCCCAGTCGGCGTTCTTCGAGGTCTTCGGGGCGGACGGCGTGGCGGAGTTCGAGCGCGTGGTCGCCGCCTCCAAGGACGCGGGCCTGCTCGTCATCGGCGACGTCAAGCGTGGGGACATCGGGAGCACGGCGGCGGCTTATGCCCAGGCGTTCCTGCGGGGGATCGAGGGACAGGACCCGAGGACCCTCTGCGACTCCATCACGGTCAACCCCTACCTCGGGTCAGACTCCGTCGCCCCCATCGTCGACGAGTGCAGGGCCACAGGAGGCGGCATGTACGTCCTTGTGCGGACCTCGAACCCCTCCAGCGCCGAGTTCCAGGCCCTCTCCACCGAGGGCTGCGAGGGTGGACCGGCGCTCCTGGCCGACCGCGTCGCGGGGGCCGTGGAGCGCTGGGGTCAGGACCTGGTGGGCGACAGCGGCTGGAGCTCGGTGGGCGCCGTGGTGGGGGCGACTCACCCCGACGAGCTCGCGCGGCTGCGCCGCCTGATGCCCCAGACCCCCCTGTTGCTGCCCGGCTATGGAGCCCAGGGCGCGGGCGCCGCGGACATCGTGGGCGGCTTCGGGGACGGGCTGCAGGGCGCCCTGGTGAACTCCTCCCGAGGCATCCTCTTCGCGGGCAAGAATCAGCCAGAGAAGCACTGGAAGGACGCCGCAGCCGGGGCCATGGACGCGATGGCGGCTGAGCTCCGCGCCGCGCTCCTTTGATGAAGACCCGAGTCCAGCACCTCCCCGCCGACGTCCACGGGCTCTCGGCCCTGGCGCGTGAGGGCATCTCATCCGGCGCGGCCTTCAGCCCGGTCCCCGTGATCGCCCGGCTGGAGGACATCGGGGAGCCCGACGAGCGCCTCGGCGTGGAGGAGCGCGGCGCCCTGGTGGAGCTCCTCGATGGCGGCCTCCTCGAGGCCCAGCTCGCCCTCGCACCCGCGGCCCGGGACAACCTCGAGTCGCTGCGGCGCGAGGGCGTGCCCTGCGTCCTCACGGGTCAGCAGCCGGGCTTCCTCACCTCGCCGCTCTACTGCCTCTACAAGGCCCTGCAGGCGTGCAAGGTGGCCCAGGAGCTCTCCCGCCGCTGGGGAGTCCCCGTGGTCCCCGTCTTCTGGAATCACGCCGACGACCACGACATCGCCGAGGTGCATCACGCCTGGCAGCTCAACCGGAACCTGGACCTCCAGAAGGTGGGGCTCGCCGGGCTCGCCTCGGGGCGCACCCCGGTGGGCGAGCTGCCCATCAGCGCCGAGGCCCAGAGGCTCGACGCGGTCAGAGCCCAGCTACGGGGCGTCGTCGAGGAGCACGCCGGGGCGGACGCCGCCCTGGACCTGTTCTTGCCGCGGGATGGAGAGACCCTTGCGCGGGCCTTCTCGAGGACCCTCAACGAGCTCGCCGGCCACCACGGCCTCGTCGTGTGCGAGCCCGCCTGGATCCGCCCGACCCTCTCCAGTGAGATGGCTCGGCTGGTGTCGGGACCCGGTGCCTCGATGGGCCTGGCGGACGCCCTGCGCGCAGGCGAGGCCGAGCTCGCCGACCTGGGGCTCGCGACCGCGATCCCCGTGGACGGCCGAGACCGAGACCCGGGCGCTGCGCTGGTCTACCAGCACCTCGACGCCGAGGGAGCTTCGCGGGCGGAGCGCACCGCGCACCGCGCGAGCCCCGGTGGCTTCCTGAGGGACGGGGACGCCGGCGAGCGGACCGCGGCGGAGGTCGGCAGCCTGATCGTGGGTGAGCCGGGACGCTGGTCCGCGGGCGCGCTGGTCCGCCCCCTGGTCCAGGACGCCGTCTTCCCCACCTGCGCCTACATCGGGGGGCTCGGCGAGCTCGCCTACCACGCCCAGCTCGGACCCGCCCGCGACCGCGCGGGGCAGCCCAGGACCCCCTTCGTGCCGCGGGTCTCCCTGACCCTCGTGGATGGGGACACCCGCTATGCCCTCGGCCGGGTCGAGGCCGGGGTTGAGGAGGTGCTGCGTGCCTCGGGCTCCTTCACGCCCGCGACCGAGGAATACGGCGAGCCCGAGGTCATCAGCGCCCTCCGCCGGGTCAGCGAGGAGGCCTCGGCCGCCCTGACCGCCCACCGCTCGGAGCTCGCGGAGCTCGAGCCAGCCCTCGGCATCACCCTCAAGAAGACCGCCGAGCACGTGCGCAGCTCCATCGGCAAGGTGATCGACAAGGCCACCCGCGTGCACCAGAACCGCGCCGGCAAGGGCGCGCGCCAGGTGCGTCGGGTCAACCACACCCTCATGCCCCGCGGCGTGCCCCAGGAGCGCGTCGTCGGGCCGTTCCAGTTCGTGGCGCGCTTCGGGCCCGACTTCGTGGACGCCCTCTGGCGCGAGCTCCCTCCCGCCGCCACCGAACACCTCGTCCTCCATCTGGAGGACGACGAAGGAGACCCGCAATGACAACGCTCGACGTGCTCGTGATCGCCGCTCACCCGGACGACGCGGAGATCTCCGCCGGCGGGACCATCCTCCGGCTCGTCGACGCCGGCGCGCGCGTCGGCGTGCTCGACGTGACCCGCGGCGAGATGGGGACGCGCGGGACCCGTGATGACCGCGACGCCGAGACGGCCCGCGCCACCGAGGTGCTGGGGCTCGCCTGGCGCGGCAACCTGAACCTGCCGGACGGCAGGGTCCAGGCCGCGCCCGAGGCCCGCGAGGAGGTCGCTCGCCACCTGCGGGAGCTCGCGCCCGACCTCGTCCTCGCGCACCACGCCCACGACCCCCACCCCGACCACGAGGCGAGCGCCCTGCTCGCCCGCCAGGGGTGGTACCTCTCGGGACTCGGTCAGCTGGCCAAGCAGGCCGGCGGGCCCGCCGCGCGTCGCCCCGCGCAGCTCGCGCACTTCATGTCCCACGTCCCCTTCGAGCCGACCTTCATCGTCGACATCGAACCGGTCTGGGAGCGCAAGCGCGAGGCCATCCTGGCCTACGCCACCCAGCTCGAGCGGTCCGACGAGGGCGACGAGGGCAAGCACCTGCTCTACGGGGCCGACATCCTCGAGCGCGTGGAGACCAAGGCTCGCACCTACGGCGAGCGGATCCGCCGCCGCTACGGGGAGCCGCTGCTGACCACCGAGCCCGTCGCGCTCGACTCGCCGTTGATCCGCTGGCTTGGCGCCCGGCGCTGAGCGAGCCCCCCCTTCCGGCGCCCCCCCGCACCGCACCTCCCCTGCAGCCTCTGGCCACGTTCCACGCCCCGCAGCCGTGGGAACTGGGTCCAATTGCGCCTATCCTCTGAGCCCAAGCCTTCCGAGAGCCACCATGCAGAACACCTCCAACAACCCCGTCCTGAAGGATTCCGTCTTCAGCGGGACCTCGTTCCAGTCGCAGAGCGGCGCCGTCGCGACCCAGATGACCGTGCAGGGCACGATGGCGAAGACCGCCTTCCTGCTGCTCGCCGTCATGCTGTCGGCGGCCTACACGTGGAAGCTCGCCATCGACGACCCCGGCAAGGCCATGCCCTGGATGATCGGCGGCGGACTCGTCGGCTTCATCGTCGCCATGGTGATCAGCTTCAAGCCGAGGTTGGCGCCTTCGCTGGCGGTCCCCTACGCCCTCCTGGAGGGCCTCTTCCTGGGGGCCATCTCCGCGTTCATCGCCCAGAGGGTGCCCGCCGACTCCGGCATCGGGGGCGGCATCGTCTTCCAGGCCGTGGTGCTGACCTTCACCACCGCGCTCTCGATGCTCGCGCTCTATGCCTTCCGCATCATCCGCGTCACCGAGAAGCTGCGCTCCATCGTCATGGCGGCCACGGGCGCGGTGATGCTGTTCTACCTCGTCTCGTTCGCGCTCAGCCTCTTCGGCGTGCAGATGGCCATGCTGCACGGCTCAGGACCCCTGAGCATTGGCATCTCCCTCTTCGTCATCGGGCTGGCCGCCTTCAACCTGCTGCTCGACTTCGACTTCATCGAGCGGGGGGCCCGCCACGGGGCGCCCAAGGCCATGGAGTGGTTCGGCGCCTTCGCGCTGATGGTCACCCTGGTCTGGCTCTACCTCGAGATTCTGCGCTTGCTCGCGAAGTTCAGCCGACGAGACTGACCCCTGCGCGGGACGGCGAGGTGGAGGACCGGCCGGCTAGTGGTCGGTGAACAGGTACCACCAGCCGTCCCGGACCGGCACCGCCAGCAGCAGGTCGACGCCGGGGGGGC
>CAJQPT010000113.1 GCA_905480285.1 uncultured bacterium
GCGCCCAGGATCCCAGGGGCCGCTCGCGGGCGCTGGCCGCTCCCGGTTAGGGTGCGCCTATGAAGCCTAGGGAACGGGTGGGGAGCGCGAAGACGTCCGACGGAACGGAGCTCGAGCTCTTCGAGCACGATGGGCATCACGAGATCGTCGCGGCCAAGCGGGCGCTGATGTCGTCTCGGCAACACAACTCCGAGGAGGAGCTCGCGCAGCACGTTTGCGAGGGTCTAGAGCCCGGCGCGCTGGTACTGATCGGTGGGCTGGGTCTTGGCTTCACGCTTCGCACCGCCCTTGACCTCCTCCCCGAGGGCGGTAAAGCGATCCAGGTCGAGCTGCTCGACGCGGTGGTCGAGTGGAACCTCGGGCCCGCCGGTGGTCACTCGGGCGACCCCCTGAAGGACTCCCGGGTGAAGCTCATTCGAGGGGATGTCAACAAGGTCCTCCAGCGCTACGGCGGGGCGCTCAACGCGCTGATGCTGGACATCGACAACGGCCCTGCGCCCATGGTCGATCGACAGAACCAGGCGCTGTACGGGCGCGCCGGGATCCGGCTGGTGCGGGATGCGCTGCGTCCCGGTGGGCGCGTCGCCTACTGGTGTAGCAACGAGGAGCCGGAGTTCGCGACGGCTCTCGCCAAGGGCGGCTTCGAGGTCACCAAGCACCGCTCGTACGCGCGCCCCCGGCGAAAGGGGACGCGCCACCAGATCATCGTCGGCCGAAAGGTCTGAGCCGCGCCGGGCTGGTCAGTCCTCGGACCGCAGCCACTCCATCGCGTCGTCCCGGTCGTCGAAGTCGAAGGACCTCACGTCCGCTGAGATGAAGTGTTTGCCCAGGGAGGGCAGGTGCTGGGCGGCCGCGCTGTTGGAGCAGACCGCGATCCGCTTGATGTGGTGGTGGTGGTCCTTGGCGAAGCGCATGTGGGCCAGGAAGGAGCCGAACGAGGTCCACCCTGGGATCGACTCGGAGGCGATGAGGACCCCTGCGAGGTCCCCCTCCTCTTCGATCACAGGGTCGATCGCGGCCGCCGCGTCGGCGAAGTCCTCCTTCGTCAGGCGGCCACCCGGTTCAAGGGTGGCGATCCGGGGGAGCGCCTCTGAGAGCGTCACGTGCAAGCCGCCGTCTTCGCTGGCGGCCCACTCCGAGGCCGCCTCGAACTGATCGAGGTCAAAGGCGCGGAACTGGCCGGGCATCATGAAGTTGGTCACGCGGATTGACGCCCTGATCCAGGTCGCGTCAGCGAGCATCGCGATCCTGCGCCACTGGCCGCAGTACGCCGTGGCGAGCTTGATGTCGTCCCAGATGGCGCCGGCGGACATGGAGGGGCATTGGGAGAGGCGGATGACCGCCCGGACTCCGTTGCCGGCCTCTGCCTGAGCCTTGATGGCCGGACCGAGGATGTCGTCGTAGTCGGCCGTGGTGATCTTGTCGCCGATGTCAAAACCGAGCACGCCGTCCGGGAGGCCGTCAATGGGGGAGATCATGGGTCGCTTGCGATGGGTGTTTAGAGGGAGGGACGGAGGGCCGGTCAGATCGACCAACCGAACTGCAGGCCGGCGCCGAAGGCCTCGCCGCCAACCGCAAGTGTGAACTCGAGCGGTGCCTGGAGGTAGGTAGGGAAAGCGATACCCAGGCTCCACAGGTCCTGCTGCGTCGAGTCCAGGTCGGTCAAGAACCCGGCGCGGATCACCACCGCGTCGTTCGGCGCGCCCTCGACGTCGCTCAGGTGCGGATGCCCGGGCAGGCCTCGCATCGCAAGGGGCGTCCCGAGGCTCAGCTCTCCGCCGAGGCGCAGGAAGCGAGATCCCCCAAGGCCCTCGAAGCGACTGGTCGAGTTCAGGTCGAGGTCGGCGGTGACCATCCAGCCATCCTGCCCGTAGGCGAGGCCGGCGGTGGTCAAGGGCTCAAGCTCGTAGGCGAACGCGACCCCCGAGATGGCCGGTGCCTCGAAGGTGTGCTTGAGCAGGTTGCTGGTCGCGATCCCGGCGCGCAAGCGGGGCGAGAGGTCAACGGCAACGCCGAGGTCGACGTTGAGGATGTCATCTCGACGTGTCCCTCCGTCGCCGAGCCCCGAGAGGATGTCGGACTGATCGGCCTGGGAGACGGAGACGGAGTAGAGCCGGCTCTCGACGGACTGAAACTTCGGCGTCACGCCCGCCGAGCTCGGGAGGCCGAAGAACGAGAAGTCCGTGGCGAAGGTGAACCCGATCTCGTCCACGCGCACCGAAGGGACCAGGACCTCCGAGGAGAGCTGGTCCAGGTCGAGCGGGTTGACGGTGTTGTTGATGGTCGTGAAGTCGGCGGGGTCGATCGAGGTCAGCCCCCGCAGGTCGACGAAGCTACGCCAGGTCAGGCCGAGGCTGATGGGGCCCCGGGGCAGGACGAAGGAGGCGCCGACCCCTGCGTCGGCGAAGACCTCTCCTCCAGCGAGGGAGGAGAGCTCCGCCGCGACGTCGCTCCGAAGCGACGCCTCATTGGCTCCACCGAGGCCGGCCTGGAGAGCGTCGATGGAGTCCTGCAGGTTCTCCACGCCCTGACGGAGATTGGACTCGTCGGCGCCGACGACGGTCACGACCGGCGCGGTGATCTCGATCCGATCCGAGCCGCGAGCGCGCTGCGCGAGGGCCGGATTCACGAAGGCCGAGTTCTGCGCCTTCGCCGAGGCGACGCCGGCGCCGCCGAGCGACATCTGCCGGGCGCTGCTCGCCTGTCCGAAGACAGGGGTGTGGTTGAGGAGGGCCGCGGCGAGCAGGGCCCAGGGGGCAAGTCTCATGGCACCATTCATGCCGCCTCGAAGCTCGCAGACCCAGGGTTCACCGGCCGAATCGTCGGGGTTCCACGGGCACCTCGGAGACGATTGCCCTCGCCCCCTCGGCGTGGCTATGCTCGTCGCAGCGCCGAGGGGCGTGGACGTCCATGGGTTTCCTACGCAAGAACTGGCTCTGGATCGCCGCTCCGATCCTGCTCTTCGCGCTGATCGTCGCGGTCCTGAACCTCATGGGGCAGGGATCGCAGGGCTACGCCATTCGCTGACGGGCCGCCCGGCGACGGACCCCGGTCCTCGGTCCGTGGATGCGCGCTCCTATCGGTCCCTGCGACCGGGTCCAGGGCCACGTCGGCCCGGCCGATGGTTGGGCCTCCGGCCCCTGCGGTCGTGTGAGTCGGTGACGGGGAGCTCTGTCTCCCATTGGATCCCACGGCGACGCGCCTCCCGCACGTGCTCGTCGTGCTCTCGGGCCTCGGCCTCGAAGGTGCGGAGGCCCAGGTCCAGGGCCTCCGCGAGGAGCTTGGCCGATGCTCCGGGGCCCGCCTTTGCGAGGACGGTGCCTCCCAGACCGTAGGGGTCTGGCTGGACCACGCTGAGGCCGGCGTCAGGGCTGAGCCCTTCAAAGGTCGTCTCACCCTCGAGGACGACGAAGTGGAATCGGCCCACGAGGCGCTCGCTCCAGGCGAGCGCGCTGACGGCGTCCGTGAGGCGTCGCCGTGGTCCGTCGTCATCGGCGCGGAGCACGACGAGCGGGCGCATGTCTGCGGCGGCGACGTTGAGCGCGAGACGAAGGTCCTTGAGCTCCGGCAGCTCGCGGATCGGCTTGGCCTTCGCGGTGTACCGCGCGCTGATCTTCTTCAGGGCCTCCTCGAGGCCCGCGGCGTCTCCATAGGTCATGGACGGCGACCTGGAACCGCGCGTGAGCTTCTTGCCCTCAGGGTCCAAGAGGGCAAAGGAGGTGTTCTCCAGGCCGCTCCTGCCCGCGAAGACGTAGGAGAGGACCTTGGCCTCCGCGGCGTCCTCGTAGGTCTGGGGCCTGACGCAGATGAACGCGCGGGAGGCAGCGACGACGGCCTTGTCGGACAGGACACGCCTATCCGTTTGCTGATAGCCGGGTCACCAGACGCCGGGGACGCCCTGGCACTGGGGCGCCGCCGACATGAAGAGGATCGGCCGCCCCGAGCGCTTGGATGCCTCGAGAGCTCCAGCCCAGGTGCCGAACCAGGCGATCCCGGGCTCGGTCGGCGGGACGTGGGACTCCAGCGGCCCCTTGGGACTCTGAAATGGAGGCGACGCGGCGGCGGCGGTCATCGTGGCGGTGACCGGGGCCATCACGGTGGCGGCTGCCACCAGCAGCGAGGCGAATCGTGTTGAGATACTCATGGGGCGAACGGGCCGTGCTCGGCCCATGGTTTCATCGACCAGAAGACCACGAATCTCCAGCGGTGGAGCCGCGGCGGGCCAACGCTCTAAGAGCCCTCTCATCGACGGAGCCTGGAGGGCCCTGTGGCTCAGCCCTCGGCGCCGAGCTTCTCGATCAGGGTCACCGCTGCCTCGGTGATGACGGTGCCCGGGCCGAAGACGGCGGCGGCGCCCATCTCAAGGAGGGCAGGGACATCCTGGGGCGGGACGACGCCGCCCACGACCACGAGAATGTCTGCGCGGCCGAGCCGAGCCAGCTCCGCTCGCAGCGCCGGCACGAGGGTCAGGTGCCCCGCCGCCAGGGATGACGCCCCGATGACGTGCACGTCATTCTCCACGGCTTGCCGGGCCGTCTCCTCCGGGGTCTGGAAGAGGGAGCCGATGTCGACATCCCAACCAAGATCCGCGAACGCCGTCGCGATGACCTTCTGGCCTCGGTCGTGGCCGTCCTGGCCCATCTTGGCCACCAGCAAGCGGGGGCGCCGTCCGGTGTCTTGTAGGAATCCATCGGCGGCGCCGCGGGCGGCGTCCACGCTGTCGTTGCTGTCCTTCATCTCGGATCGATAGACGCCGGAGACGGCCCGGATCGTCGCGCGGTGTCGCCCGAAGGCGTCCTCCATGGCGGAGGAGATCTCGCCGACCGTCGCCCGGCTCCGGGCGGCCTCGATCGACAGGGTGAGGAGGTTCTCTGCGTCCGTCCGGGGCTCCCCGGCCTGAACCTTGTGGGCCGCGTTCCGGAGGGCCGCGAGGGCGGCCGTGACCGCCTTCGGGTCCCGATCACGCTTCAGTCGCTCGAGCCGCTGGAGCTGTGCGGCGCGGACCTCGGCGTTGTCGATGGAGAGTACAGGGACGTCCTCCTCGTGGGCTGGCCGGTGCTCGTTGACGCCGATGATCGGCTGGGCGCCGGAGTCGATCCTGGCCTGGGCTCGCGCCGCCGCCTCCTCGATGCGGAGCTTCGGGAGGCCATCCTCGATGGCGCGGGTCATCCCGCCCAGGGCCTCGACCTCATCGATGTGCTCGTCCGCGCGCGCCTTGAGCTCACGGGTCAGGCGCTCCACATAGTGGCTGCCCCCGAGGGGGTCGACTGTACGGGTGAGCCCGCTCTCCTGCTGGAGCACGAGCTGGGTGTTGCGGGCGATCCTGGCGCTGAAGTCCGTGGGCAGGGCGAGCGCCTCGTCGAGGGAGTTGGTGTGCAGGCTCTGGGTCCCGCCCAGCGCGGCGGCCAAGGCCTCGGTCATGGTGCGCGGGACGTTGTTGAAGACGTCCTGAGCCGTGAGGGACCAGCCAGACGTCTGGCAGTGTGTGCGGAGCGTCAGCGACTTGGGGTTGCTCGGCTCGAAGCGCTGCATGCGCTCGGCCCAGATCATGCGCGCCGCGCGGAGCTTGGCGACCTCCATGAACGGGTTCATGCCGATCGCGAAGAAGAAGCTAAGCCTGGGCGCGAAGTCGTCCACCGAGAGCCCGGCGGCGATGCCCTTGCGCACGTACTCGATCCCGTCTGCCAGCGTGTAGCCCAGCTCGAGGTCGAGCGTCGCGCCGGCCTCCTGCATGTGGTAGCCGCTGATCGAGATGGAGTTGAAGCGCGGCATGTGCTGCGACGTGTACCGGAACACGTCCGCCACGCATTGCATGGACGGCGTCGGCGGGTAGATGTAGGTGTTCCGGACCATGAACTCCTTGAGGATGTCGTTCTGGATGGTCCCGCTGAGCTGCTCGGGCCGGACGCCTTGCTCCTCGGCTGCGACGACGTAGAGCGCGAGGATCGGCAGCACGGCGCCGTTCATGGTCATCGACACGCTCATCCGATCGAGCGGGATGCGGTCGAAGAGGACCTCCATGTCGAGGATGGAGTCGATCGCCACCCCGGCCATGCCGACGTCGCCGACGACCCGCGGGTGGTCCGAGTCGTAGCCGCGGTGGGTCGCGAGGTCGAAGGCGATGGACAGCCCCTTCTGGCCCGCGGCGAGGTTGCGCCGGTAGAAGGCGTTGGACTGTTCCGCCGTGCTGAAGCCCGCGTACTGGCGGATCGTCCATGGACGCCGGACGTACATGGTCGAGTAGGGCCCGCGACCGAAGGGCGCGAAGCCCGGCACGGAGTCGGGCACGACGCCGTCGGCCTCCTCGGCCTCGTAGCTGGACGCGATGTCGATCCCCTCGGGCGTACTCCACGTCTCGGAGGAGCCGGCCGGGCGCGCCGTCTGGGCGGGCGTCGCCTCGTCGTAGGCGAGGGCAGAGAGGTCGGGATGAGGTGTCATCAGTGGGCCTCCTTGGAGCTCGAGGTGGCGGCCATGGAGCGTAGCTCCCCGAGGATCGCGGCCGCGTCGCAGCCCAAGTAGACGTGTCCACTCAGCCCCGCAGCGCGGAGAGCCTCGTCCCCGTCCCCGTCCGCGGCCCGGCGGGCGATCACTATCGACCTGGCGCCCGCTGCGCGGAGCGCCGCGCAGACAGGCTCCGCGAGGGCCTCGTAGTCCGCATCCGTGCCGCAGATGCAGGTCACGCTGGCCCCGGAGGCCTTGAAGGCGTCGGCCAGCGCCGCGGGGCTCTGCGCCGGCTCCGACTGGGCGGCCGCGAAGCCTCCCGCCCGGAGCAGGTCGCTCGCGAAGGCGGCCCGCGGGCCGTGATCGGAGAGCGGTCCGAGGCAGGCGAGGAACGCGACAGGGGCCGGCTGATCTCCGCTTGCGACCTCCTCGAAGACGGCGGATTCGCTGATGGAGGGGAGCGGGTCCAGCGCTTCCGGTGCTCCGCGCACGAGCCCGTCACCGAGCTCTTCCATGGTGGCGCCGGCAGCGGCGGCTCGGGCGCCGTGCGGGACGTCCTCAACGGGGCCGATGACCACCGGACTGCGAGCGTCGAGGCGCGCTCGCCGCGCGCCGCGCGTCGGGTCTGCGGCCGAGTCTGCGGCTGGGTCTCCCTGATCGAGGACCGGGTCCTCCGTCGGAGGGAAGACCGAGACACCCACGATGGGTCGGCGGCGCGTGGAGACCTCGCGGAGGAGGGCCCCCCGAGAGTCCCCGAGCGCCCGGGCGATCTCGCCGCCGGTGAGGGCCTCGGCGAATCCGCCTCGGGCCTCGATCTCTTGCATGACCGTCCACGCCCCTCGCGCCAGGGCCTCGGTGCGCGCTTCGAAGGCGTGGGCGCCTCGCGCAGGGTCACCCACCTGGTCGAGCCGAGCCTCCCGGGCGAGGACGAGCTGGATGTTCCTCGCGTTTCGGCGACCGAGCGAGCTGGCCAGTCCACGGGAGCTGTCGTGGGGGAGCGTGGTGATGAGGTCGGCGCCGCCCATGGACGCCGCGAAAGCGCCAAGTGTGGTCCTCAGCATGTTGGTCCAGTGGTCGCGCTGGGCCAGCCCCCTGGGCGAGGTCGTTGCGTGGAGGACGAGCGGAGCGCCACCGGCGCTGCCAAAGGCCCCCAGGACCTTGGCGTGGAGGAGGCGCAGCGCGCGGAGCTTGGCGACCTCGGTGAGCAGGTCGTGACCGACATCGAGGCGCCAGACGAATTGCCTGTCGGCGTCTTCGATGCCCATTCCCGAGGACGTCAGCCAGCGCAACATCTCTGCGTAGGCGGCGACGGCGTAGCCCAGCTCTTGGACCGCGTGACCTCCAGCCCGATACCACGGAGACGCGTCGACCGCGAGGGCTCGCGTGGCGCCCATGTTCGCGGCTGCGTGCTCCGCGAGGGCGCACGCCTCGCGGCGGGCGTCGGTGAGGTCGCCCGGCAGCGAGCCACGCGCGGCGAGGGTCGCCAGCGGATCCATACCGAGGTGGGCCTCCACGCTGCCGGGCTCGAGGCCGCGCTCGGCGCAGAGCGCTGCGAACGTGGCGGCCAGCGGGAGGGCGTCCGCGCTGGTGCCGAAGGCGATGGGGACGGCCTCGAGATAGACGCCGTCGAGGAGCTGGTCGAGGTCGTGGAGCCACTCCAGCTCGACCCCTCCGGATCCGTTCGCCCGGTCGATCAGGCAGCCGCTGCCGCCCCCGGCGAGGTCCTCGAGGAGGTGCTGGTTGGCCACCTTCGGGGAGGGGTGGTCGACCCGCTGGGCGATCGCCCACCCGCCGCTCCTGGGTGAGACGGCGCCCGCCGCCGCGTTGCTCGGCGCCGCGTCGGCCGTGTAGAGCGGCTGGATGTCGATGCCCTCCAGGGTCCGCGAGACCAGGGACCGCTCGAAATCCCGGTCCGGGCCGAGCTCACGCTCGACCCGGAGCCGCCACTCCTCAGGCGTCGGGCTGTGGGTCATCGTCGTCATGGGGGAGCAGGTTATCGCCCCCGGCCCCGTTGCGCCTGGAGTCCTCCCCGAGGACCTTGCCGTAGAGCAGGGAAACGCCGAGCAGGCAGACCGCGAGGCCCAGGAAGGAGCCCACGCGCGCGAGCCCCTCCAGAGCGCCCAGGTCGTAGAGGAAGACCTTCAGCACCGTGGCCACCAGGACCACCAGGCTCGCCCAGCGCAGGCCTGAGACCCGGCGACGGACACCGGCCGCGAGCAGGACGATGGCGAAGGCCGTCCAGGCGAAGGACATGGTGAGGTCCCTGGACTGCAGGCGTTCGACGTCAAGGGTGATGACCTCGCCGGTGCTGAAGTGGTTGAGGATGACGGCGTTGATCCACGAGAACGCGACGCCGAGGAGGACCGACGCGAGGCCGACGCGGAGTCCGATGATCTCCTGGGGCTGCTCGGGTTGGCCGAGCCCGCTGCGGCCCACTAGCCCCCAGAGACCCCCGAGGAGCGCCGCCGCTACGAGGGCGTGGTCGATGGTGACATCCAGTGGGATCAGCAGGGGCTCGCGGCTGAAGGTGTCGAGGGCGTAGGTCGAGAAGATGAGCCCGAGCCCTGCGGCGCCCAGCGTCGTCCCGGCCACCACGGCCACGGTCTGCCCCTTCGCCCGCCCGGCGAAGAAGGTGAAGGCGGCCGCCGCTCCGGCGAGGGAGGTCGTCGGCCAGTCGAAGCTCACGAGCTGAGCGAGGCCGCACCACGCGAGGGTGACGGTGGTGGCGTCGATGACCGCGCGAGCCCTGGGGCTCCCGGCGCTCTCCTTCGCGAGACGCCGTGCGAGGTGGAGTACGGCGGCGGCGCTGAGGAGCATGACGAGCCGGCCGTCGAGTCCGAGGATGGCCAGTCCCGTCGCCTCCTCGAGCAGCTCGGATTGGGACGCGGCGAGAGCCAGCACGAGCCCGGGGAGCGCCGAGATGAGCGCGAACCCCTCACCCTTCGGGCCACTCTCCTCACGCTGCCAGAGGGCAGCGAGAGGGAGCGAGCCCGCGACCACGCAGAAGCTCAGCACCGGCAGCACCATGGAGGCCTCGCCCCAGCGCGGGCTCAGGCCGAGGTATCCGGTCAGGTCGAGCGCGGTCGCACCTGCGACGAGGCCGGCGACCACAAAGACCCAGCGGTTCCGGAGAGCGGTCGCCAGGCCCAGGGCCGAGACGGCCACGAGGGCGGCGGTGATTGCGGGCGACTCGTAGGTGTTCAGGGTCAGGACGAGGAGCACCAGCGGGACCACGGGGAAGGAGGCCGCCAGGGCGCCGGCGGCGTCCCTGCGGTCGGGGCGCATGCGTCCGAGGACCAGGGCTGCCGCGGCCAGCGCGAACCCCGCGAGGAGCGGCGGGGAGTCAGGCCGGAGGCACTCATGGTCCAGCATCAAGCTGATGAAGCTGGCCGCCAGGCCCGTGAGGGTCCCCGCCAGGAGGGCGTAGCGGACCCCATTCATCATCAGGGCCGAGGCGCCTGCGATCACCCCCATCGACAGGACGCCGACGGTGAACGGTATCGGGAGATCCAACCACTGAGGCTGCCAGCCGACGGCGGGGGCCGCGAGGAGGGCGATGGAGGCGACGGCGAAGGAGGGCAGGCTCAGGTCCTTGCGCCGGTCCGATCCGGCGCGGAGCGCGAGGAGGAGCAGGCTGCCCGAGATCCCACACATGCCGATGGCCCACTGGATCCAGGTCCAATCGGTCAGCTCGCCCGACAGGGCGATGCGGGTCCTGAGGGCGATGATCGTCAGGGTCAGGCCGCCGGTGATCGAGGTCGCCAGGGTGAGCCTGTCCGACCGCAGGATGAAGCGCGCGGCGACGATGAGAGCGCCCATGAGCGCCGTCATCGGCCAGAGGCTCGCGGTGCTGGTGACCTCTGGCGTCGTCAGGAGGGTGATCACGGCCGGGGCCAGGAGAGCCAGGAGGCTCGCGGGCGGGAGCTCCGAACTACGACCGGGAGCGGCCCGCAACACCGCGCTGAACAGCAGCGGGAAGAGGCCGAGGCTCAGCACGATGCTCCATGGGCCTCCGGGAGCGTCGTTGAGCTGAAGCCAGATGTACTGGACGAGGAACGTCCCGAGCGTCGCTCCCAGCCCCATCCAACTCCATCGGGTCACCCGCATGGCGGCGAGCAGGCCCACGTTCAGGACGAGCAGGAAGCCCAGGAGGGGGAAGGTGGAGGTCGCGGCGGTGTCCAGCAGGAGCGGCGTGGCGTATCCGCCGATCAGAGCGAACCCCGTCAGCACCTTGGAGCTCGAGCGGACCGCCATCAGGAGCGCCGCCCCCACGCCGCCGCCCATGATGAGCAGCGCGAGGCCGTGGGGGATCAGGTCGTGCAGCTGCGCGGCAGCCCACGCGCCCCCAAGGATGAGCACGGTCCCGGCGCCGCTGATGGACTCTCCGAGGATGCGGTTGCCGCGTCGGATGAGCGGCGCATGCAGGGTCAGGCCGACGATCCCCGCCGCCACGGCGATCGCGTCGCGGGTGGCCGGGTTCAGCCAACCTCGCTGGATCGCGACCTGAATGAAGAAGATCCCGGCGAAGACCAGGGCGATCCCGCCCACGAGGGCAGCGCCCCG
>CAJQPT010000114.1 GCA_905480285.1 uncultured bacterium
CCCCTCTCCTCCGAGCTCGCCGTCGCCTGCGAAGAGGCCACGTTCCCCCGCTGCCCCTGGGCCGTGGACCTCAGCGAGCGGCCGTTCCCCGGACGCACCTGGGGCTCCACCGAGCCCGAGCCGGGCGCCTCCCCCATCAGCATCGGCAACTGGTACTGGGAGAACGGCTTCGACCGCGACCCCATCGCGGACATGGAGCGCATCCGGGACCAGAACTTCCGCGCGGCATACGGCGCGTGGGACGCCATCAAGAACGTGGAGAAGCGCTACCCCGCGCACCGGCTGAACTGGGTGGCCTACATCGCGGGCAAGCGCGAGTCGCGGCGGCTCATGGGCGACGTGATCCTCACGGGCGAGGACCTGCGCGACGGCGTCGAGTTCGAGGACGGCTGCTTCCCCTGCACCTGGGGCATCGACACCCACCACCCGGACACCCGCTACGCCGAGGGCCACGACGGGGACGAGTTCATCGCCGACTACACCCGGGGCAAGGGCTACGAGTACGAGGGCCCCTACTGGGTCCCCTACCGCTGCCTCTACAGCCGGAACGTCGGCAACCTCTTCATGGCGGGCCGCGACATCAGCGTCACCCACGAGGCCCTCGGCGCCGTGCGGGTGATGAAGACCACCGGCGCCATGGGCGAGATCGTCGGGATGGCGGCCTCGCTCTGCGAAGAGCACGGCTGCTCCCCGCGCGCGGTGTACGCCGAGCACCTCGATGAGCTCAAGGCCCTCATGGGGCGCGGCGCCGGCCGCCTCGAGGAGCACGCCAGCCTCGAGGACGGCTCCGTCCGCCTGCCCGCCAGGACCGCCCGGGTCCACGGCCGCTCCGTCCGCTACGAGCCCGCGCTGGACGCCCTTGGCTACTGGCGCCGCGCCGGAGAGAGCGTCGCGTGGAGCGCGGACCCCGCCGAGGGGGGCCGGTTCGAGGTGGTGCTCGAGGTGGCCTGCAACACCGGCGACGAGGGCGGGCGGGTGGTCGTCCGCGTGGGCGATGGCGTGGAGCTCGCAGGCGTCCTCCCGGACACCGGCGGCTGGGATCGCTTCGTGGACCTCCGCGTCGGCGAGGCCCGGCTCCACGGCGGCGCCGTGCGGGTCGAGGTGATCGACCGGAGTGAAGCGGGCCCGCTCATGAAGCTCCGCGCCGTCCGGCTCGTGCCGCTCCGCTGAACCGCACCGGAGATCGTGGGCGCCCTTGGAAGCGCCCCCCCTCGCGCCGCTAAGCTCGATCCATGATCGGCAAGCAGCTCCTCGCCCGCTGGGAGAGCGCCCAGCGGTGGCCCTTCGGTCGGGCGCTCTTCAGCCTCCTGCTCGGGCGCGCGGTGCCGTACACGGGCTCCATCCGCCCGATCGTGCTCGACCTCGCCCCCGGCCGCGCCCGCGTCGCCATGAAGGACCGACGCCGCGTGCGCAACCACCTGCGGTCCGTGCACGCCATCGCCCTCGTCAACCTGGGCGAGGTCGCGAGCGGCCTCGCGCTTCTGGCCGGGCTCCCGGAGGGCGCGCGAGGTATCGTCACTGGCCTGAGGATCGAGTATCGCAAGAAGGCCCGCGGCCTGCTGACCGCCTCCTGCGAGTGCCAGGTCCCCGACACCTCCGAGTCCCGAGAGCTCGACGTCCTCGCCCCGATCACCGACCGAGACGGCGACGTCGTCGCCGTGGTCATCGCCACCTGGCGCATCGGCCCCGTGAAGTCATGAGCAACAGCGCCTCCCCCACCGAAGAGTTCTGCGCCCTGACCGGCGCCGAGGTCCCCCTCATCTGCGGGGCCATGTACCCCTGCAGCAACCCCGAGCTGGTGGGCGCCGTCGCCGCCGCGGGGGCCATGGCCATCGTCCAGCCGCTCTCGCTCATCTACGTGCACGGCCGCGACTTCCGCGAGGGCCTGCGGGAGATCCAGCGCCTGTCGGGCGGCCGACCCGTGGGCTTCAACGCCATCATCGAGAAGTCCGCGAAGGCCTACGAGAACCGCATGCGGCGCTGGATCGACGAGGCCCTCGAGGAGGGCGTCCGGTTCTTCGTGACGGCGCTGGGCAACCCGCGCTGGGTGTGTGAGAAGGTCCACGCTGCCGGCGGCACGGTGTTCCACGACGTGACTGCCCGCAAGTGGGCCGAGAAGGCCAGAGACGCCGGCGTGGACGGACTCATCTGCGTCAATGACCGCGCCGGTGGGCACGCGGGCACCCTCTCCCCCGAGGCGCTCATCGACGAGTGCGGTGATCTCGGGCTTCCCCTGGTCGCGGCCGGGGGCGTCGGCGATCCCGAGGGCTACGTTCGGTTGCTCAACCTCGGCTACGGAGCCGTGCAGATGGGCACTCGCTTCATCGCCACCGAGGAATGCGAGGTCCACCCCGACTACTGGGAGGCCATCATCGACGCGGGCGAAGGGGACATCGTGCTCACCGAGCGCCTCTCCGGCGTCCCGGTCGCCGTCATCAACACGCCGCTGGTGCAGCGGGTCGGCACCAAGGCGGGCCCCATCGCGCGGAGGCTCCTCAAGGGCCGCCGCACCAAGCACTGGATGCGCACCTTCTATGCCCTGCGCTCCCTCCGCGAGCTGAAGCAGACGATCAAGAAGGGCGTCACCTACAAGGACGTGTGGCAGGCCGGCAAGAGCGCCGGCTCCATCGACGAGGTGGTCACCGCCGCCGAGGTGGTCCGCTCCTTCGGCGGCGCCTGGTCCGCAGCGACCGCCGACCAATAAGGACGCGCCCGCTGCTCGAGTCGAGCAGCGGGCGCGTATGTGACCGCGTCCTTCACGGCGCGGTCCGGGGCGTCAGATCAGAGGAAGGAGATCGTGAGGCCGTCGGTGAAGTTCGACGTCACGGTGCCGCCCACCGCGTCCCGGTGCCAGGCCTGGAAGTTCCAGGACTCGCCGGGCTGGATCGAGATGAAGCCCGTGGGAGAGGGCTGCTGGGTCAGGTCCAGCGTGAGGCTGAACGTCCCCCCCGTCCCGGAGTTCTTGATCTGGCCCGGGCCCACGAAGCGCCCGATGGCGCCGCCGAGGCAGAGGTTGCCCTGGCTACCACCCGGGTTGGCGACGTTGGCTGTGGTCTCACTGGTCAGGAAGAAGCCGAACGCGTTCGCCGGGAGGTCGCTGACCGTCAGGGTCACGTTGTTCGCGGCCACGGAGGGGCTACCCTCCGCCGAGATCGAACCCGGGTTACCCGTGGAGTTCACAACGGCGGGCGAGCAGTAGTTCGAGCCGAGGGAGAAGGTTGTCACGTTGCACGCGATGATCGCGTACCCAGCGCCCGCGTTGGAACGGTTGCTGAAGGTGATCGAGGTCAGAATCTGACCCGCCGCCGCCGAGAGGTCGAGCGTGCCTTCGGTGATGCTCAGGTTGGCGCCAGGCGATCCGAAGTCCACCCGATCCGTACCCAGGAAGGTGCCGCCGAACCAATCGCCGCCACTGAGGGTCCCTGTTCCGGTCGCGCCGCTCTGGAACCCGAAGGTCACGTCGAACGAACCGCCGCCGTCGCTGATCTGGTAGAGGAAGCGCGCCTCAGAAGAGGCCGCGACCTCGATCGGCGCTGCGAGCATGGTCGTCTGCGGGCCGGTCTGGTCCGAGTTGGGCAGCCAGGTCGGCTGCACGCCGACGTCGTCGCCGTTCGCCGTCGGCTGCCACGCGAAGTTGCCGCCAGCGACCGTGTTACGGTCCCCAAGGTAGACGATGTCAAGCTCACCGGCAGTGTCGACGATCGAGTAGCCCTCGAGGAGCGGCTCCGCCGGGATGCCGTTGGAGAAGTTCAGGCCGCGGTCCGAGATGGAGCGGTAGCCGTTCAGGTCGTCCGGGGCGCTGCCCTCGGTGTCGTGGACGATGCCGTTGTAGTTGTAGTTCAGGGGAACCGGGTTCTCGACGACGATGCGCGAGTCGACGACCACGTTGGCCGCGAGGATGGCGTAGCCCGCGTTCTGGTTTCCGGCGTTCTGGAAGGTGATCGAGGTCAGCTGTTCACCGGCGAAGCCGCTCAGGTTGACGGTGGCTTCCGTGATGGAGAGATTGACCGCGGCGTTGGCCTGGTCCACGAAGTCCGTCCCGGGGAAGACCCCGCCGAACCAGTCGCCGGCGCCAATCTGGCCGACCGTCGTCGCGCCGCTCTGGAACCCAAACAGCACGTCACACGTGCCGCCCCCGTCACTGACCTGCATCAGGAACGAAGCCGTCGAGGTGGCCTCCATCAAGATGGGCGTGGCCAGCGTTGTCGTTTGAGGCGTGGACTGGTCCACAGTCGTGAGCCAGGTCGGCTGGACACCGATGCCATCGCCATTGGCGGTCGCCTGGAAGGCCCAGACACCACCAGACACCGTGTTGCGGTTCCCGAGGTGGACGATGTCGAG
>CAJQPT010000115.1 GCA_905480285.1 uncultured bacterium
CCGACCCACAGGGCCGGCTCGATCGGGAGGGTCCCTCGCGCCGCTTCTGGACTATCGGCCCGCGTTGGTCGGGGGGCAGGGCGTCGGCCGATACGTTCGGGAGCTTGCGCGGGCGCTCGCGGCCGAGGAGGGCATCGAGCCTCGGCTGTTCGCGCCCACCCGCCAGGGCGTCTCGCGGAGCGCCCCGGACGGCGCGCGGCTGTTCGCTCCCCGGCTTCCCTCCAAGCCAATCACCGCGCTGCTGGGCGCCACGGGGCTTGGAGTTGAGCGGCTGGTTGGAGGGGCGGATCTGGTGCATCACACCCAGTACCGCAGGCTCCCCACCGGGGCCCCCGAGGTCGCGATGATTCACGACCTCGTGTTCCTCGACTCGGACCGCTATGTGAGTTCCCGCGTCTCGACGCGCATGAGCGGCTTCGTGCGCGACGCAGCGAGGCGATGCTCGATCCTCCTGACCCCGTCCGAAACCGTGGCCGATGAGGTGGCGGGACGCCTGGGGGTCGAGCGGAGCCGGGTCGTCGCGACCCCGCTCGGGGTCGATCACGCGCTGCGCACAGTCGCCGACCAGGGGGTGGCCGCGGAGCTCGCGGCCGAGGTCCGGGGCGCGGGCCCGTTTCTCTTCACGGCGGCGCGCATTGAGACGCGCAAGAACCTCGGGATCATCCTTCGCGCGCTGGAGAGGCTCGGGCCAGAGGCGCCGAGGTGGAAGATCGCCGGCATCGCCGGCGAGGGAGCCGGGGCCTTCGAGGCTGACGTCGCGGCGTCGACGGTCTCGGGGCGCGTGGAGCAGCTCGGACACCTCACGGAGGGGGCGCTTCGGGCCCACCTCGACGCCTGCCTGGCGTTCGTGCTGGTGCCCCATGACGAGGGGTTCGGTCTGGCTCCGCTCGAGGCCATGGCGATTGGGTGTCGCGCGATCTCGAGCGATGTGCCCGTGGTACGCGAGGTGTGCGGCGGTGCGGCCGAGCTGGTGGACCCCGAGGATGAGTCGGCTCTGGCGGCAGCCATCGGGCGGCTCCTTGAGGAGCCGCAGTCCGAAGGGGCAGCGAGCTCAGCGGCGGCGCACGCCGCGCGCTTCACGTGGGCCAGAACCGCGGCGCGGACCGTCGAGGCCTACCGGCTCGCCTTGCGCGATGGAGCCTGAAGCTCGCCGTCGCGGTAGATGCCGGTTCGTGCGGTGTCCACGGACTGACCGTCGGGCAGGAAGTAGGTGGTCGGACCGTTGAGCTCCCCGTCCACAAACGTCGCCTTGCGGAGCAGCGTCCCGTCGCTCCGTCGCGAGGTCCATTGGCCAGAGCGCCGGCCATCGGTGTACGTGCCCGAATCCTGAGGAGCCCCGTCCGCGAAGAAGGTGTCCCAGCGCCCCGAGCGCTTGCCCGCCACGAAGCTGCCCTTCCCCCGGGCGCCGTCCTCGTAGGTCTGGATCCACGGTCCATCCTCGAGCCCCATCTTGTAGGAACCCTCCGAGATGACCTCGCCTCGCTCGTTCCTGAAGGTGAAGGGGCCGTGCTTGCGCCACTCCCCGTCCACGAATTCCTCCACGCCCTCGGCCGTCAGCACGTTGTTCTTTCCGCGCTGACTCAGGGGGCGCTGCGTGCCCTCCTCGACGCTGGAGCCGAAGCAGCCAGGGAGCCCCGCGCAGGCGAGGACGGCGAGGAGGGCGGCGGCGCTCCTCGCCGCGAGCTCGCACCAGACGCCGAGCCAGCACCGCGGCGCCGGAGGAGCAGGGCGTGTGGGAGTTAGCCGCGGGTGAACCATGGCATCAGGTGACGGCCAGGACAGGCCGTCTCTTTCCAGGCCCTGTGGGGCCGGACATTGAGCCGCGGGATCCCGAGCTTCTGCTGGAGCTCGAGCACGAGGCGGTCGAGGCTCGCGATCGAGGCCCGGGAGGGCTGGTCCTCATCGAAGTTGCCCAGCAAGCAGATCCCGACGTTCCCGATGTTGTTCTGTCCGCCGGCGTGGGCGCCTTGCCAGGTGAGCTCGCGGCCCTCGATGACTCGCCCCGCAGGGTCGATCAAGAAGTGATAGCCAATGTCGCCCCAGCCCTTGCTGTCCATGTGGTCGCGTTGGATGCCGCGGACGGTGTCGAATGACGCGGCGGCGGAGGTGTCCTCGGTGCGCACGACCGAGTGGTGCACGGTGATCCAGCGCCAGGGGGCGCTGGCCCGGCTGAGGTCCGCGCGGTTCGCGCGCCGCGCCCTCCAGGAAGGCCGGCGGATCAAACCGCCGACGTTGGCCACGGCGGCGGGGCCGCCGCCCGTGGGTTCGGTCCCGACCCGCTGGGCGCCGCTTCGCGCCCGTGTCCGCTGATCGGCGGTCGCGGTCGAGTCGCTGAGCACCCGCTCGAAGCCCGCGAGCGCCTCGCGTCGACGCAGGGCGAGGTAGGACGCTGGCGTATTCGGGTCACGGAGCTCTCCGGCGTAGGCCAGCCGGCCCTCGGCGATCTGAAGCTCCGCTTCCACGGCCCAGTATCCCCGACGGTTGGGGCGGTCCGCGATCCAGCGCTCGATCTCGGTGAGCTTGCCCCAGGAGGTCGGGAGCATGGACCAGGTCGGGGCGGGCCCGGCCGAGGCCGGGATCTGTTGGCTCCTCGCGCTCACGTCCGGGCTCTTCACGGGCGTGGAGCGACGGGTGACCCCGCCGCAGCCCGCGAGCATGAGCAGCGCAACCGCCAGGGCGCCCATGCGGCCCCCCGGTCCTCCCACTGCACGCCCACCAGGTGCGTTCACCGGGGCCTCGACCCCTGTGACGATTCCGCGCATTCGTCCCACCATGCCCCCTGGATAGCGGAGAGCGGGGGGCCAATTCAACGGATGGGGGCGGAACCTCGCGGACAAATGAAAGACGTTTGGCAGACGGGGCGGATCCGGCGGTCCCCGGGTTGGACGGCGCCCGGGAGCATGCGATCCTCTTTTCATGCTCCGAAGCTCTCTCTTCTTCACGCGCTCACTGTGCCTCACGGCGCTTGTCGCAGCGTCCGCGCCCGCTTCGGCCGCCTCGGTTCGGTCCGCTCCCTGGATGCCCGCGGCTCCCCGGATGGCCGCGGCGTTGGCTGGATCGCCGGCCACTCCGCCGGCCACTCCGCCGGCCACACTGCCGGCGACGGCCCAAGAGGATGTCGAAGACCTCGAGGCCCTCATCGCGGCCGAGCGGGCTGAGGCGGACTTGCTCCGCCGGCGTGGCCGGCTTACCGAGGCCCTCAAGGTCACCGACGAGCTGCTCGACGAGGACGAGGAGGACTCGCTGACCCTGGCGGTGCGCGGGCGCATTCGCCTCGACCGGGGGGAGATCGGGCGCGCAGAGCGGACGGCCTCGGAGGCCCTGGAGCTGGCCGAGACGAACGAGGAGCGTGCCGCGGCGGGCCACGTGCTGGCGGAGGTCCTCCTCAGGACAGGACGGGCCTCTCAGGTGCTCTCGACCCTCGAGGAGGTCGCCGGGAACTCGTCCTTCCTGGCGCCGGGCGAGCGAGCGCAGGACGCCTGGCTGCTGGCCTCCCTGCGCGACGGGCTCGGGGATCGCGCGGGGGCCGAGCGCATGGCGCGCAGCGGGGCGGCCACCGACCCTGAGGCCTCGGATTGGCATGGGCTGCTGGCTCGCGCGAGGTGCCAGCGACGGGCGGGGATGCTGGAGGCAGCGTCCCGCACCCTGGTGGCGGCGGACCGCGCCTCGCGCATGGGCCCTGGCGAGGAGCCCGACGTGCTCGTCGAGCTCGCGGACCTGTACTTCGAGAGCGAGCGGGAGGTCGAGGCGCCCGGCAAGCGCTCCGCCGGCCGGCTGTATCGCGACGCCCTTGAGATTCACCCGACCCACGAGCGGGCGCTGCTGGGGCAGTTTGCGCTGCACCGCTTCAATCGCCGGCGCATGAGCAAGTCACCGGAGTCGATCCTGGGAACGCTGCTGACGGCGATCCCGGACTCCATCGACGGACTTGTGGCGCGGGCCGCTTCCGACCTCGAGGACGGCAAGCTCGTGGAGGTGCGGGCATCCCTCGCCCGGCTCGACGAGCTCGCGCCGGGACGCCGCGATGTGCAGACCCTGCACGCCGCCTTGTCCTGGGTCGAGCATGACCGCGTGCGGACGGCGGAGATCCTCGAGGGCCTCCTGCGGGACGCGCCCCTCGACGGCCGCCCAGAACGCGAGATCGGGGGCCACCTCAGCGAGCTCTACCGCTTCGCCGAGGCGGTCGACTTCCTCCGCGCGGCGGTGGAGCGGGACCCGGGGGACTACGAGGCCTGGACCCTGCTCGGAGAGTGCCTCGCGAACTCCGGTGATGAGAAGGGCGGGCTCGAAGCCCTGACTCGGGCCACGGAGGCCGCGCGGGGGCGTCGCGATGCGTACCGCCGAAATCTGACCCTCGTGCTGGAGCGCATGCAGCGGGCGTACGTCACCGAGTCGTACGGCTCCCTGAGCTTCTCCTGGCGACCCGACGCGGCCGAGGTGCTGCGCACGTATCTCGTGCCGTACTACCAGCAGGCTCGGGAGGAGCTGAGCAAGCGCTACGGCTTCACGCCTGGCGCGACGACGATCTCCGTCTTCCGGCGGCACCGGGACTTCTCCGTGCGATCGGTGGGCTTCGAGGGCTTCCCCGCGCTCGGGGTCTGCTTCGGCCCGGTGGTGACCGCGGTCTCTCCGCTCTCTCGCCTGCGGGGCAGCTTCTCCTGGGCGCGGACCGGCTTCCACGAGTTCAGCCACGTGGTCCACCTCGGGCTCTCCAACAACCGTTGCCCGCGCTGGATCACCGAGGGGCTCGCCACGTGGGAGGAGATCGAGAAGAACCCGACCTGGTCCCGCAACATGCGGCGCGACCTCCTGGACGCGAAGGCGAACGGGGATCTGATTCCCCTGCGCGAGCTCAACCGCGCCTTCAGGGGCCCCCGGATTCTCTTCGGCTACTACCAGGGTGGGCTCCTTTGCGAGATGCTCATCGACGAGCACGGCTTCCCGCCCATGGTGGCGCTGCTGCGCGCGTTTGACCTCGGCGCGGACCTGGACCAGGCGTTCCGCTCGGTCTTTGACGTCACCCCCGAGGAGGTGGACGCGTCCTTCCTGCGCTTTGTCGACGGGAAGCTCGCTGGACTCCAGATCGAGCCTCGCTGGGCGGATCGAACCCTGCGCCGCCTCCAGCTTCGGATGGCCACCGTCCCGCCTGACGGGGCCCGCGAGCGCGCCCAATGGGCAGAGGACTGGACCACGGTCGCCTGGGGATCCCTCCAGCAGGGTCGGGCCATCGACGCGGAGCGTGCGCTCGAGGTGCTTGAGGAGGCTGGCGAAGACGGGCCGCGCATCCTGTTCCTGCTCGGGCAAATGGCCGTGACTCGGGGCAGCATGGCCCGGGCGCGCCGGGTCTGGGAGCGCGCGGTCGAAGAGGGGGGCCGGGAGTACCGCTCGCTCCTCGCCCTCTCCCAGCTTCAGCTCGGCGGCGTCGGCGGTCCCCGGGACGCGGACGCGGCGGAGACGAGCCTGCGGCTCGCCATCGAGGCCTTCCCTGGCTTCGGCGAGGGCTCGGGCTCGGGGGAGAAGATGCTCGCGGAGCTGCTCCGTGCGAACGGTGACCCCGACGGCGCCATGGAGCTCATGGAGGAGTGGGCCCGCTGGAACGCGGGCGACTACGACGTCCGCATGGAGGTCGCCGCGTGGCACCTGGAGAACGACCGAGACGAGGCCGCCGTACGCCTCTTCGAGGAGGCCAACGAGGTGGACATGTTTCGCCGCGACCTGCACCTGTCCTGGGCCCAGGCCCTTGAGCGCCTCGGGCGCATGGATGAGGCCGCTCGGGAATACAGCGTGACCCTCGCCGTCCCCCCCGCGTTTGACCCCGACCACCTCACCTACGTTGGCCCACCGGGGAACCTCCCGCCCGGAGCGGACCCCTCGAACCTCCCCGCCGGGCTGCTCGGCCAGATCCCGGAGGAGCTCCTGGAGGCCACCGCCCTCACCACGGACGAGCAGCTGGAGATCCTGGACTCCGTGGTTCGCTGCGCCGAGGCCGCCGGCGACGAGGCGCGCGCGAAAGAGGCCATGGCGAGGGCGGACGAGCTGCGCTCCGGCGGCTGATGCCGGCCCGTCCGGGACCCAGCCGCGTCCAGGGGCTAGGATCTGCCCATGGCCGCCCCCGCTGATCCCGCCCCCAGGACTCCCCCCGGAGAGTCTCCCCGGGTTGGGGCTGATGCCCCCGGCGAGCGCTCTCGCGGGGCGCTGGATCCCGACTCCCTGCCTGCCCAGCCCTTCATCGCAGAGGCCATGCCCACCGACGCACGATCGCCCGAGGGCCCGTCCACCGACGCGCGGGCGAGTCACGATGAGGCTGCTCCGGCCAGCGCGGGCCGACCCCTGTTCGTGGTCCTCGATGGAGTGGACGGCTGCGGCAAGACCACCCAGGCCGCGCGCCTCGCGGCGTCGCTCGCGGCCCGTCGGGCGTCCGGGAGCGAGGGGTCCCTCCACCTCAGGGAGCCGGGGAGCACTCCGGCGGGGGAGCGAATTCGCGAGCTTGTCCTCGAGCCTGACCTCGAACTCGGCCGGGGCTCGCTCGCCATGCTCTTCGCTGCGGCGCGCCGCGAAACCCTGGAGCAGCTCGTGGGACCAGCCATGGCCGCGGGGCGCGACGTGGTCATCGAGCGTTTCCACGCCTCCACGTACGCCTACCAGGGCAGCTCCCAGCTGGAGGGAGGGGAGGCCGCCTCGCCGTTCAGCGACGACGATCTGCTCGCGCTGCTGCGTACCTGGTCCGGGACGCCGGTGCCGGACGTGGAGGTGATCTTGGAGCTCCCGCCGGCCGTGGCCTTCGAGCGGGCTTCCGCTCGGGATGGCGGCCCGCGCGACCGCTTCGAGGCGCGCGGGGTGAGCTTCCAGGAGGGCGTCTCAGCGGCCATGCGGGACTACGCGAGCCGGGTGCCCAGCGCCGTGGTGGTGGACGGGACCGGAGACGAGGACGACGTCGCCGCGCGCGTCCTCGCGGCGGTGCTCGGCCACGCGGGAGGGCGGGCAGATGTCTGACCTGGTCCGACCCCGCGGACACCAGGACGCCGTGACGGGCCTGGTCCAAAGCGCGCGTGAAGGGCGCCTGCCCCACGCGCTGCTGTTCACCGGCCCCGACGGCGTGGGCAAGTTCCGCGCGGGGTTGTGGCTCGCCGCGGCGCTGCTCTGCGAGGAGGCGGGGGACGCGCCATGCGGGGTCTGCGGCTCCTGCAAGCGAGCGCGGGCGGCCTCACACGCGGACCTGTTCCCCGTGGACGCCCGGGCCCACGATCAGGACGAGCTGACGGTCTTCTTCGTCGCGCACCGCGAAGACCGGCCCTCCACCGCGTACCAGGGCGCGAGCATCGAGGACTTCCTCGGCCTCCGCGCGGCCGAGGGGAGGGGCAAGTTCGTCGTCATACGCGAGGCGCACCGCCTCAACGAGGTGGCCCAGAACGCGCTCCTCAAGATGCTCGAGGAACCGCGTGACGGCGTGCACTTCGTGCTGGAGACGGCGACGCCTGACGCGCTGCTCGAGACGGTGCGCAGCCGCGTGGTGGAGGTCCGCCTGGACGGCCTGGATCGGGAGACCTGTGAGGCGGTGCTCTTCGAGGCCGGCGGGTTTGACCGCACGGATGCCGGGCAGATGGAGGAGGTCGCGGAGCTCGTCCGCCTCTCTGGCGGATCGCCAGGCGTGGCGCTCGAGCTGGGGGCGAGGCGGGCTCCCGAGCTCGCTCAACTTCTGGGCGCGGCCCTGACGGGGGAGCGTGCAGCCCACGACGTCGCCGCAGAGCTCTGGGATGTGGACGGCGACTTCCACGGCAAGACGGCCTTCGTCCGGCGCCGGGTGCGCGCGGAGACGATCCTCGACCTGGGCCTTGGGATCCTCGCGGACGCCGAGCGCTGCCTGGCCGGCGGCGACCCCGCGCCTCTTCGCCATGGCCCCGCGGCCGAGTCGCTTGCGGCCACTGCTGCCTTTGCTTCCACGCCGGCCCGACGCAGAATGGGGCGCGCGTGGCTCGAGGCCCGCGAGGACCTCCGGCTCAACCTCTCCCCCGAGGGCCTCGTGGACCGAGCTCTCGCCTCTCTGCCGCGCTGAACAACGTCATGGATCCCTTACGCGAGTGCTGGAAGAAGGACCCTCGGTATCGCCTCGAGGCCTACAAGTTCCTCTTCGATGCCTTGGATAAGACCGTGCGGCTCGCAGGGAAGGACCAGGCGACCGAGGACGACAAGCACGTCTCCGGACAGCAGCTGTTGGACGGGATGAGGGTCCATGCCTCCCGGCTCTTCGGTCCGCTCGCCGCCCAGGTCTGGCGCACCTGGGGGGTGCGTAGCACGACGGACTGGGGGCGTATCGTCTTCAACCTCGTGGACAGCGAGCTGCTCCGCCGTCAGGAGTCGGACTCCATCGAGGACTTCCGCGACGGCTATGACTTTGAAGAGGTCTTCGTTCAGGCCTATCGCCCGGAGCTCCCGGTCGAGCTGGGCGCGCAGCCGCGCGGCCCGCTGGACGGTCCGGAGGCCAGCTGATGCTGGAGCGCCTCGACAAGAGCAAGCGGAACATCGGCCTGGCCGCCGTGGCGGCGCTGCTCGTCTGGGGCGGCTGGGCCGTCCGCAGCGTCCTGAACCCGCTCATCCTCGGGTACCTCTTCGCCTACATCCTGCGGCCGAGCGTCAAGGGGCTCGAGACTCGGGGGCTCGGCCGACGCTCGGCCGTCAACGTGATCTTCTCTGCCTTCGCGGTGGTGATGACCGTGACCGTGCTCGGGGTGGCCTTCCAGGCCCAGCAGGCCACGGAGCGGCTGATGGCGGCCTCAAGGTCGGGGCACGACCCCATCGCCGTGGCGGAGGCCCGCATCGACGAGGTGCTCGAGGGCGCCTCCGACTGGCTGCATGGAATGTTCGGCGAGGACGAGCCCGGACCCGACGGGCCCCGGGACTCGGGCGGCGCTCCACCCAGCGGGTCGAACGCCGACCTCTCGGCGGAGGGCCCCACCCTCCGCAAGCTGCTCCGGTCGTGGTCCGCGGAGTTCACCGCCAAGGTCGGCGACGGGGGGTCCAGCGCGCTGGTCGTCTGGGTGCTGGCGGTCCTGAGCAGCCTCTTCGGCGGCGCCCTCAGCATCTTCGCGTTCCTGACGCTACTGCCGGTCTACACCTACTTCCTGCTCTTCGAGCTGGAGCGCATCCACGGCTTCGTGCATGACCACCTCCCCAAGCGGGAGCGGGAGCGCGTCTCCCGGGTGGCGATGGCGATCGGCGCCGTGCTCGCGAACTTCTTCCGCGGGCGGCTGCTCATCTGCTTCCTGAAGGGGGCCGTGATCACCGTCGGGCTCATGCTTGCCGGCGTCCCGCACCCATTCCTCCTGGGGATGCTGAGCGGATTCATGGCGCTGATCCCCTTCGCGGGGCCGTTCCTGAGCTTCCTGCTGGCCTACTTCGTGGGCCTGCAGCGCATGGAGCCCGCGGAGGCGGCGCTCTGGATCGCCCCGATCTACGCCGTCGCCGAGGCCTTCGAGGGCTACGTGCTGATCCCGAAGATCCTCGGGGACAGCTTGGGCTTGCACCCGGTGGTGATCCTCCTGGCGGTCTTCGTCGGCGGCTCAGCCCTGGGGCTCTTCGGGTTCCTGATCGCGGTGCCCCTGGCGGCGACGCTGATTATCCTCTTCCGTGAGTTCGTGATGCCCGCCCTCGAGGAATTCGCCGAGGAGGACAGCCATGTCGACCCCGACCCTGGGGAGCCCACGGGCTGAGGTCAGAGCCCGCCGTGGGTCCCCTTCTGGGGGCCCGCCCTCTTGCTCATCCTGTTGCTTCCCCGGCGCGCTGCCGAGGGGGAGACCGGTGCTGCTCCGTGGGGGGGGCTGTGGGTGGGACATGGGCCCGCGCGACGCCGCCCTGGGAGCTCTGCGACCCCCAGGGAGCCCCAGGGGGGGCGAATCCCGGCCAAGATCCACCGGCCCGCGCTTCGATCCGCCCTCCCCGATCGCTACGGTCAGGAGCGAGGGGGTCGTCCGAAGCCGCTCGTTTCAGGTCCGAGGGGCCCGGCGAGCCTGGTTTGGGGCGTCCAGCCTGGTCGCAAGTCGCCAGCGCGGCGCGGCCTCCGCTGAACAGTCAGATCACGCACACATGTTCCACGCCATCAAGACCCGGCGCCAAGGCGCCAACCTACAGGCCCGTTCCGTCTCCAGCCGCGCGTCCCTGGCCGCAGGCGCTCTGCTCGCGGCCGTCGCCGTAACCTCCTGCGCCTCGCCGCAGCAGGTGCAGCAGACCCGCCAGCTCGCCAAGGAGTACGAGAGTCAGGTCTACGACCTGCAGCGCACGCTCGCCGAACTCAAGGCCGACAACGCTCGCCTCACAGACCGCCTCGCCAAGGAGCGCAAGGCGAGCCTGATCAACGCCAGCGCCGACACCACGCTCACCAAGCGCATCGACGACCTCGGTCGGATGATCGACGACATGGAGGGGCCGATGGGCGACATCGAGCGCTTCGAGCTCGAGGGCGGGTACCTGCTGATGATCCAGGATCGGATCCTCTTTGACTCCGGGTCCGCCACCCTGGGCAACGAAGGGATCGACGCCCTGGCGGGGATCGCGAGTGAGATCGCGGCCACGCCCCACGGGGAGATCTTCGTCCGCGGCCACACGGACTCCGATCCGGTCAAGAAGCCTGCCACGCTGAAGCGCTTCCCCAACGGCAACCTCCAGCTCTCCGCCGAACGAGCCGTCTCGGTGGCGTCGTACCTCATCGGCAACTCGCGCATCCGCGGCGGTGAGGTCGTGGTCATGGGCTTCGGCTCGCACAAGCCCGTGCGCCCGAACGACTCCGCAGACTCGAAGCGCATGAACCGTCGCGTCGAGATCTTCGTTTCGGACCCGGTCAACTGAAGGACCCGGTCCACTGAAGGATCCGGTCCACTGAGGGGCGGCGGCGCGCCGCCGCCGCCTGAGACCGGGACGGACAGCCCGCCGTGACCGACCCCAGCCAGACCCAGAGACGACGCCCCGTGCGCACAGCGCCGCGGGGCGTTGTCTTGTACTGCATCCTGGGAGCGCTGCTCTCCTCGGCGTGCGGGCCGTGGGGAAGAGAGGGCGCGCTGGACGCGGGGACCGCGGGGGTGATCGAGACGCTCGAGAGCCTGGCCTTCGTGCCCAGCGGGCGGACCGCGCTCGACATCGACGTCGGTGCGGACGTCGATCTGGTCGTGGACCGCTTCGAGGTGACCGAGTCGATCTGGACCGGGCTCTTCGGCGAGGACGACCCTCGTCCGGAGAACTTCGCGTCCTTCGTGGGACGGCAGGTGGGGGCCGCCCCGCCCGAGGCCTGGATTCTCCAGGCGCCTGCCGTGGGGATGAACCTCGATGAGGCCCGCCAGGCGGCTCGCCTGCGGGGCATGCGCCTCCCCACGTTCGAGGAGTGGCTGTGGTGCGCCGCCGGGCCTCGCTCGCGTCGCTTCCCGGCGGGCCGGCAGCAGCGCGGCCTCGCCAATACGCTGGAACTGGGCCTGGTGCGGCCAACGCCCGTGGGGGCCTTCGAGAGCGGACAGACACCCGACACGGGGATCTTCGACCTCCTCGGCAACGTCTGGGAGTGGACAGAACCGCCGCCGCCGCTGTCGGGCTGGAAGACCATCGATGCGGATGCCTGGCCTGTGGGAGGCGGCTCAGGTGCGCCCGCATGGATCCTCGGGGGGAGCTTCTCGACGCCGGAGAAGGTGCTCTTCACGCGGGATGGGGTCGCGCTCGCCATGGGGAGGACGACGGGGCACCGGGGCGCTGACCTCGGCATGCGCTGCGTGATGGAGGCGATCCCGTTCCTGGTGTCGCTCGAGGATCCTGGGAACGGGCTCCCCCAGGCGGCGCGCGCTCGGGTCGTCGCCGTGGGCGCGCGCTGGGGCTCTCGGTCCGTGGACGCGCTGGAGGCGGCTCGCGCCGCCGCGCCGGAGAGCTCCTGGGTGGAGGCCTTGCTGGAGGGCGCCGGCCGGGGACGAGAGGCCACGGGGGGCGGCGGCCTGGACTTGCCCGACCGCGATGGGGGGCTCCCGCGTTGAGCGCCACGGATCGACCGGATCGCCCGCCCTGGGCAGACTTCAAGGGCGCTCTGGAGCGCGCAGGGTTCCACCCCTCCCGCCGCCTCGGGCAGAACTTCCTGCTCGACGACAACATGGCCCGGGCCATCGCGTCCGACTCGGGCGTCACCGCGGGGCACTTCACCCTCGAGGTCGGCCCCGGGTGTGGATTCCTCTCGGTCCACCTGGCCCACGCCGGGGCCCGGCTGCTGTGTGTCGAGATCGATCCGCGCCTCGCGCCCATCGCGCGGGACTTCCTCCAGCCCTACCCGGACGCGGAGGTGATCGAGGCGGATGTTCTCGCGAGCAAGTCCAGCCTCGCCCCGGAGGTGCTGGAGCGGCTGCCGGCAGCGGGCGAGTGGACCCTCTGCGCGAACCTGCCCTATTCCATCTCGGGCCCCTTCCTGGCCACCGTCGCTCAGCTCCAGAATCCTCCCTCCCGGGTCGCCTGCCTCGTCCAGAAGGAGGTCGCGGAGCGCCTCGCAAGCGCCCCTGGCGACGCCACCTGGGGGCCGCTCTCGGCGGCCTTCCAGGAGTCGTACGAGGTGACCCTGGGGCGCTTTGTGCCTCCCCAGCTGTTCTGGCCCCGCCCCAAGGTGGACAGCGCGGTGTTCCTGGCAGACCTCCGCGGCGACCTCGCCGCCCCCGAGGAGCGGGCCCGCCGCATGCAGTTCTTCCGGGACCTCATGCAGCGGCGCCGCAAGAGCCTGCGCCGGGTCCTCTCGGACCTCGTGGGAGGCGCTCAGGCGACCCGTAGCCTCGAGGCGTTGGACCTGGATCCCCTCCGCCGTGCCGAGACCCTCTCGCTTCCTGAGCTGCGGGCGCTGGAGCGGGAAGCTCGGGCCGACGTATAGTTGCCGGGCCCCGCCCTCGCGCGGGCTACTGCCTTGAGCTTCGACCCTGACTTCCGCCGCGCGATCGAAGAGATCAAGCTCCGAGCGCCCATCGAGGCCATCGTCGGGGAGACCGCAGAGCTCAAGCAGAAGGGCCGGGATCACTGGGCCTGCTGCCCGTTCCATGAGGAGCGGACGCCCTCGTTCAAGGTCGATGTTCGAGAGGGGACCTGGTATTGCTTCGGCGCCTGCCGCAAGGGTGGGGATGTCATCAAGTTCGTCCAGGAGCGCGGGAACATGACGTTCATGGACGCCATGGAGCTGCTCGCGGCGCAGACGGGCGTTGAGCTGCCTCGGCGCAAGGCGCGGCGGACCAAGGAGAACGACCCCGGGCTCGCGGCCCTCAGCTTCGCCGCCGCGTACTTCCAGGCGGAGCTCCGCCGCGAGGAGGGGCGCGAGGCGCGGCGGTACCTCGCCAGCCGGAGCTTCGAGGAGAACGCCATCGAGGCCTTCGGGCTCGGCTGGTCGCCCCGCAACGGCCGGCGGTTCCTCAAGGCTGCAGAGGCCGAGAAGATCCCGGCGGACGCCCTGGTGGACGTCGGGCTGGCTCGGCGCCGGGACGGCAACGGCGAGCTCTACGCCTTCTTCCGCGGTCGCCTGATGATCCCCATTCGCGATCAGCGCGGCGTGGCCATCGGGTTCGGCGGACGGGTGGTGGGGGACGATGACGGCCCCAAGTACGTCAACACGAGCGAGACGCGCTACTTCCACAAGGGGCAGGTGATCTATGCCCTCGATCGAGCGCTGGAGCACGTCCGCGCCCGCGGGCACCTCGTGTTGGTGGAGGGCTATACGGACGTGATTGCCGCGCACGCCGCGGGGCTTCCCAACGTGGCGGCGGTCCTGGGGACGGCCACGACCGAGATGCACGCGGCGCTCGTTCGCCGCGCCGGGACGCGCCGGGTGAGCCTGGTCTTTGACGGAGACGAGGCCGGCCGGCGGGCGGCCTGGCGCGGGCTCGAGGGGCTCCTGCCCCTCCAGATCAAGCTCGAGGTCGTCCCCATGCCGGACGGCGTCGACCCGGCGGATGTGCTCATGGGAGACGGCGGCGTGGCGGCCTTTACCGCGCGCCTTGAGACCGGCCTCTCCTGGCTCGACTTCGTGGTGGAGTGCGTGGAGGCCCGCCGGCCCGAGGGCCCGCGACCCTTCGCCCAGGAGGTGGACCGTGCGCTGGAGCTGCTGCTGCGGCTGCCCAGCCCGGTGGAGATCGACGCCGCCGCCGACGAGATGGCCGGCCGCCTGAAGCTCCCCCTCGACACGCTGCGGGAGCAGCTGAGGCTCATCAAGGACCGTCGTAGGGGCCGCGGCCGTCCTGTGGGGGGCTCCCAGGGCGACGGCCGAGCCCCATCGGGCTCCTTCGGATCCGCAGGTGGTGGGCTCCCCGGCGGCCCCGCAGGGGGCTCCAGCGACGGCCCTGGCGCCGGCCTGGGAGCTGGCTCGGCGGTCGGGCGCGGCGGAGCGTCGCAAATTCCTCCGGCTCCACCGCTCGATCTCCGCGTGGTCCGGGCCTATGAGGCACTGCTGGGGGCGGCGCTGGCAGAAGCCAGCCTCGTCCCCCGACTCCGACCTCACATCCAGGGCTGCCCAGATCCGGTCCTCGCCTCACTTTTTCAGATCCTCGTGGACCTGTGGGACAACGAGGACGCGGATATCACGGTCTCCCTCTTCCTCAACTCCGTCCAGGACCCCGCAGGCCGCGACAGGGTCCTCCCGATCCGGGAGGAAGCCCGCAAGGCCGACTCCGCCCAGAACCTCTTTGACCGGGCCGTCGCCTACCTCGAGCAGCACCAGCGCAAGGTGGAGGACACCCGCCTGAACGCCCTCCTTCAGGCTCTAGAGCCCCTCGCAGAGCACGACGAGATTGCAAAGGCCTACCTCGATACCCTCTTCGCCCGGCTCCTCGAGCTCCGAAAAGGCGGCGCAGACCCCCGGAATGACCCCGTTCCAGCGCTTGTCGGTCAAAGCGAGGTACATTTAGACTCCCCACAGGAACACCAGGCCAACTTGCTGCGCCTTCAGGCTCTGGGCCGCGCCCTCCACACCCTCGCTCCCGCAGACCCCGTGTCGGCGGGATACCTCGAGCAGGTGTCACAGCGCTACCAGATCCTGAGCCAGAACCCTCCCCCGGCCTGACACTGCCCCTTCCCCGTTCTCACTCCCCGTCCCAGAGCCTCGATCAACCCCTCCTGATCCGTCGATCCACGTCTTCGACCCGAGCTGCGCATCCACGGGCGCGCCGGTCCACGTGTGAGTCAGGTCCGGTTCATCGAAGCTCAGCGACCCGAAGCCTCCAACGGCACGACGCCCCGCGTCGCCGCCCGTCGTGCGTCGGTCGTTCATCTTTCGAGCCCGTCGAGCCCTTCCTGCTGCCGAAGTCGCTCGACGTCCATCACCAAGCACCATGACAGATTCCGTCGGACAGACGATCAAGCTCCTCGTTGATGAGGGCCGCCCCAAGGGCTTCCTCACCTACGCCGAGATGTCCAAGCTCATGGAGGACCAGTTCCTCCCCCCCGACAAGATGGACCAGGTGTTCATCGGCCTCGAGGACGCAGGCATCGACGTCGTTGACGACAACGACACCGAGGTCAGCAGCGACGTCACGGTGAAGACGGCCACGGACGCCAAGGCGTCGGTGGCAGCCGTGGCTGCCAAGGCGCTCCAGGACGCTGGCAAGGTCAGCGTCGCCGAGAAGATCGACGACCCGGTCCGTATGTACCTGACGCAGATGGGGGAGATCCCTCTGCTGACGCGACCCGAGGAGATCCGCCTCGCCAAGCGCATCGAGGTGACGCGCAAGCGCTTCCGCAAGTACTGCATGGGCTCGGGCGTGTGCATGGACGTGTCGCTCGCGACCCTCCACGAGGTCCAGGCCGGCAACCTCGCCTTCGACCGGACGCTCAAGGTCAATCCCAACCCCAAGCCCGACGACGACCCCAAGATCGTCGAGACGCTCGGCAAGCCGCGCCTCGCGAAGCGCCTGCCCCTGAACGTGGCCACGATCGAGCGCCTGATGGCGCAGAGCCGCGAGGAGTACAAGGTGCTGATGCTCGGCAAGCTCTCCGAGGAGGAGCGCTCGGCCGCCCTGAAGCAGTTCCAGCGCACCCGCCGCAAGCTCATCATCCTCATCGAGGAGTGCCACCTCCAGATCAAGAAGGTGCGCCCCTACATCGAGGTGCTCGAGGAGCACGAGCGCGACCTTCGCTCCGTCGAGCGCAAGCTCGAGCAGTTCGAGAAGGCCGGCAAAGAGGACGCGGAGGGCGCCCGCGAGCTTCGCGAACGCCTCCACGACATCGAGCTCACGGCCCTCGAGCCGATGTCGGGCCTCAAGCGGCGAGCCAACCTGGCCCGCTTCCACTACGCGGAGTACGAGGAGGCCAAGCGCCTGCTCTCCAGCGGCAACCTGCGCCTCGTGGTCTCCATCGCGAAGAAGTACCGCAACCGCGGGCTCTCCTTCCTCGACCTCATTCAGGAGGGCAACACCGGCCTCATGAAGGCCGTCGAGAAGTACGAGTACCGACGGGGCTACAAGTTCTCGACCTACGCCACGTGGTGGATCCGTCAGGCCATCACCCGCTCG
>CAJQPT010000116.1 GCA_905480285.1 uncultured bacterium
CCGCTGACGCGCTGGTCGGCCAGAAGGTCGGGACCCCGGGCTTCGAGCACGCCGCCGCCGCTGTCGGGGACCTCGCCTACAAGCAAGCCAAGCCCATGGACAACATCCCCGGCGACGCGGCGTACCGCCGGGAGATGGTGCCCGTCTATGTGCGGCGTACGCTCCTCGCGGCCGCGGCGGGCACCGGCCCGGTGCACCACATCTAGGGCTCGCCAGGCGATGCCCGCTCCGCTGCGCTCAGACCTCGGCTGCGTCCGGAGCCCGACTGCATGCTGAACCCGACTGCGTGCTGAACCCGACTGCGTGCTGAACCCGACTGCGTGCTGAACGCGGCTGCGTGCTGAACGCGGCTGCGTGCTGAACGTGGCTGCGAGCTGAACGCGGCTGCGTGCTGATTGCGGCTGCGTGCTGATTGCGGCTGCGTGCTGATTGCGGCTGCGTGCTGAACGCGGCTGCGTGCTGAACGCGGCTGCGTGCTGAACGCGGCTGGGGCGCTCACCAACCGGAGGCGGGGCCCGCAGGCGGGCTCGGCGCGGCGTCGCCTCCGGCCTCACGGTCCTCCGAGCCGAGCTATGGGCGGATCAAGATCGACGCCACGGGGGTCGCGGACTGGCCGCCGATCACCGCGCTGAAGGCCATGGTGGACCCCACGAACGGCACCAGGACCCCCGCTGCGAGGTCAAGACGCGCCGCGGCGCGACCGTCCGCGTCGAGCACCCCGGCGTTCCCGATGAACGGGTCCCCGCCCGACCACCCCGCCGTGAAGTTGAACAGTCGGTCGCGGTTGAGCGCGACGTGGACGCCCCCCAAGGCCGTCCCGGGCTGCGTGCCGGAGAGCGACGCGAGCACACGGTAGGAGGCCCCGCTGTCGGACGCGCCGCGGTTGAGGACCAGCGGCAGCGGCGTCCCGGCGCTGGCAGAGAGGATCGCCTCGCCGATGTGCAGCTCCGCCGGCGCCGCTGACTCCACGGTGAGCGCAGGGTAGAGCTGCACCGGCCGGACCCCATCGTCCACGGTGACGTGGTAGGTCCCGATCCCCTCGGTCAGGGTGGCCACGAGGTCGAAGCTGTGGGTCCCATCGCCGTGGTCCACCACGTTGGCCGCCTGGGCCACGTTCGGTCCGGAGGCCCGGGTCACCGTCACCGACTGCCCCCCCATGGCGAGGGGGGTCCCGTCGATGTCACGGAGGCGGAGCTCCACCCGGCTCGACGTCTGCCCATCCGCCTGGAGGCGCGGGACCGAGGAGCTCACCTCGCTCAGCACGTGGTCTGGCCGCGTCACCTGACCCGCTCGCCAGGCGTCGTACTCGGCGCGTAGCCGAGCCATCGGCTCCTGGGAGCTCGGGGTCCCCGAGTAGTTGAAGCGCAGGTAGTAGTCCCCCGCCACACACCCGGTGGACCCGAGACAGGGAGCGTCGGTGTCGCCCGGGCGAGCGACCGCCATGAACGCGCAGTACGACGCGTGCGTGAAGCTCGGCGGAGGCGAGCCACAGCTGGTGGGCTGCACCGTATCGCAGGAGCACCGGCCGTCGCCGCCCGCATCCCTCGACGCCTCCATGGCGGCGAGCATACGCTGGCCCAGATCTCCAGCCGTGCTGATGAAGACCGCCTCGCAGACATCGAGCACGTTGGCGCCGCTGAGACCTCCGCCCTGGATCGCATACTCAAAGTCGCCAATCACCCCGACGCGCTTGCCGAGGTAGGGGCCGCCGTTGCTCCCCGTGTGGGAGGCCGGCGGTCCGGCGAAGGCGACGATCCCGATGGTCCGGTTCTCGAAGCCACCGTCGAGCACCTCGATGAGGTCGAGGAGCTGCTGCCCCGTGGCCCCCCGCTGCGAGTTCCTGTAGATGCGACGCCGATTCACCGCGTTGCTCTGCCAGAAGCCCTGGGTCACGCCGGCCGCGACCCCCACCCGGATCACCGGCAGCCGCTGCCCGGCGTCGAAGTTGCTGATGCAGGTCGAGACGAGCACCCCGACCTCTCCCGTGGCCCGGTTGAGGGCGACAATGGACCAGGTGGCCGCCGCGCGGTCCACCAGGGCCAGCGAGAGGAGCCCGACGATCGCGAGACGAAGGAGTGCTCGGGGCATGGCTCGACCCTAGCACCGCCCGGCGATCGGGGCCCCGGATCCGGGAGGAACCCCGGAGACCGCCGCAGAGGCAACCTCTGAGACGGCCCCTGAGACAGCCTCCGGGGCAGCCTCTGGGCCAGCCTCGGGGGCAGACTCGGGGGCAAACTCAGGGCCCGACCAGGATGGACGCCGCAGGAGTGGCCGCCTGCCCGCCGATCACCGCGCTGAAGGACAGCGTGGAGCCGACGAAGGGCACCAGCGCCCCAGGGAGCAGGTCGAGGACCGCCTCGCCTCGACCGTCTTGATCCAGGACACCCGCGTTCCCGGTGAAGGGGGCGCCGCCAGGCCAGCCCGCCGTGAAGCTGAAGATCCGATCAGGGTTGAGCGGCACGTTCACGCCTCCCAGGACCGATCCCGGCTGAGTCCCGGACAGCGAGGCGAGCACGCGATACGAGGCGCCGCCATCAGCGGCGCCGCGGTCAATGATGATCGGCAGCGGGGTCCCGTCGGCGGCCGAGAGCTCGGCCTGGCCGATGTGGACCTGTGCGGGGGCGGCGGACTCGATCACGAGCACGGGGTAGAGTTGCACGGGCCGGATGCCATCGTCCACGGTGACGTGATACGTCCCCACTCCCTGGTTCAGCGTGGCCACGAGATCCAGGCTGTGGGTCCCGTCGCCGTTGTCCACCACGTTGGCGGCCTGGGCGACGTTCGGCCCTGAGGCCCTCGTCACCGTCACCGTCTGACCGCCCATGGCGAGGGGGTTCCCGTCGATGTCCCGGAGGCGGATCTCCACCCGGCTCGACGTCTGCCCGTCGGCCTGCAGGCGCGGGACCGAGGAGGTCAACTCGCTCAGCACGTGGTCCGGCCGCGCCACCTGACCCGCCCGCCAGGCGTCGTACTCCTGGCGCAGTCGCGCGATCGGCTCCTGGCCGTTGGGGCCGCCCGCGTAGGTGATGCGCAGGTAGTAATCTCCGGCGGCGCAACCGGTGGTCCCCAGGCACGGCGCGTCGGTATCTCCCAGCCGCGCGATCGCCATGAAGGCGTTGTAGGAGGCGTACGTGAAGCTCGGCGGCGGGGAGCCGCAGCCCGTGGGCGTCCCTGGCGCGCAGGAGCAGCGCCCGTCTCCGCCCGCGTCGCGCGCCGCCTCCATGGCCGCCACCATGCGCTCTCCGAGGTCGCCGTTCGTGGCGAGGAAGGCCGCCTCACAGTCGAGCACCACGTTGGCGCCCGTGAGCACGTTCCCCTGGATCGCATACTCGTAGGGACCGAAGGACCCCGTCAGCCCGTCCGCGAAGTCGCCGTTCGAGCTGCCCGTGTGCGTGACCGGAGATCCCGCGAAGGCCACGATCCCGAACTGGCGATTCTGGAAGCCGCCGTCGCTGGCCTCGATCAGGTCGAGGAGCTGCTGGGGCGTGGCGCCCCGGAGCGAATTGCGGAAGATCCGCCGCCGGTTGGTGGCCTGCGAGATCACGAACGACTGCGCGGCGCCCGCCGCGTAGCCGACACGGATGACCGGGACCGCCGTCGCGATGTCGAAGCCGGCGATACAGGTGGACGTCGCCACCGCGAGCTCACCGGTCACACGATTGATGACCACGATCGACCAGGTCGCCTTGGCGGGCGACGCGAGGAAGAGAGCGAGGAACGCGAGGAGGGCAGCGCGGATCGGGGTGAAGGACATGATCTAATCGTCGCCCCGACCCGTCAGGGCCGTCAAGGGCCGAAACCGCCGGGACCCAGCTGTCGCACTCTCACGCGGTGCAGGATGGTCTGAGTGGCGAAGGACGCGACCCCGAACGGGACGGAGGGGTCAACTTCGGGACGCAGTTCGAGCTCGCGTCCGCGCAGGTCCGCGTCGATCAAGCCCTCCCCGTCCAGGTCTACCCGGACCCGCTCGTCCGTCACCACCATTGAGATCCGATAGCGCGTACCGTCGGGGAAGACGCGGAGCGTTCGGGTCTCGTTGCCCGAGGCGTCCTCACCGTCCAGGCAGGAGAGCCCGCAGACCACCCCCCCCCAACCGCCCAACACGAGCGTCAAGTGCTCGCCACGCACCGGGAAGGTCACCGAGAAGAAGAAGTCCGCGCCGTACTCCTTGGTCACCTCAAACTCCGCCTCGAAGGGCGGCGTAGGCGGCTCGCCCTGGTAGGTCAGCCCCGCGAGCGGGACGCCCTGGGGGATGACCACGCCGTCCTCTACGCGGTCGAACTCCGGGAACTCGCCGAAGACGCCGGTCTTCCACGAGGACAGGTCACGCCCGTCGAAGAGCTCCTGCCAGGGCGGCGTCGGAGCTTCCGCCGCCACCTCTCGCGTGGGGTCCGACGCCGCGCAAGCCGCGAGGAGCGCGGCCCCTGCGAGAGCGCCGCCCCACATACCGCCGGCCCACATGGAGCGCGCCGTACGGCGCAGGAGCGCCCGCGAACGAGAGCGGATCCTCGCCGAACCCCGGCCACCTGCGCTATGGTCCGCCCCGGCCGCGCCTCCCCGGCGCTCGGCCCTCGCCGCTCCACCTCGGACCCTCAGGACCCCATGACCACCGTCGTCGTCACCAAGAAGAACGGAGTCGCGTGCATCGCCGCGGACACCCTCGCCACCTACGGTGACCTCAAGGAGCCGGCGGACCTCGTCGCGTCCAGCGACAAGCTCGTCCAGGTGGGCGAGGCATGGGTCGCTCCCACCGGGCCGGCCTCGGCGCAGCTGATCCTCGGGCACCACCTCCGGGCCCTGAAGGAAGTGCCGCAGCTCAGGAACACGGACCAGATCTTCGACTTCTTGACGCAGCTTCAGCGTTCCCTCCGGGATGACTACTTCGTCCTCGGCAAAGAGGACAGCCAGGACGACTACGAGTCTATGCGCATGGAGATGATCATCGCCTCGCCGGGGGGTATCTTCGGCGCCTACCCCCAGCGCTCCGTCCAGGAGTTCCGCTCGTTCTACGCCTTCGGCTCTGGCGCAGAGTTCGCCCTCGGCGCCATGAGCGTCGCCAGCGCGACCGCCGCGGACGCCGAGGCCCTCGCGCGGGCCGGCGTGGAGACCGCCGCGCGCTTCGACGTCTCCACCGAGCTGCCCATGACCCTGCAGCGGGTGCCCCTGGCGGGGACCTGCTGAGGCGCCTCGGCGCCGCTCAGATCTTCCGCACCTGCCGGCGCCGCGGGTCGACCGTCCGCCGCCGGAAGTCCCCGGCGCTCTCCACCACGAGGCGAGTGCGCCGGCCCTCGCCCTCGACCTTGACCACCTGCCCCAGGTGTCGGCCGTCGATCTCCACCCAGTCTCCGCGGGCGAAGGGCGCGTCGGGGTCGGCCGCGAGCGGCACGGATGCGGCGGGCGCCGGCGGCGCCTGCGCCCGCTCGGTCAGGTGCGTCGCGCGCCACGCCGCGGCGTCCTCGGTGTTATCGCAGCCGCGCCCGACCTGGTCCTCGAGCCCGAAGTGCTCTGCGAGGAGCTCCCTGCGGGGCCGCGCCTCGTTCTTGGCGAACTCGACCATGGAGAGCAGGGCTCGAAGGTCGTCCTGCAGCTTCTCGCCCGTGGCCAGGAAGACCGGGAGCTCGTCGGGGTCCAGCGGGCGGCGCACCCCGAGGTCGTGGTTCTCGAAGGACCCCGACGTCACGCCGAGCACCTCAAGCCAACGCAGGGCGATCCCCACGCGGTTGTCCCGCCGCTCCTTCACGAGCAGCTCTGCCCGCAGGTCGGCCTCATCCTTGAGCTGCACCCGCTCCCCCCATCCCGCGAGGGTCTCGTAGACCATCACCACATACTCCAGGGTCGGGTTCGCCCAGCGCACGAAGGTGTCCTGGATGGCGATATCCTCGGGGAAGTAGAGCAGCTCGCACCAGGCGGGCGCGCCGTCACGGCCGGCCCGCCCCACCTCCTGGGTCCACGCCTCCAGGGTGCGCGGCATCTGAGTGTGGATCACGAACCGGATGTCCGCCTTGTCGATGCCCATCCCGAAGGCGTTCGTGGCGAGGACCACCAGCTCCGACGACCCCATGAAGCGCTCCTGCATCCCCCGCCGCTCCTCCGCCGAGAGCTTGCCGTGATACACGAGCGTCTCGACGCCGCGCCGCCGCAGCTCGCCGTGGATCCGCTCGAGGTCCTTGATGAGCGCCCCGTAGACGATGCCTGGCCCATCGATGGCCCGGAGACGCTCCACCAAGACGTCCACCTTCTCCTCCTCGCTCGTCACCTCGGTCACGGCCATGAAGAGGTTCTCGCGCTCGATCCCCGTGCGCAGGACGAGGGGGTCCTCGAGGTCCAGGCGAAGGACGATGTCCTCAGCCACGGCCGGAGTCGCGGTCGCCGTCAGCGCGATCGTCGGGACCCCGCCAAGGCGCCGGCGGTACTCTCCGAGCCGGGAGAAGTCGGGCCGAAAGTCGTGCCCCCATTGGCTGATGCAGTGGGCCTCGTCCACCGCGAGCCGGCGCACGGGGAGCTCGCGGAGCCTCCCCGCAAAGTCGGGCTGACGGAAGCGCTCGGGGGTGACATACAGGAGGTCCAGGTCCCCCGCCACAGCAGCCTCGAGTCGCCGGGCGCGCTCCGCGGCGCTGATCGAGGAGTTCACGAAGGTGGCTCGAATTCCCCGGGCCCGGAGCGCGTCCACCTGGTCCTTCATGAGCGCGATCAGCGGACTGACCACCAGGGTCAGCCCCTCCGCCACGACCGCGGGCAGCTGATACACCAGCGACTTACCGCCCCCGGTGGGCATCGTCAGGAGCACATCTCGCCCCGCGAGCACCGCGTCGATGGCGCGCTCCTGGGGGCCGCGATAGTCCTCGATCCCGAAGACTCCACGGAGTGCCTCAAGCACCCTCGGATCTCGGGCCCCGCCATGAACTCCCTCGCCATTCATGGCGGCGATTCTGCGGCCCGCGCCGGCCGGCGTCACGGGGTATTCAGCGCCCGGTTCGGGGCGTGCCTCGCCCCTCGAGGAGCCGCACCTCCCACGGGGCGAGGGGCCCCCACACGTCCACATAGCCGCCGGGCTCCGACGGGACGCGGTCATGGCGGCTCAGCGCTCGCAGCGCGGCGGGCAGGGCTCCCTCATCGTGAACCGCGGCGGGCGGCGCACCGAAGTCGCCCCGGCTGGTGAGCTCCTCGGCCCCAGCCGCGACGGCCACCACGATCGCGGCGGCGACCACGAGGGGGCGGCGGAGCGGTGAGGAGCGGTCGATGGATCGGTTCATGGCATCACTGAATGACGTGGGCTTCTGGATCGACAGCGCTGTTGTTCCCCTCGTCGCTCTCCGCCTGGGCCTCGAGGTCATCCACGAGCACGCCGATGCGCCAGGCCGTCAGCGCCACATTGGGCGGGAGTTGGACGGTGGTATTGGCCGCGCTGCTGCTGCCGATGCTGAGGCTGGAGAGCACGCGGGTGCCGAGCAGCGTGTCCTCGAGAGGGTCGATGACCTCGTCCTCGGAGAGGTAGATGCCGACCCTGAAGGAGCCGGCGTCGAGCTCGCCGGAGTTGGTGACGGTGTGCCCCACGCGGATCACCTCACCGGTTGTGAACGGCGACTCGTCGATCACGTCGACGTCCGAGGCCACCAGATCCGGCGCGGGGGGCGGTGGGATCCGCACGCGGAAGATGCCCGCGGCGTTGAGGCCGTTGTCCGTCTCATCGGACTCGGAGACGATGTCCTGCCAGTCCGCGAGGGCGCCGATCGTGTACTCCCCCTCCGGGGTGCCCAGCGGGACCGTGACCGGCGCGCTCGCGACGGTCGAGAAGGACGAGCCGAGGCCGAACGGGACGAGCCGGTCACCGAGCAGCGTGTCGCTGCTGGTGATGGTCTCATCGGTCGAGAGGTAGATCCCGATCCTGAACGCGCCGCAGGAGGCGTCGCCGCTGTTCGCCACGCGCGACACGACCTGGAACGGCTCGCCGGGCTCCGCCGTCGAAACCGCCGGGTCCATCAGCTCGGTGACGAGGTTCGGCGCGGCGATCCCGCCCTCCAGGACATCGAGGAGGCCGCCCGCCACGAGGAGGTTGTTGCCCTCGTTGAGCTCGGGTTCGGTGTTGAGGTCGTCCACCCAGAGCCCGACCCGGTAGGAGCCCGGGGCGATGCCCCCGGGGACCGGCATGCTCAGCGACCTCGACGAGCCGACCCCGACGCTCAGGGGAGAGAGCTCGTGAAAGCCGAGGAGCACGTCGTTGGTCGTGATCGCAGCGTCGCTGGACAGGTAGACCGAGACCCGCACCGTCGAGCTCGTCGCGAGCCCGAGGTTCGTGACCTCATCCTCGACGTTGACGGAGGCTCCGGTGCCCGACTGCACCGCCGAAGGCGAGAAGCTGAACTGGCTGGCCACCAGATCCGAGAGCGGCGGCGACGAGACCGTGAGACGGCCCACGCCGATGAGCCCGTTGTTCCCCTCGTCCAGCTCGACGAGGAGCTCCGAGCTGTCCGCGTAGACGCCGACGAAGTACTCCCCTGGCGGCGTGGACGCGGGGACGGGGATGGACGTCGGGCCGGAGCTGGAGAGGCTGCCCACGGGGAGCAGGCTCTCGGTCCGAGTGCCGATCAAGAGGTCCGTCGCCGGGTCGATGGTCGAGTCCTCGGAGAGGTAGACGCCGATCTGGAACAGGGGCGCCGCGGCGAGGCCCTGATTCAAGATCGACTCGTCCACCACGATGGACTGCCCACCCTCGACCGAGGGTGGGGTGAAGCTGATCGAGGCCGCCGCGAGGTCAGGGGCGGGCGCGGAGGTCACGGCGATCGTCCCGGGGGCGGCGAGTTCATTGTTGAGCTCGTCCATCTCGATGATGGCCCCGAGGTCATCCGCGACGGCCCCCACGAAGTAGCTCCCCGCCATGACGAAGGGGGGGACCGTGAGCGAGCCGCTCGCCTGGTCCAGTACCCCGACCTCGAGGTCCAACACCTGCCGCTGTCCGATGAGGACGTCGCTCGGGGTGATCAGGGCGTCGTCGGACAGGTAGATCCCCACGCGGAATGCGCCGCTGGTCTCAACGCCGACGTTCCGCACGGCGTCATCGACGAGGATCGACTGGCCGGCCTGCACCTCCACCGCGCCGAAGTTGACCGACTCCATGACGAGGTCGGGGCGCTCGGCCTCCTGGATCAGGAGCGTGGCCGTGGAGGCCACAACGTTGTTCGCTTCGGCCTCCTCGAGGAACGCCCCCTGGTCATCGGCGACGCAGAGCAGGTAGTAGTCCCCCGCCGGCGTGGTGACGGGGATCTGCAGGCTCTCAGAAGCGGAGAAGGTGTCGCCCGCAGGCAGGGTGGCCAGGCTCCAGGAGAGGAGCCGCGGGTCCTGCGCGTCACGCTGCGTATCCGCCGAGAGATACACCCCGACCTCGAAGGCCGCGGAGGCAAACGCGCCCTCATTGGCCACCTCGGCGGTGACCACGACGAAAGAGCCCGCCTCAAGGGACCACGCGCTTGGCGTCACCCCCAGGGCGACCAGGTCGACCCCGGTGACCGCAGGTGCAGTCGAGCCTCCCCCGCTGCCGCAGGAGGCGTTCATGCCGGCCCCGAGGGCGATCATCAGGACCCCCGCAAGTGAGCGGGCCCTCTCTGGATCGATGCGCGCCATCGCCGGAACATCCGTCCAGCCCCTCCCGGGCGGGGCCAAAATTCTCAGGACCCAGGATTCGGCACCTCCAGGGTGGAGCCCGGGCCGCTCCCGACGCAGGTTCTTGCCATGGTCAGTCAACCTTCCAGCGCAGGCGGCACCCTGCTCTGCGTCCCCACGGAGCTCGAGCGGTCCATCCTGGAGCGCGTCGCACCGGACCTCTTCGAGGGCCAGGGAGGGCCCGGGGTCCAGGTCATCGGCTTCGGCCCCGTGGCGGCCGCCGCCCGGACCTCGGCGCTCATCGCCCGCCTCCACCCAGAACAGCTGCTCCTCCTGGGTATCGCCGGGGGCCTCGCCGGGGGCCTCGAGAGCGGGCCTCAGGTGGGCGAGGCGGCCGAGTTCGGCGCGGTCGCCCTGGACGGGGTCGGGGCCGGGGCGGGGCAAGACGCCGGGCTCCTGCTCCCCTCGGCCCTCGGCTTCCCCCAGTGGCAAGACGCCGAGGGCGAGGTCCACGAGCACCTCCAGCTGCCGGCCGAGGGGCCCCTGCTGCTGTCTGTCTGCGCGGCCTCCGGGAGCCCCTCCGAGGCGGCCCGGCGCCTCGAGCGCTTCCGGGGGGCCGTCGCAGAGGACATGGAGACGTTCGGTGCGGCGCTCGCCGCCCGGATGGCTGGCGTCCCCCTGCGCGCGGTGCGGGGCATCTCCAACGTGGCCGGCGACCGGGACAAGGACCGCTGGCAGATCGAGCCGGCCCTTGAGGCAGCGGCGGTCCACGCCCGGGCGATGGTCGCTGGAGGGAGGCCGTGAGCGCCCCCGACCTCCGGCTCGGGATCTCCACCTGCCCGAACGACACGTTCCTCTTCCACGGCCTGCTGAGCGGGGAGGTCGAGGTCGAGGGCCACCGCCTCGAGATCGAGCTGCTCGACGTCCAGGAGCTCAACCAGCGGCTCCTGGATCCTGGAGCCGCTCCGGCCTTCGACGTCGCGAAGGCTAGCTACCACCTCGCGCTCAGGATGGCTGGAGAGCTCCTTGCCCTCCCCACCGGCTCCGCGCTGGGGTTCGGTAATGGGCCCCTGCTGCTGGCCCGCGCCGGCCTCGAGCCCCTCACCCCGACCCCGTCCAGCAGGGTCCTTTGCCCCGGGGAGCACACCACAGCCGCGCTCCTCTACCGCCTCTTCTATCCCGACGCGGCAGCGGCGGAGCACGTCATCTTCAGCGACGTCATGCCCGCTCTGGAGCAGGGCGACGCCGACCTCGGCGTCTGCATCCACGAGGGGCGCTTCACCTATGCAGAGTCGGGCCTCGGATTCGTCGAGGACCTGGGTGCGCGCTGGGAGTCGGCGACCGGATCCCCGCTGCCCCTGGGCGGGATCTTCGCCCAGCGGTCGCTCCCCGATGACACCGTCGAGGCCGTCCAGGACGCCCTGCGTCGCTCCCTGGCCCTCGCCCGGGCGAGGCCCGAGGCGACGCTGGAGTCCATGCGCCGGTACGCCCAAGAGCTCTCCGACGAGGTGCTGTGGAGCCACGTTGAGCTCTACGTGAACGACTGGACCCATGACCTTGGAGAGCAGGGCCGCCGCGCCATTCAGACCCTCGCCAGGCGCGCGGAGCAGACCGGGCTCGTGGAGCCCGGGACGTGCCTGGAGGTCTACCGGCCGCTCCGAGAGCGCCGACTCTTCCACCTCGTCCCGGACACCGACGCCGGGAGCCTGGCCACCGAGGGCACCCTGCCAGTGCCCTCACTCGAGACCGAGGGCTTCGTTCACCTCTCCTTCTCCGGCCAGCTCGCGGGCACCCTTGAGGCTCACTTTGTCGGCGCGCAGAGGGTCGCGCTGCTGGAGCTGGACCGGGAGACCGTCGCCAGCGCGGTGCGGTTCGAGACCTCGAGGGGAGGCGCTCGCTTCCCTCACCTCTTCCGACCCCTCGACCTCGGCCGAGACGTCACCAGCCGGTGGACCCTGGAGCGCGACGGCGAGGCCTTCAACCTCCCTGAGGGCATCGAGGAGCCCTAGTCCCTCTCCTCTCAGGCCATCCGGTCTTCTCGGGCAATCCGGTCTCCCCTGGCGCCCCACCGGCCGAGCGGCCTGTCCGTCCGAGACGCGACCCCGTTCGGCGAGCCGCCCGCCGAGCCGAGCCAAGCCGCGATGACGCCGGCGGCCGCGCGATGCGGGTCGGCAGACCCTGGAGACGTCAGCACCTGCAGGGCGCACGGGGGCCGTGGTGGTGGTGCGACGCCCGGCGGGTGCTGGTCGGCGCTAGCGGGCATCGGCGGGGCCGTCGGTAGATGCCCATCAATGACGCAGGGAGCGCCGCTCCGTGGACCGGAGGGCGCTCCCTGCAGAAGTCCAGGAGCTGAGGCTCAGCCCTGGGCGCCGCCCGAGTCGCGGAGCTCGAGCATTTCCTTGCGGAGCTCTTGGGCAAGGGCCTTGATGTCCTGCATCGACTTGCGGACGCGGGAGGTGGCGGCCTTGTTGCCGGCCTCGGCCTTCTCGACGTCCTCGCGGCAGGCCGAAATAGCCTCCACCATCTGATCGTAGTTCTGGCTCATCGTTGAATTTGGGGCTTGGGGGAAAGGCTTCCGTGCAGGGATGCCCGGGAGCGGGAGAGGGAGTCCAGGTGAAGCGCTGGAACCATGGGGGCAGGCCACCTGGGGCCGTTCCCGACCGCCACAGGTGGACACAGAAGGCGCTCGGGATCAAGAGAGAAGCGCCCTCAGGACCTCCCCAGGGGGGTGCGTCGATCACGCCAAAGACGCGTAAGCGACTGCCAAGAAACACCTTGAGTCCATCTCGACCTATCGCCATCGACAGGTCGTTCGACCCCCTTTCCTGGCCCCTCAGGACAGGTCAGCGCCCTTGAGGCCGCCCATTCGCAGCACCTCGCGGAAGTGCGCAGGCGCCACTGGCTGCACCGAGAGGCGCTGGCCACGCTGCACCACGGCCATGTCAGCCAGCTTGACGTTGGCCCTGATGTCGTCGAGCGAGACGTAAGTCCGCAGGGGCGCCACGGCCTTGATGTCGACCACGAACCAGCGGGGATTGTCCTCCTGGCTCTTGGGGTCGAAGTGGGAGTCGTTGGGGTCGAACTGAGTGGGGTCCGGGTAACCCTCCCCCACGACCCGCGCGACGCCGGCGACGCCGGGCGGCTTGGTGTTGGAGTGGTAGTAGAGGATCAGGTCCCCCACCTTCATCTCGTCCCGCATCATGTTCCGCGCCTGGTAGTTGCGGACGCCGTCCCAGAGCGTTGTCTGCTTGGGCGCGGCCTCCAGCTGCGCGTAGGAGTACACGTCGGGCTCGGACTTCATGAGCCAGTGTGCGGGGCGTCGTGCCATGGTCAGGGTTCAGAGCAGCTGGTCGTCGTGGGGCGAGACTGAGATCGGCGAGCCGAGGATCTCCTTCATGAGGATGGCGGACTGCCAGGGTGATCGTCCACCCTGGACTCGCTCCAGGGGAGACCGCTTCACTTTGTCCAGCGCGAACGCAGCGCGCTCTCCGGCGCCCTCGAGGACCTCCAGCCCCTCCTCATCCGGCTCCCTTTCGGACCTCTCCCGGCCCGCGCCGGCGGAGAACCCGAACTTCCCCTCCTCCAGATCGTCCTCACTCGGGACCTCAACGAGCTCGTCGTTGATCGAGACGTCGAAGCCGTCCACCGCTTCCATGGCGCTGGAGGCTCGGGCGCTGGAGGCTCGGGCGCTGGAGGCTCGGGCGCTGGAGGCTCGGGCGCTCGAGGGCGCGTCGAAGGCACTTCCGGACGCCTCGGGGACCTCCCTTGACGACGCCGCGGCCTCCTGCCGGTCAGCTGCAGACTCGAAGGGGTCAGCCGAGGGCGCCGCCCGCAGCCGCTCCTGCCGCGAGCGCTTCCGCTGTGTCCGCTCCAGCTGTGTCCGCTCCAGCTGGGCCCGCTCCCTCCGGGCCTGCTGTGCACGCAGCTCCTCTTCCCGCTCCTCGCTCCGCCTAAGGGCGCGCTCCGCGGCGCGGTCCACGCGCGGGGTCTCCTCGTCGTCCTCCTCACGGAGTCCCTCAAGGAAGGCCTCCAGCGCGCTCGACCGACTCGAGCTCGCCTGACTCGAGTTCACCCCGCGCTTGGACCTCGCCTGGAAGTCCTGTCGGTTGGACTTCGCGACGTTCAACAGGCCGCGAATGACCGGCCAGATCACCGCGAAGAACACGATGGCCAGGCCGACGAGGTTGTCGACGTCAAAGCCGACGCCCCCCTGAACGGGGAGCGCGGCGAGGAACCGAGGGACCGACAGCATCACGAGGTGGGGTTCGAGCCTCCGCCAGCCTCGCCGCCGATGCTCCGGCGCATGGTGGTGTCAGACTCCAGGTTCTTCAGGCGGAGCATGTCCATGACCCCGAGGTTGCCGGACTTGAGGGCCTCGGCCATGGCCAGGGGGACCTGAGCCTCGGCCTCGACGACCTTGGCACGGTTCTCCTGCACGCCGGCCTTGAACTCCTGCTCCGCCGCGACGGCCATGGCCCGCCGCTTCTCGGCGAGGGCCTGGGCCACGCGCTTGTCCGCCTCGGCCTGGTCCGCCTGGAGCCGGGCGCCAATG
>CAJQPT010000117.1 GCA_905480285.1 uncultured bacterium
GGCCGTGGGGTAGCAGCCGGGGTTCGCCACGAGGCGCGCGCCGGCGAGATCCCCGCGCGCGTGCTCGGTGAGGCCGTAGGGTGCCGCGTCGCAGAGCGCTGGCTCGGGGTGGGTCACGCTGTAGATCCGCTCGAACTCTGCGGGGTCCGAGAAGCGGTGGTCCGCGGAGAGGTCCACGACGAGCGGGGCCGCCGGGCCGTCCAGGGCGGCCTTCGCCACGGGGACGCCCACGGTGTGCGGGAGGCACGTGAACACCACGTCGTGGTCGCGGCCGAGGGCCGCGAGATCCAGGGGCATGAGGGTCCACTGCGCCCGCGCGTCCAGGGGCGCAGGGTCGCCGCCCTCCCGCGCGGACATGGCGGTGATGGACTCGATCCCGGGGTGCCGCTTGCACAGCTCGAGAAGCTCCCGCCCGGCGTATCCGGTGGCCCCGACGACGGCGACGCGCGTCACGCCGTCACCCCCGCGGACCGGGCCAGCCGATCGAAGTCCGCCACGAGGTCACGGGCTGCCCGGCTAGCGGGACAGATGATCAGGATCGTGTCGTCGCCCGCGATGGTCCCGAGCATGTCGGTGCGCCCGGAGGCGTCGAGAGCCACGGCCAGGGGAGACGCGCCGCCGGGAGGCGTGCGCAGCACCACGAGGTTCTGGGCCGCCCGCGCGGACACCAGCCAGCGGCCGAGGGCGTCGACCAGGGGGCTGGCCGAGGCGGCGGGGACCACGTAGCCCGCCGCGCCCTTCACGGCGCCAAGCTCCCGGAGGTCGCGGGAGAGGGTCGCCTGGGTGATCTCGACGCCCCGGGCGGCCAGGGCGTCCACGAGGGACTGCTGGCTGGAGCCATGGCCGTCGCCGATCAGCTCGACCACGAGGGCCCGCCGCTCGGCGGCTGTGGAGATGGATGACTGCATAAATCCGAACCTTTGGGCGCATATTCATGCATCGGACTTCCCCGAGCGCAACCCGGTTTCTCGGCTAAATGTCGCTACAAAGGGGCGATGCCCACCGCTCCGCTCCGCCCCGCCCAGGCCGCCTGGACCCTCTGCGCCCGGTTCGCTGGCGCCCTGTGCCTGCTCCTCACGCTCGGCTGCGCCACCGGTCCCGTGGGCTCCCCGACCACGCCGGTCACCGTCGAGGCGACCTCTCTGCTCGGCGTGCCCCTGGAGCGTCCCGCCCTCTCTCCCACGACCATGAGACGGCTCGAGCTCGACCTCGAGTCGGCGCGGCTCGCCCTGGAAGAGTCGCCCTCGGAGCAGCGGACGATCTGGGTCGGGCGGCGCCTCGGGTACCTCGGGCGCTACGACGAGGCCATCCGCTGGTACCTCGCGGCGCTCGTGCAATACCCCGACAGCTACCGCCTGCGCCGGCACCTGGGGCACCGGCTCATCACCGTGCGGCGCCTGGATGACGCGATCGGGGTCCTCACCGAGGCCAGGCGCCTCGCCGCAGAAGCGACCAACCGGATCGAGCCCGACGGAGCGCCGGGCCCCGAGGGCGAACCACGCAGCACGACCCACGGCAACATCGACTATCACCTCGCCCTCGCGTACTACGCCCGCGGCGACTTCAACGCGGCGGCCGACCTCTGGGTCGAGTGTGCTCGGCGCTGGGCGGGCAACGACGACTCCCGGGTCGCGGCCATGCACTGGGCCCACGTGAGCCTGCTCCGAGCCGGACGCCAGGAGGAGGCGCGCAGCATCCTCGAGGTCGTCGGTCGCTACCCCGACGTCATCGAGAACGTCGCGTACCTGGAGTTGATCCAGCTCTATCGCGGGGAGCTCAAGGCCGGAGCGCTGCTCGCCCGGAAGGAGCGCAACGCCGCCCTCGAGTACGGCCTCAGCCGTTACCTGATCCGGTTGGGCGCGGGGGTCGACGGCGAGGAGAGCCTCGTCCAGCTGACCCGCCGACCCGAGTGGCCGGCCTTCGGTGTCCTGGCCGCAGAGGCGGACCTCGCGGCCCGTTGACGGGGCTCCGTCGCGCCCGAAGCAAGCCCCACGGCCTGAGCCGGCGACCCGAACCGAGACGAAGATTCGAGTGCCGGTGAACCCCACGGTCGAAGGGCGCGTCCAAGCGGCCCCGGTCGTGGCACCCTTTGGGTGCCGGCCTCAGCCCGCGCTGCCCCCATGCGTCCCGCTCCTCAGACCCTCCCCGTCCTCCCCGCGATCGGCCTCGCCGCGATCGGGCTCGCCGCCTTCGCCCTGGATGGCGCCCTGGATGGCGCCCTCAACGGCGACGGACCGACCCCGCACGCCCCGGAGACGGAACGCCGTCCGGCGCAGATGCCCTTCCCCGGGGCGCCGCTGGCTCCCCCCACGGACCCGCGCGGCGCCGGCGAGGGAGAGGAGGGTGAGGACCGAGCCGAGCGCGCGCGCTGGATCGAACAGCTCCACCTCGCGGCCCCCGGCGCGGACTGGAGGGCCATCGAGCGAGCGAACCAGGCCGCGGAGCTCGAGCGACGCAACGAGGCGGCCCTCGCGGACAGCGGCGGCTCGCTGCCCTGGGTCTGGGACGAGGTGGGCTCC
>CAJQPT010000118.1 GCA_905480285.1 uncultured bacterium
CGGACTCGAGCGCGATGACCTCGCAGCCCCCTTGGGCCGCGACCTGGACGATTCCGTGGCCCATGAGGCCGCAACCGACGACGCCGACTTTCTTGATCTGCATGTGAATGGGTGGTGCGTGGTCCGGGCGGAGGCCAGGACGGCTCTTTGGTGGGTTGGCGCTCAGAGGCCAGTGCGGTCGAACGCGACCGCCAGGCCCATGCCGCCGGAGATGCAGAGGGTCGCGAGCGCGTGCTCGCCCCCCCGCCGGACGAGTTCGTGGAGCATCGTCGTGACGATGCGGGCGCCCGTGGCGCCGATCGGGTGGCCGAGGGCGATCGCGCCCCCGTTGACGTTCAGGCGGTCGTGATCGAGCCCGAGGTCGCGGTCACAGGCGAGCACCTGCGCGGCGAAGGCCTCGTTCAACTCGATCAGGTCATAGTCACTCGCCGCGCGCCCCGTGCTCGCCTCGAGGCGCGCGCAGGCGGGGACCGGGCCGAGGCCCATGACGGTGGGATCCACGCCAGATTGCGCCGCGCTCCCCACCCAGGCGAGGGGTGACCAGCCGTTCTTCTCGCAGGCAGACTCCGTGGCGAGCACCAGCGCCGAGGCGCCGTCGGTGATGCCGCTGGCGTTGCCGGGGGTCACCGTCCCGTTCCCGTCGTAGCGCTTGCCGAAGACCGCGGGCAGGCGGCCCATCTTCTCCAGCGTGGCGTCCGGACGCGGGTGCTCGTCGGCGTCGACGGTGACCTCCCCCTTGCGGGTCTTGATCACGACCGGCGCGAGCTCTGCGTCAAAACGCCCCGCCTCGATGGCCGCGCCGGCCTTGCGCTGGCTCTCCACGGCGAAGGCGTCCTGCTCGTCGCGGGTGATCCCGAGCTCCTGCGCCAGCTTCTCCGCGGTCTCCCCCATCACCATGTCCGCGAGGGGGCAGTCGAAGCCGTCCTTGTACATGGCGTCCACGAGGGGCGCCGAGCCGAGCCGGTAGCCCCGCCGCATCTTCGGCAGGTAGAAGGGCAGGCCGCTCATGGACTCCGTGCCGCCCGCCACCGCCACGTCCATCTCACCGCGGCGGATGGCGTCTGCAGCGAGAACGATAGACTTCAGGCCGGAACCACAGGCCATGTTGATCGTGGTCGCGCAGGCCGTCTCGGGGATGCCGGCGCGGACGGAGATCTGTCGAGCCACGTTCGGACCGCCGCCGGCCTGTCGACCGTTGCCCATGAAGACCTCGCCCACCGACGAGGCGGGGACTCTGCCGGCCTCCAGCGCGGCGCGTACCGCCTCGACCCCGAGATCTGCGGCAGACAGGTCGGCGAAGGAGCCCAGGTACTTCCCGATGGGCGTGCGCCTCGCGGCGACGACTGCGACCCGCTCGGGGCCGCGTCTGAGGGCGTTTTTCATGGGAGATCGGGGGAGGAAGCCGAGCTGGCAGGCTCGGCTGAGTGTCGAGAGGGGCAGCGACGGGCCTCTCAATCCGTTTTGTGGGCGAACAGAATAAGGGCCGGGGTCAGGGGGGGCAATCTAAGCTCGGCGGCATCCACCCCGCATTTGCGACATCCCACCCAGGTATTACCTGAGAGCCTTTCTGCGGGGAATTCCAAGCTGGACGCCCCAACCGCCCCCCGCCGGGCGAACCCCCGCCTGCGCCCATGGAACAGCCCCCCTCCGCAGACACGCTTGTGCCCCTCCTCGGGGACGGCTCCGCTGTGTCACGCCGGACGGTCAAGGAGGCGCTGCTGACCCTTGGGGACGGGGCGATCCCGGCGCTCCGTCACGCGGCGGACGGTCCCGACGCGGTGCTCCGAGCACGGGCCCGGCAGATCCTCATCGAGCTCCGTCGACGCCGCGGACTCCAGCAGCTGCGTGAGCTCCTCGTCGACCCCGACGCTTCCCTCGAGGCCGGTCTGCTCGCCATTGACGAGGTGCTCGGAGCCGCTGACCCAGCCCTGGATGTCGCCGGCCAGCTCGACGCCTGGGCCGCCGCCACCCGAGATCGTCTCGATGAAAGGGCGTCGGCGGAGGCTGCTGGCGCCGCCCTCCGGCAAGTCCTGGCCGTCGAAGCGGGGCTGAGGGGTGCCGCGAACGACTTCCACAACTCCCTCCACGTCTCCCTGACGCGGGCGGTGGAAGACCGCCGCGGCCTCCCCCTGACGCTCTGCGCGGTCTACGCCCTCGTCGGGCGGCGCGCGGGCATGGAGATCGCCCTCCTCCCCTTCCCCGCGCACGTCCTGCTCATGGTTCGAGGTGAGTCCAGCCAGCAGGTCCTCGACCCCTACAGCGGCGGCGCCCCCCTCGATGAGGCCGCGTGCCTCGCGCGTCTCCGCCAGCTGGGCGTGGCGCCCTCTTCCCACTGGTTCGAACCCGCGCCGGACGCCGAGATGTTGACCCGGCAGCTCCGCAACCTCGCCGCGGCCATGCGCCGCCATGGCCGTAACCGTGACGCCGTGGAGATCATGGCGCTGCTCGAGCACGCCTGACGGGGCACGCCTGATGGGGCACACGCCGCTAGGCGAGTCTGGCCCGGCGTACCTCACCGGGCTCGATCGGTCAGCGACCCTTGACACAGCCACCGGAGGCCAGCGGAGTGGTCATGAAACGGATTACCTCACCCAGCGGGGTTCCAAGCGGCGCACCAGGCCCTAGCTTGAGGGCATGACGGAGATCCCTGACGTCTGGCCCTTCGAGGAGGACAACCGCCCGGAGAGCATCTTGCCGATGTTCCCGCTGGGCGGAGTGTTCCTCCTGCCGCGGCAGATCCTCCCACTGCACGTCTTCGAGCCTCGCTACAGGCAGATGATCGACGACGTCCTCGATGGCCAGGGGCGCCTTGCCATGGGCACCGTGCTCGAGGGTCAGGAGCCGACCGAGGACGGGGAAGAGGAGCTCGCCCCGAGGATCCTCCGCGTCTCTGGCGTGGGTGAGATCGCCCGCCACGAGAAGACCCCCGACGGCCGTTACTTCATCTGGCTCTTCGGCCTGGGACGCTTTGACGTCGAGGAGGTGCCCTCGGACCGGCTCTACCGAAAGGTCAGCGCCCGCCGCGTCACCGAGGTCCCGCTGGACCTCGGCGTCCAGGAATCATTGCGGAGTGAGCTCCGGGCAGCGCTCGACGTCCGCACGGAGGAGCCCCTGGTGCTGCCCGAGGATGTCCCCGTGGAGCTGCTCACGGACGCCCTGACGCAGAAACTGCATCTTCCGCAAAATGCGATGGAGCCGATCTTCACCGAGGTCGATATCGAGAAACGGGCGCGGATGACCCTCCGCGCCCACGCGGCGTTCCCGCCCCCCAAGCTCGACTGAGAGCGCGATTGAATCGGGAGACAATCCCTCAGTTCGCTCGCGACCGGCCTGCGGGAGGTTGCACCCGTCCCGTCCGATCGCGACTCTACTCACGGCGCCCGCCGCGCCCGAGCTCCCGGTGCTTCAGCTTCTCCGATCCCTAAAGGCCAACAGGACCCTCCTGTGGAGCTTCGTGGGCCGGGACCTCAAGTCACGGTACGTCGGGTCGAGCCTGGGCTTCTTCTGGTCGGTGGTCTACCCGATCATGAACCTGGCGGTCTACCTGCTGGTCTTCCAGATCATCCTCAAGATGACCTGGGATGCGGACAAGAGCTCCCAGGAGGTCGTCCTCCTGATGCTGGTGGCCATCGTCAGCTGGACCGCGTTCGCCGAGTCGATCTCGCGCTCCACCAACATCCTCGTGGACAACCAGAACCTCATCCAGAAGGTGGTCTTCCCCTCCGAGGTGCTGCCCGCCTACGTGACCATCTCGGCCATCGTCAACATGATGATCGCGCTCCCGATCGTCCTCCTCGCGCTGCTCTACGCGAAGCTCAACCCGACCGACGACCCCGCCGTCCTGGCGGCGGCCGCGGCCAGCGGACACCAGGGCGTCCAGCTCGGCGCACAGCTCATGTGGCTCCCCTTGCTGCTCGGGCTGCAGGCCCTCTTCAGCGCCGGGCTCGGGTACTTCTTCGCCACCTTCAATCTGTTCTGGCGCGACACCTTCCACGTGATCGGCGTCGCCCTGACCGTCTGGATGTTCATCACGCCGATCTTCTATCCACCCCAGCGGATGGTGGACAAGGACTACGGATGGATGCTCGAGATCAACCCGATGCACTGGCTGATGGACATGTACCGCCACGTCCTCGTCCAGAACCAGGCCCCTGATCCGCGGCAGCTCCTCAGCTTCGCAGCTGCGGGCCTCCTGGTGTTCGCGGTCGGATCCAGTTTCTTCAGCAAGCAGAAGTCCAAGTTCTCCGATCTCCTCTGAGGCTGCCCTCGGCGGTCCCCACAGAGAAGTCCCCCCATGTACGACAGCAGCAACCCCAGCGCGGCACAGCCCTCCACGAACGCCATGGGCGGCTCCGCCATCGTCGCGCGCGGCGTCAGCAAGGCGTACCGCATGTACGACAAGCCGGTCCACCGGCTGTGGGACCTCATGCTGCCCGGGGGTCCACGCGGGCGCGAGTTTTGGGCTGTCCGCGACGTCTACCTGGACATCCCCAAGGGCTCGACGGTTGGCATCATCGGCGAGAACGGCGCCGGCAAGAGCACGCTCCTCAAGCTCCTCACAGGGATCACTCAGCCCACCGGCGGTGAGATTCTCACGCGCGGGCGGATCGCCTCGCTGCTCGAGCTCGGCGCGGGGTTTCACCCCGAGTTCTCCGGCCGGGAGAACATCCGCCTGAACTGCTCCATCCTCGGGATGACCGAGGAGGAGACCGAAGAGCGCTTCAACGACATCGTGGAGTTCTCAGAGCTGGGTGAGTTCATCGACCGCCCCGTGAAGACCTACAGCTCGGGAATGCACGTGCGCCTGGGGTTCTCCGTCGCGACGACCGTGGATCCCGAGATCCTCATCATCGATGAGGCACTCTCGGTGGGCGACGAGCACTTCAAGGGCAAGTGCATCAACCGGCTGAACGAATTCCAGGAGCAGGGCAAGACGACGCTCTTCGTGTCCCACGACATGGGCTCGGTGAAGTCCATGTGCAAGCACGTCGTCCTCATGCACGAGGGACGCGTTCTTGAACAGGGCACGGCCGAGGAGGTCGCCGACGAGTACCTCAAGCGCGCCCACGCCCGGGGCAACGAGCGGATGTCCGCCATCAATCGCCAGCTCGACGCCTATCCGCGGTGGGGCTCGGGCGAGATCCGGACCGGCAAGGTCGAGCTCTCCAACGGGAGCGGCGAGGCCACCAACGTCTTCCAGCCAGGCTCCCCCTTCCGCGTCAAGATCGACTTCGAGGCCACCGAAGACTGCCACGAGCCGGTCTTCGGCCTCGGCGTCTACCGCTCGGACGGGACGTACGTGAACGGCAGCAACCACCTCTGGCGCAACGAGCCCATCGAGCTCGGCGACGTCAAGGCGGGCACCAAGGGTCGCGTGGAGATGGCCTTTGAGAGCCTCCCCCTTCTCCAGGGCGGCTACTACCTGACGGTCTTCGTCTACGACCACGACAAGGCGGCCCCCACCCCCATCGATCACCGCGAGCACGCGGCGACCTTCGAGGTCCACGACGCGAACCACCTCCAGCACGGGCTGCTGTTCCTGCCGACACAGTGGTCGGTGGCCATGGACGGCGCCGACCCGAAGGTCTCCCGGGACTGATCCCCTTCAGCGCGTCCCCCGCGCCCCCTGGAGCCCGAGCCCCCTGGAGCCCGAGCCAACTGGAGCCCGAGCCAACTGGAGCCCGCGCCGAATGGAGCCCGCGCCAAATGAAGGCTGAGGGGTCGGGCAGCGTCCGGCTTCAGCCAAGAGCAGCCCCGGCCCGGCCAGCAGACTCTCAGCCGGCGGACTCTCAGCCGGCGGACTCTCAGCCGAGCTTGCGCGCGCCTGTCAGCCAGCGCAGGAGCACCGAGCGCCCCACGCGGTTCCAGAGACGCTGGGACTCCGCCTGAAGCAGCTCTAGCTCGGCGTTCGCCTCCCCGAGGTTGCCCTCGAGCGCCTCGATCGAGGCGTCCGCTTGCTCGAGGGCGGCGTCCGCTTGCTCGAGGGCGGCGGACATGCGCTCGACCTCCGCCTGGGCCTCGTTCCGCTCGGCGAGCCGCAGGTCACGGGCTCCGATGATGATCTCGATCTCCTCCTCAAGAGAGAGGTCCCGCCCCCGGCCTCGGTCCAGCCGCTCGTTGAGGGTCTCGGCGCAGTCATCTGCGAGCCGGACCGCGCCGCGGACGCGGGCCTCCTGCTTCACGAACTCCTCGATGCGCCGGACCGTCTCCTCGAGCTGCTGATGGGCCTTGGCCACGATCTCGTTCTGCGCGGAGAGCTCCCGGTTGACCTCATCAAGCCGCGCCCCGCGGGCCTCCAACTCCGTGAGCTCCTGCGTACGAAGGCGCTCCAGCTCCGCCAGGCTCGTGCGGTGCCCCTCGAGGTCGGCGGTCAACGCCCCGATACGCTCATCCTTGTGGGCCAGCACCGCCTGAACGTCGAGGCGTTCCGCCTCGAAGGTCGCGCGCTCGAGTTCGGCATCGCGACGTCCAGCCCGGCGCTCTTCCCGGAGCGCCTCGACGGTCTCGGCGTGGCCGGCAAGGTCAGCGGTGAGGTCAGCAGCCTCGCGGCGGTGACCATCAAGGTCCTTCTCCAGCGAGGCCACCACACCGTGCAAGCGCTCCATCTCCGGCAGGTAAGTGTCCCGGAGGCTGTCGTACCGGAGCAGCTCACGCCCCGCCTCAACGAGCGCGTTATCCGCGGCGTCCAGCGAGGATGAGGCCTGCCCGAGCGCCGCCTCTGGGGAGGGCATGGGCGCGTCCCCGAAGGCAGCGATGACCGCGTGCCGGTAGACCTCGTCCCCGTGATCGAAGGGGAACAGGTGTTCGTTGTAGAAGCGGTAGAGCTGCCCGGCGAAGTCCCTGAGCAGGGTCTCGTGCTCGATGTACAGCTCCACGCACATGAGGGCGAGCCAGCGGCTGAGCTCGCCGTGCCCGACCGTCGAGGTCCGCGCACCGGCCTGCTCGAAGATCTCGAGCGCGGCTGGCATGGACGGCAGCCCGTTCTCACGGTGCTCGAGCAGGTACTGATGCTCCCAGTTCAGGCGCGCTCGGAGGAAGTCGAGGAGCGTCTCCTCGGCCTCAGCGACCCGCGGCGAGTCATAGGGACCCGCGAGGATCACATAGCGGCCGGCGACCCTCGCACACTCCCGGACGAAGTCGTCCCTCAACGGCGGCGGGACGTGCTCGAGCGTGTCGAAGGCACAGACCGCGTCGAAGGTGCCGTCCAGGAACGGCAGCTCTGCGCCGCTCCCAAGCACGAGCCCCTCGACAGCCGAGGGGACCACGTCGACCAGCTCGACCTGATCCAGCGGCAGGAATTCCCGGAGGAGCGCGGTTCGCCCCCCCACATCCAGGATGCGGAAGCGCTCGCCGTCTGCCCTCACGCTCTCCAGCAGCGCCCGCACCAGCTCGTAGCGCTGGTACTGATCGAAGGGGAGGTCACGAACGTCAGGCATGGGGTGGGGCGGCCGCGCTGCGGCTAGTCGAATTTATCGGCTAGCGTGCCGCCTGAGCATATGCAGCGGTCGCTGGATCCTTCCCCCAGCGAGAAAGAAGTCTCCTCACAGCGAGCCCTTCCCGCCCCCCGACCCCCTCAGCGGCCACTCATGAGATCGTGCAAATCACGGGCGCGTGATCGCTGGGCTTCTCCCCCCCCCGTGCCTCGAGGTCGACCTCCACTCCCGTGCAGGCCTCGTAGGCGGGTGGCGAGAGGAGGAAGTGGTCGATCCGGAGCCCGTTCCCGCGCTTGAAGCCAAAGGTGCGAAAGTCCCACCAGGTGTAGACCCCGGCCTCATCGTTGTGCTTGCGAAGGGCGTCCTCGAGCCCGGGAGCCATGATCTCCGCCAGGGCCTCACGTTCGGGCACGCTGCAGAGGATCCGGTCGCGCCACTTCTCCGGGTCGTACACGTCCCGGTCATCGAAGGTCACGTTGAAGTCGCCCGTCACGACCACGCGCTCATCCATGGGGAACTGCTCCCTCACGTAAGCGGCCACGTCCTTCATCCACTTGAGCTTGTAGTCGTACTTGTCACAGCCGACCTCCTTGCCGTTCACGACGTACAGGTCGAGGAGCATGACGTCCTCCACCACCGCCGCGATGACCCTGGCCTCGGGGTGATCCGTACCAGGGATGCCCATCACCACCTGCTCGATGGGCGTCTTCGAGAGGATCGCGACGCCGTTGTAGGTCTTCTGACCGTGGAAGGCGACGTGGTAGCCCGCCTCCTCCAGCGTCTCCCGGGGGAAGAGCTCGTCCACGACCTTGGTCTCCTGGAGGCAGACCACGTCCGGGTCAGCCCGCTCGAGGAACTCGAGCACGCGGGGCATGCGGGCCCGGAGAGAGTTGACGTTCCAGCTGACGATGTCCAAGGGGGGTCTCCTGAGAGCAGGGGGCCATTGACGGGTGAGGGGCCGGCATCCCCGGCCCCAAGCGCGGGGGACGACGGGTCACGGGCATGTATGGGGCGCGGGCAGGTAGGGGGTGCGGCCAGGGACGGGGCGCGAGCCTGGACCCGCCCGGAGTCTACCCCCCGCCCGTGAGATCTCGGAGGCCCGGGGAGCGCCCGAATCGGGCGGCGCCGCGCTCAGCCGTAGGTTCGTGAGGCGGGTCGGCTCGGACGCCGCTGGAGGCCCGCTAGACGCAGTATCGCTCAAGGAATCGGGCGAGAATCTCGATGCCGAGGGAGGGCTGGGAGCCAACAAGGGCTTACCCTCCCCACCAACAATGGCGTAGCTCCGGCGCGAGCGGCCCTCGACGGGACGAGAACGAAACCGTCGACGATGCAACCCCACCGCACTTCTGCGGCTGACAAGGATGGCCCTGCGAACCCAAAGCGGCCCTCCCTCAATACGCGCCGGGACGACACCCGTCCTGAAGACAGAGCGACGCCGGGCAGCCCGGGGCGAAACATGCCCGCGGGATTCAACTGCCCACCCGCCGACGCGGGACTCCAATCGACAACCAACGAATGACTGATCAACGACGCGCGGGCGGACAGAGCCGCTCGCGACGCTCCGGCCGCAGGGGATCGACCCCCCGCCGTAGCTCGGGCCGTGATGCGGCCCCCAAGACGAACAAGAACATCACCCCCCTCACCCCGACCCTCGAGCCGCCCGACATCGAGTCGTTCGAGGAGTTCAGCCTCGCGGAGAACATCCAGAGCGCGATCAAGGGGATGGGCATCACCAAGCCCACGCCGATCCAGGCCCTGGCCATCGAGCCCGTCATGCAGGGCAAGGACGTCATCGCCAAGGCCGAGACCGGCACAGGCAAGACCCTGGCCTTCGGCGCCCCGATGATGTCCAAGATCGACCCGAGCCGCTCGACGGTCCTCGGGCTCGTGCTCTCCCCCACCCGGGAGCTCGCCGAGCAGGTGCACGACGTGCTCAAGGAGCTCGGCGCCGCGAGCGGTATCAAGACCACGCTGATCGTCGGCGGCGAGCAGATGGGCCCCCAGGTCCGCGCGCTCCAGGCCGGCGCTCAGGTGGTGGTCGGGACGCCGGGTCGCGTGCTCGACCTCTTGAACCAACGCTTCCTGCAGTTCCCCTGGACCGAGTTCGCCATCCTCGACGAGGCGGACAAGATGCTCGAGATCGGCTTCATCGACGACGTGAAGAAGATCCTCGACGCCTGCAACGAGTACCGGCAAACGCTGCTGTTCTCTGCGACGTTCCCGACGCCGCTGCTGGAGCTGGCGCGTGGATACACCACCGACCCCGTGGAGATTGCGACCGCGAGTGGCGTGTCCACCGTGGACAACATCAACCAGTACTTCCTGCGCTGCGGCGAAGAGGATCGCGCCCGCGAACTCGGGCACCTCATCGAGGACTCTGCGGAGGACGACGTCTTCCTGGTGTTCTGCGAGCGCAGGACCGACGTGGACCAGCTCATGCGCAAGCTCGAACGCCGCAGGTTCTCCGTCAAGGCGCTCCACGGCGGCTACGACCAGGCGGCCCGCTTCCGGGTGATGGGTGCGTTCCGGACCGGCGAGGTCAAGTGCCTCGTGGCCACGGACGTGGCCTCCCGCGGGCTCGACGTGAAGCACGTCACCCACGTGGTCAACCTCGGCGTCCCCCGCGACGTCTCGGATTACACCCACCGGATCGGCCGCACGGGCCGGGCAGGCGCGCACGGCGTGGCGGTGACCTTTGTCTCGCGACGCAACGAGCGAGACTGGGACAACCTCCAGCGCCAGTCCGGCTTCGACCTGACCGAGCTGAAGCGCCCCCGGGAGCTCTACTCCATCGAGCAGCGGCGCCTCCGCGACGCGGCCAAGGGAGAGGAGGCCTCAACCGAGGTCGAGGAGCCCGAATCGACGGACGCCCCCGCGGAGACCCAGGAGCGGCCGCGCCGCCGACGGGGCCGCGACAGCGGACGGGGCGAGCGGCGCCCGAAGGAGTCGGAGGAGGCCCATGAGGCGCCCGCGGATCGTGACCGATCCGAGCGGGATCGGTCTGAAGGCAGTCGGTCTGACGGCCGGCGATCTGACGGCCGGCGAACTGAGCGCAATCCAGCTGACAGCGGGCGATCCGACCAGGACCGGCCCCGACAGAGCCGACCCGAGGGTGCCCGCGCAGAGGGTGACCGCGCAGAGGATGACAAGCCCCGGCGGCCCCGTCGTCGCCGCCGAGAGCGGTCCGAGGAGTCGACCCATGAGTCGACCCATGAGTCGACCCAGAATGCTCGCGAGGAGCGCAGCCAAGAGAGGGGCCGCGAGATCGAGCAGGACGCCCCCAGGGCCTCGAGCGCGAGTTCCGACGGTGACGACCGACCCCGGCGTGGCCGGCGCCGCCGGGATCGCGACGACCGCTCACCCCGCGAGGAGCGATCCGAGGAGCGGGACTCCGCCCCCACGAAGCCCAGGCGCGCCTCCGCGCGGAGGCCCGATTCCGATGGGGACGCGCGCCCCAAGGCCGCTCCCAGCGAGCCCGCGCCCGCCAAGCCCGCACCCAGCGGGTCCGGGTTCGGACTCGGCCTGGCCGAGGAGGCCAGGACCAAGGACGACGGCGACGGGGAACGCCAGCCTCGCCGGCGCCGCAGCAGCGGCCGCAAGGGAGGCTCAGATTCCCCCGAGAAAGAGGCCGAAGGTCGTCCCAAGAGCGGCGCCAGGGGAGACGATCGTCGACCCAAGACACAACCCAAGCCTGACCCCGAGCCGAAGAGCACCCCGAGCGGGGGCTTTGGCGCAGGCATCTGACCCCGACGAAGAAACGAGAGCGCGGGCAGCCCTGACCGGGCTGCCCCATCCAGGACATGGGCGGCATCAACCCCTACCAGGAGCAGGTCGAAACCTCGCTCCCCGAAAAGAGCTACTCCGTCACCTTCATGCCCATGGGCAAGAAGGTCTCGGTGGACCCCGCGAAGCTCCCCCTCTCCAGGGAGGGGCGTCCGGGCTCAATCCTCGACATCGCGGATGGCCACGGCATCGAGATCGACCACGCATGCGGCGGAGTCTGCGCGTGCTCGACCTGCCACGTCATCATCCGTGCCGGGGTGGATTCGATCCCCGAGGCCTCGGAGTCTGAGGAGGACATGCTCGATGAGGCTCCGGGCGTCGAGCTCAGCTCGAGGCTGGCGTGCCAGGCGGTCCCCAACGGAGAGACCGACGTGGTCGTGGAGATCCCTGGCTGGAACCGCAACCACGCCCGAGAGAGCCACTGATGGGCCAGGACATCCCCGCCACCGGAGGCGAGGAGGTGGTCCTCGCCAACCCCCGCGGCTTCTGCGCGGGCGTCGACCGCGCGATCCAGATCGTGGAGCGGGCCCTGGAGGTCCACGGCGCGCCCGTGTTCGTCCTGCACGAGATCGTGCACAACAAGCATGTGCTCGAGCGGCTGAGGTCGCTCGGAGCGCGCTTCGTCGCCTCCCTTGATGAGGTCCCGGAAGGGTCCGTCACGGTGTTCAGCGCCCACGGAGTCTCGGACGCCGTGGTCGGCGCCGCGGAGGGCCGCAAGCTGGAGGTGATCGACGCGACGTGCCCCCTGGTCACCAAGGTTCACCGACAGGCGATCCGCTACGAAGATCAGGGGCGCGAGGTGATCCTGGTCGGGCACCCAGGCCACCCGGAGGTGGAGGGAACCCGCGGCCGGATCAAGGGCAAGGTGCACGTCCTCTCGACGCCAGAGGAGGTCGCAGCGCTGGAGATCGAGGACCCCGACCACCTCGCCTACGTCACCCAAACGACGCTCTCCGTGGATGACACGCGGGACGTGATCGACGCGCTCCTCAGCCGCTTCCCGTCGATCCAGGGACCCGCCCTGAAGGACATCTGCTACGCCACCCAGAACCGCCAGACCGCGGTGAAGGACATGATCGGAGACGTGGACGTCCTGATCGTCGTTGGCTCGGAGAACTCCTCCAACTCCAACCGACTGCGCGAGCTCGGCGAGCGCGGGGGCCTCCCGGCCTACCTGGTCGACCACCCCGAGCAGGTCCAGGAGGAGTGGGTTGAGGGCGCCACGACCGTGGGCGTCACCGCAGGTGCGTCGGCCCCCGAAGAGCTCGTGCAGCTGATCCTCGACCGCCTCGGCGAGCTCGGGGTCAAGGGCACCCGGGAACTCGACGGCGAGCGGGAGACGGTGGTCTTCCAGATGCCTGAGGGGCTCTAGAGGGCGTCTCGGGCAACCGCGCCGCGGCTGCGGCGGTCCTCTTAAGGGCTGATCGGAGGAGAGCGGAATGAACCGGAGGCCGGTCGCGCACGAGCGCGACCGGCCTCCGATCCTTCGAGGGGAGTCCCAGCTCGATCAGAACTTCCAACCCACGGTCAGCAGGTAGATGTTGTCCGAGCGCTTGTTACCCGGCTGCGGAGTGTTGTCGTAGGTCAGGACCCACTGGAGCTTGGCGACCATCGACTCGGACAGCACCGCCGCGAAGTCCGTCGTCGCGACACCGTAGATGTCGTCCTTGTCGTCGAGGCTCGGGAAGACCTCTCCGGCCGTCCCGAAGGTGAGGGTCTCGCTGATCGCCGCCGACACATCCCAGGCGCCGCGAATCACCAGGAAGTCCTCTTCGACGCCGTCTTCGTACCGCTCGTCAAACCAGCCGGCGCCGAGCTCCGTGCTGATCCGCCACTGGTCGTCGTCGCGCCACTGTTCACCGAGGCCGGCGCCGATCGTCCAACGAAGGTCGACCCCCGCCTGCTCGTTCGTCTCGGCGAGGCCGTTGACGTAGACGTAGGTCTTCTCGGCGATGAACTTGTCGTACTTCAGCGTACCGAGGGCGCGGCGCTGGGTGCGCGCGTCGTCCTGGGTGGCGTAGTACCAGAGCCCCTCTGCCGTGTACCGATGGGTGCCCATCTCACGGACTGCCTTGCCGGTGATGGCGTAGGAGGAGTTGTTGGCGTTGCCCTCACTCTTGGTCAGACCAACGTCGAGCCCACCGCGCCAGACGCCGAGGTCCTCGGGAGCGACCTCATCTTGCAGCGAGGCCGCCGAGGCCAGGATGAAGGCGTTGGGCGCCGGAGCGGCGGGGGGAGTGAGGGCGGTCGCGGCGCCGAGCGCCGAGCCGAGCACAAGGGGGAGGACGAGCATTGCGGTCTTGCCCGCGGCTGTGCGCGGGTCCGGTGAGTCAATGAAGGGGGAAGTGGGGGATCAACGGGCGAGCCAGCGCCGCGCGGCGCGGAGGCCCTGGGCGGTCCTCGACCCATGCCAGGTGAGGAGTTGCCCGTCGCAGAGTAAGAAGCGCAGCGGATTGCCGCGAGTCGCGGCTGCAAGTTCATCAACGTGCTTTCGCGCGAAGGGGAAGGGCTCGCTCGGCAGCAAGATCAGGTTCGGATCCAACCTTGCAACTTCCCCCATGGTGACCTCTGGATAGCGGCCTGCGGCCGCATCGAGCACGTTCACACCGCCCGCCTCCTCCAGCAAATTGGACAGAAAAGTGTCCGACGATGCCGCAATCCAAGGCCGCCGCCAGACGAGGACCGCAAAGCGCCGAGGCTCGGCCTCGCACGCCGAAGCTCGCGCCTCGTCGAGGGCGCGCTCGACCTCCGCGGCCACCCTCTCGGCGCGCCCCTCGCACGCGGCCGCCTCCCCCACATCTCGGATCAACGCCGGCACCTCCGCGACTCGACGCGGCATCGAGGCGTGGACGGTCACCCCGGCAGCCTCCAGGGCCATGACGTCCTCGAGCCGATTCTCCTCTCGGTTCGCAAAGACGAGGGTCGGCTCGAGCTCGAGGATCCGCTCGACGCTCGGGTCTTTCGTCCCGCCGATCCGCACCACGCCCGGCATGGAGCGCGGCTCCACGCAGAACTTCGTCGCCCCGATCACGGAGGCCCCGGCCCCGATCTCGAAGAGCGTCTCGGTCAGACTCGGACAGAGCGAGACCAGACGCATCCCCTCAGTCGCGGGCGCCAAGCTCAGGGACGTCCACCGCCACGTAGCGCTTACCGTCCCTCTCGAGACGAGTGAACGCCCGGTCCGGGTCGTGATAAGACAGCCCCACAATCCCCTCGTCAGCCGCCCTGGCGAGCCACTCGGTGCGCATCGAGAACGAGCGAGACACGTCCATGTCGTACGCCATGATGTAGGGCGGCTGGATGTGATGGGTGGTGGGAATCAGGTCCCCCCAGAACGCCGCGGAGGGTCCGTCTCCGTGAGCGTTGAACCGGACCACGACCATGCCCTCGGAGTGCCCGCAGACCTCGACCAGCTCGAGATCGTCGAAGAGGCGGTGACTCCCCTCATGCATCTCCACCAGCCCTCGCTCCACGAGGGGGTCGATGTCGTCCGCGCGGTAGCTGGCCCGCCGGGGGTGCATGGGGACCCGCGCCGCGCCGACCTCGGCCGTGGGAAAGTGGTGCCTGGCGCGCGGGAACAGCGGCTCCAGCGACCCACCCTGCAGCTCGACGAGGGCTCCGATGTGGTCGAAGTGGCAGTGGGAGACCACCACGTGATCGATGTCCTCGGGCCCCACGTCCACCGCGGCAAGCGTGGCCCTGAGCGTGGTCGCCTCCGGCCGATCGAGCCCGTAGATCTTGCGGAACTTGTCGTCCCACCGGTCCCCCATGCCGCCCTCGACGATCACCTTGACCCCGTCCTTCTCGGCGAGGAACGGGCGCGCCGCAAGCCGGATGGTGTTGTCCTCGGCCGGCGGTGTGAGCCGTGCCCAGAGGTTCTTGGGCACCACCCCCCACATGGCCCCACCGTCGAGACGGAAGTTGGCGTCAAAGAGCGCGGTGATCTTCCACTCCCCCACATCGAGGGAGACTGGAGACCACGCGCTCGCCTGCGGACCTTGACTCGGGGCAGGGTTCGACATTATTGAGCCTGAAGCGCGGGGTTGAGCCTGAAGCGCAGGGTGGCTCGCTCAGAGGGAGCGAGCAGCCTTGAGCACCGCACGTCCGATGATCAGGCGCTGGATCTCACTGGTGCCCTCGCCGATCGTGCAGAGCTTCGCGTCGCGCCACATGCGCTCCACCGGGTACTCCCGGCTGTAGCCGTAGCCGCCGTAGATCTGGATCGCTTCGTAGGTGCACTTCATGGCGATCTCGGACGCATACAGCTTCCCGATGGACGCCTCTGTCCCGTAGCTCTGACCCGAGTCCTTGAGTCGGGCGGAGTGATACACGAGGTGGCGCGCGGCCTCGATCTGCACCCGCATGTCGGCGAGCTTGAACTGGACGGCCTGCTGGTCCGCGAGCGAGCCCCCGAAGGCCTCGCGCTCCATGGCGTACTTCGTGGCGCACTCGAAGGCTCCCTCGGCGAGGCCAAGGGAGAGCGCGCCGATGGAGATACGGCCCCCCTCCAGGGTCTTCATGAAGGTCGAGAAGCCCTCGCCAGCGGGCCCGAGCAGGTGCGAGCGGGGGATCCGTGCATCCTGGAAGACCAGGCTGGCCCAATCCGAGCCGCGCATCCCGAGCTTCGTCTCACCCGGCTCGAGGGTGAAGCCCTCGATGTCTCGCGGGACCACGAACGCGGAGATCCCCTTGGACCCGAGCGAGCGGTCGGTCACGGCCGTGACGATGAACACCCCGGCGTGGTTCGCGTTGGTGATGAAGCACTTCCGCCCGTTGAGGACGTACTCGTCCCCCACCAGCTCCGCGGTCGTCGCGGTCCCTCCCGAGTCGGAGCCCGCCCCAGGCTCGGTGAGCCCGTAGGCGCCCATGTACTCCCCGGAGATGAGCTTCGGCACGTACAGCTCACGGAGCTCGGCGCCGCCCCACTTCCAGATCGGATAGGTGCCAAGGCTCACGTGCGCGGCGTATCCGAGCGCGGTCGAGCCGCAGACCTTGGCGAGCTCCTCCACGGCGAGGATGTAGGCGAGCGTGCCCCCATCCGAGCCGCCGACGTCCTCGGGGAAGGGAATCCCCGGGAGTCCGAGCTCTACGATCTGGTCCCACTTCTCCCGCGGGAAGCTGTGCTTCTCGTCGATGTCGTGGGCGATGGGTGCGATCTCCGATCTCGCGAAGTCCTCCACCATCTCGCGGACCATCTCCTGCTCCTCCGTGAAGTCGAAGGAGTGACGGATGGCGGGGAGTTCGTACTCGGCGTGTCCCAGGTCGTGGGACTCCTTGGAGGCGGCGACGTCAGTCATGGCTTGGTCCGGTGTGCGTCCGGGCTCGTGGCGAGCGAGGTCCGGGGCGAATTCGGGGGCGCGGCGCGCCCTTGAGCGTGTGATGGGAGTGAGGGTGGGATCGGCGCGCTCAGCTGAGCAGGTCCCGAGCGATCACGAGGCGCTGGATGTCCGTCGCGCCCTCGTAGATCTCCGTGATCCGGGCATCCCGGAACAGCCGCTCCACGTGGAAGTCGTCCGTGTAACCGGCGCCCCCGTGGATCTGAACGGCCTCGTCAGCGCAGTAGTTGGCCGCCTGTGAGGCCAGGAGCTTTGCCTCCGAGGACTGACGGTTGACCTCCATGCCGCGGTCGCGCATCCACGCGGCCTTGCGGACGAGAAGGCGCGAGGCCTCGAGGCGCGCAGACATATCCGCGAGCTTGTGCTGGATCGCCTGGAAGTAGCCGATCGGCTTGCCGAACTGCTCGCGTTCCTTGGCGTACTTGATCGACGCGTCAAGGCAGGCCTGGCCGATGCCCACGGCCTGGCTCGCGATACCGATGCGCCCACCCGCGAGGGTGTCCATCGCGATCGGGAAGCCGCGATCGACCTCGCCGAGGACGCACTCCGGGCCGAGTCGGACGTCCTCGAGGATGATCTCCACCGTGGCGGAGCCGCGGATGCCCGTCTTCATCTCGTGCTTGCCGATCTTCAGGCCGGGGGCGTCACCAGGCATGAGGAACGCGGTGATCCCCTTCGCCTTGGGCAGGTCCGGGTTCGTGCGCACGTAGACGAGGAAGAGGCCGGCACGATCGCCGGAGGTCACCCAGAGCTTGGTACCCCGGAGGATCCAATCATCGCCGTCACGTTCCGCCGTCGCGGAGAGAGCCGCCGCATCGGAGCCTGACCCCGCCTCGGACAGGGAGTAGGCACCAATGGCCTCACCGGAAGCGAGCTTGGGCAGCCAGTGCGCCTTCTGCTCGTCGGTGCCGAACTTCATCAGCGGCGCGCAAAGCAGAGAGTTGTGAACAGATACCGCGACGCCGGTTGATGCGCAGACGCGGTTGAGCTCCTCAAGCACCACCGCCAGCGCGACGTTGCCGAGGTCGGCGCCGCCGAACTCTTCGGGGAGCGTCAGCCCCCAGAAACCCAGCTCACCCAGCTGCCTGTAGACCTCGTCGGAGATCGTCTCCTCGCGGTCGTGCTTGGTGGCCAGCGGCGCGAGGACACCGTCCGCGAAGTCTCGGGCGGAGTCCCGCACCATCGAGAGCTCCTCGTCGAGCTCGAAGCCGAGCCCGACGGCGGCAGAGTCAATGTCCGGATGGGTCATGGTCATGACGATCTTGGAGGCGTGTTGCTAGGGGCCGCTAGAGAGCGGCGTAGAGTCAGTTGAGTAGATCGGCCGTTTGCGCCGTCAACCCCAGCACTGGCCGGGGTTCTTTGCCGCACCGGTCACTCGTAGTCGTAGAAGCCCTTCCCGGACTTCCTCCCGAGACGACCGGCGGCGACCATCCGTCGCAGCAGGGGGCATGGCCGGTACTTGTCGTCCCCGAGCCCTCGGTGCAGGACCTCGAGGATGTCGAGGCACACATCCAGGCCGATGAGGTCAGCGAGCGTCAGGGGGCCCATCGGGTGCGCCATGCCGAGCTTCATGACCGTGTCGATGCCTTCCTTGGTCGCGACGCCCTCCATGAGGCAGAAGACCGCCTCGTTGATCATGGGCATGAGGACCCGGTTGGAGACGAACCCGGGGTAGTCGTTGGCCTCGACCGGCTCCTTGCCGAGGGCGCGGCTCGCGCGCATCACGGCGTCGGTGGTCTCGTCGCTGGTCTCCTGGCCGCGGATGACCTCCACCAGCTTCATGACGGGGACCGGGTTCATGAAGTGCATGCCGATGACCTTGTCCGCGCGCCCCGTCACCGCCGCGATCTCCGTGATGGAGATCGATGAGGTGTTGGACGCGAGGATCGTCGAGGCCGGCGCGACCTTATCGAGGGTCCCGAAGACCTTGGCCTTCAGGTCAGCCCGCTCCGACACGGCCTCGACGATGAGCTCACGATCCGTGAGGTCCTCGAGACGGGTCGAACGAGAGATGCGCGCCATGGCGGCGTCCGCGTCCTCCTGGGACATGCGCTCCTTCTTGACGACCCGCGCGAGGCTCTTACCGATCGCGGCCACGCCGCGCTCGAGGGCCTCGCCATTCACGTCCACGAGAGTCACCTCGCTCCCGCACGAGGCGAACACCTGCGCGATGCCGTTCCCCATGGTCCCTGCGCCGATGACGGCGACTCGCTCGAAGAGATCGTTGCTGCTCATGTTCGTTTCCTTTGGCTTGTGAGTGGGCCCGGACCTCAAACGCGCTCGACGGAGAGCGAGACGGCGTTCCCGCCGCCGAGGCAAAGAGAGGCCATGCCGGTGCCGGCGTCGCGCTGCTCCATCGCGCTGAGCAAGGTCGTCAAGATACGGGCCCCGGAGGCGCCGATCGGGTGCCCGAGGGCCACAGCCCCGCCGTTGACGTTGACCCGCGTCGGGTCGAGGTCCAGCTTGCGCGTGAGGGCCACGGCAGCGGCGGAGAAGGCCTCGTTGATCTCGTGCAGATCGAAGTCCGCGGGCTTCCGCCCAGCCATGTCCGCAGCCTTGTTGATGGAGCGCTCAGGGGCCATCATCACCCACTCCGGCGCGCACCCACCCGTGGCGTAGTGGGTCACCTTGGCGAGGGGCTTGAGACCGTGGGTCGCGGCGAAGTCGGCGCTCGCGACCACGAGCGCGGCGGAGCCATCGTTGATGGCAGAGGCGTTGGCCGCGGTCACCGTGCCGTCCTTCGCGAAGGCCGGTCGCATTCCGCTGATGGAGTCCGCCGTCATCCCCTCACGGATGGTCTCGTCATCGGTGAAGTCAAAGGGGTCTCCCTTGCGCGGCTTGATCGTCACCGCGAACTTCTCGGCGTCGAAGCGCCCCGCGTCGCGCGCCTCGGCCGCCTTGCGGTGGCTCTCGGCGGCGAAGGCGTCCTGGGCTTCACGGGAGACGTCGAGCTCAGTCGCCACCTTTTCCCCGGTCATGCCCATGTGGAAGTCGTTGTAGATGTCCCACAGCCCGTCATGGACCATGGAGTCCACCACCTCGCTGTGGCCCAACCGCATGCCCGTCCGCGCGTCGGGGAGCAGGTAGGGCGAGTTCGACATCGACTCCATCCCGCCGGCCACGAGGCAGTGGGCATCACCAGCGCGGATCGCCTGCGCCGCGAGCATCACGGACTTCAGCCCCGAGCCGCAGACCTTGTTGATGGTCATGCTCCCCACCTCGTCGGGGACGCCGGCGCCACGGGCCGCCTGGCGGGCGGGGTTCTGCCCGAGGCCGGCCTGCAGCACGTTCCCCATGATGACCTCCTCCACGGACGAGCTCTCGATGCCCGCTCGACGGATCGCCTCCGCCACCGCCAAGGCCCCAAGCTCGGGCGCACGGAAGCCAGCGAGGCCCCCCTGGAACTTTCCGATCGGGGAGCGCGCCGCGCTGAGGAGGACGACTTCGGTCATGAGGATGGGGCGTGGCAGGGCGGACGAATCCGCGGTGGCGATCGAGATCACCCGGGGACGTCGCGGGACGCGAGACTTCCCGAAACGCGGGGCTGTCCCCGCGATCCCGTCCTCCCGGGCGGGAGTTTGGGCGAACAGTCTAAGCGGGGACCCCCCCTCCGCGACAGGACCAGGACCGGGGGAACTGATCGAAGGTCCCCCCCTGGCGCCGGGACACGAGGGGCGGCAGCGGGCCCCCCGAGACCTCCGAGACGACAAGTCTCAATTCCATAAACCACTTCTTCGCATAGACTAACGCCGACAACGGCGCGCATCGCCCACGACCGAGGCTCGCCCATTGCAACGCGCTAGACGCTTCTCTATCTCGGGGTACGGAGGGAGGGCGCCGCGGCCGCAGGGGTCCCCTTCCCAATCCCTTGGACGACCTCGCCCTCATCGAGGGCCTCCGCGCACGGCGAGAGGCCGCAGTGACAGCGTTCCTTGAACGCTACAAGTCATTGCTCCACCACTGCATCGGACATTTCGAATCCGACGCGGTCGCGCGGGAGGACCGCTACCAGGACATCGTGTTGTTCGTCCTGGAGCGGCTGGATCGCGACGCGTTCAACGCGGACCGCGGGTCCTTCGGCACATGGCTCTACAGGGTCGCGTGGTGCCGCTGCGTGGATCTGAAGCGCAGGGACAACGCCAGCGGCCGGCCCCGCATGAAGAGCGCCGGGGAGGAGATCCCTGACCGGCCGGACGAGAGCCCTGGCCCCTCCGAGATGGCCGGGATCTCCGAGGTGGGCGGCGTGGTGCGCGAAGCCCTCGACGAGCTCTCCACGGAGGAGCGCTCCCTCCTCGACCTGCGGTTCGTGCAGGGAGAGACCCTGGGCGAGATCGCCCGCCGCCAGGCCATCTCCCTGGAACAGACCAAGTACCGCCTCCGGAGGGCGACCATCAGCCTCCGCCGCGTGCTGGTCCACAACTTCGCCCATGAAGAGGCGCTGACGGAAATCTGAGCGCTCGCCTCGCTGCCGAGGCCTGACTCCAAAGATCCTGGCTCCGAAGATCCAGCCCCCCTGCGACCACGCTCCACGGACTCCAAACGATGTCTCCCAACGATCAGCCCCAGGACGACCCGTCCACGGTCGCCTCCGGTGCTCCCCGCCCGGGGATCACCCTGCCCATCCACGAGGACGAGGCGACGCTGGAGGCTATCGCGCGCTTCGATGAACTGGAGAGCGATCGTCTCGACGAGATCGAGAGCCATCCCGCCGCGCGGCAGATCCTGGACCGGCTCCGAGAGGTGGACCTGTGGCTCGAATCAGCCGTGGCCGAGAGCAACAGCGGCGAGGCCCAGGGCGGCGGCGCTCACCGCGAAGACCGCAACGTCTCGGCGGATGACCTCTATCGCTTCGGCAACGGTCGAGGCTCGGAGCCGCTCCCCGAGCGGCGCCGCCAGGAGGTCGAGGCGTTCCTCGCGGATCACCCCGAGGAGGCGCGCTGGACGCAGCGGCTCTCCGACCCGATCCCCGCCCCCCGTAACGTCGGCCCGATCCACCGCTTCCCCCCCGTTCAACTCCCCGGGCCACGCGCCGGGGCGCCTCCGCTGCAGCGGGTCGAGGACCTCCCGACACGCGCCGCCAGCGACCGCTCACTCCGGAGTTCGGAGGGCGCGACGGGGTCCGCCGCTGGACAACATGAGCGCCGTGCTCCCCGGGGCCTGGCCCCCTGGGTCAAGTGGGTCCCCGCTGCGGCTGCCGCCCTGATGATCGCCATGCTGGCGGATCGCACCGGCCCCACCAACGCCCTCGACGGCGGACTGCCCGAGTCACCCGTGCTCCGCAGCTCGAGTTCAGAAGCGCTGCTCTTCCCCCGTGGACGTGTCCTTGCACCGGTGGAGGGGCTGGCGACCTACGCCGCCCGTCCCCTCTTCGAGGTCGCCTCGGTCCCGGGCGCCGAGCGGTACCGGTTCGAGCTGAGGCTCAATTCAGGCGGCGCCTTTGACGAGGGCAACACCGTCTGGACCGCCGAGTCCACCTCGCGGAACGCCACAGCGGACCGTCTCGAGGCCGGCACCTATGAATGGTCTGCCTGGGCCACCGTCAACGGCGTCGAGCGCGACCTCGGGGACCTCTCGTTCGTGGTCCTTCCCGCGGAGGACGCCCGCCTCACCTCCGGCGCGTCGGGCGCCAACGCTGGATCCCGCTCCACCCGTGAGGATGTTCGGCGCCTTCACTCCGCTGGGTTCCTCTCGGACGCACGCCACCGAGCCAGGGACCTCGCCCCCGGGGCCGCGCGAGCTGCCTATCTCGCCGAGGACCAGTGAGCCTGGCGGCCGATCGCACGGCGGTCCCGGCAGGCTCCCCTCTTGAACTCCGCTCTGGCTGCTCACCCAGCCTCAGCCCGCGGCGACTCTCGCTCCCGCAGCGGCAGGACCCTGCCCGGCAGAAGGACCTCCCCCCGCAGCAGGATCTTCCACCGCAGCAGGGGCCTCCCCGGCCAGCCGCCCCCCGGCGGGGCCACCTGGCGTTCATCGCGATCGCCTGCGCCGCGTTCCTCGGAGCGCCCGCAGCCGTCACCGGGCGGCCCGCCTCGCCACCGAGCGACAGTCCAGCCGCCATCGCGCCGGACGCCAGCTACGAGCAGCTGATCGAGCGTTACATCCGAACCCTCGACGAGGTGAGGGGCGGGAGCCTCGACGCCGAGGCTCCGCTCCTGCAGGTCGCGACCGAGCTCGCGACCCGGTTCCAGCGCGAAGACGCCGTCCGCGTGGCGCGCTACTACATCCAGCTGGACCCGGGTGCGCGCCGCGAAGGCCGGCGCCTCGAGGCCCGCTTCGACCTCGTGCGGGCAAAGGCTCAGGCGGAGGAGCTCGGCGATGGCGGCCCCGGGGAGACCGTCATGACGGCCCTCGAGCTCCTGCTGGCAGAGGCTCGGCAGGCGGCCGACGTCACGGCTGCCGCCCGTACCGCCGCGCTCCTCTCGCGGATCGAGGTTCGCCTGGTGGAGCAGGCCTGGTCGGACACGAGCCGCCGCGCCGACCTCGCAGAGCGGGCGGATGGACACGCGCGACTCGCGCTCCGCTGGTTCGCCCGGACGGGCCAGCGGCCCCCACAGCTTGAGCCGCTCTGGGTGCGCGCTCGCGTCGCGCTGGCCCGCGGTGAGCTCCTGGAGGCAGAGCAGGTCTTCCGAGACCTCGCGGACCTCGCCGAGGGGGTCCAGCAACCCCGCTGGCGCGAACGCGCCCTGCTCGGGCTCGTGGGCGTCTCCCGCGAGAGCGGCGCTCCGTTCGCGGCCTCGGCAGCCCTGGAGGAGCTGGCCACCTTCCGCCACCCCGCCCATTGCTGGGCGCTGACCCGCGAGCTCGCCGCGCAGCGCCTCTCCGGGGACCGCCCGGACCGAGCGCTTGAGCTCCTCGAGTCCTTCCCCCCCTCCGGCCTCGACCCCGAGATCGATCTGGCCGCGGCGACGGGGGAATGGCGCGCCCTGCAGGCGGCCGCGCTGGTGCGGGCTGGCGCCCTGGGCAGGGCAGCGCTGGCCCTTGAGCAGGCGCGCCGAGCGCCCGGCGACGACCGCGCGGGCCTCTTGAACTTGACCGAGGCGGCTCTCCTCGTGGATCGGGGCGCGCCGGCCGCAGCCCTTGAGCTCCTGGCCGCGCGCCCGCTCCCCACGGGCGAGGGAGACCTCGGCCGCGTGGAGGTCCTCGCCCTGCGTGGCCAGGCGCTCCTCGCCATGGGGCGGACCGACGAGGCCTTGGTCCCCCTGCAGCGCGCCTTCGATCAGGCGCGCGCCCGCGACGCCGCACGCTGGCAGCATGCAGAGGGTGAGCTACGGGGCGGGAGCGCCGTGGGCGAATGGCTCGGGCTCACCACGGTCGAGCTCCTCGCCCGCGCCCGCGTGGCCTCCGGTGAACCGTTGCTCGCAGCCGCGACGATCGAGGCTGCTCACGCGGCCTGCACCCTCGAGCAAGCCCGCTCACGCATCCTCGCCCTGGCGGCCCGCCAGGACCTCGGCGCACTGACCTGGATCGTGGGGGCAGACCAGTCCCTGGTCGTCCACGTGCGACCGGATGGGACCGCCGCAGCCGAGGAGATTCCCCGCGGGCGGCAGGAGCTCACCCGCGCCCGAGACCGGCTCCGTCAGGCGCTCCTCGCGGGACGGAGCCACGCGGAGCGCTCGTCCCATGACCGCCCTGCGGGCGCCCCCGATGACCGGCCTGGCGGCCTCCTGGACGAGCTCTCGCTCGCGTTGCTCCCGGCCTCCCTGGACGCAGCCCTGAAGGACTGGGAGCGCCGCGCACCGGCGGCTCCCGCGCCGAGCCTCGCTCTCCTCCCCCACGGTGCCCTCGAGGGCATCTGCTTCGAGCTCCTCGCCACCGGAACGCCCGGGAATGCGCTCGGATACCACACGGCGCTCACGGTCGTGGATCAACTCCGCGACGCACAGACGCTCCCTCCGCCCATCAACGGCAGGACCGCTCGCTGGACCGCACTCGGCGCTCCCGAGAACACCGCCGCCGCCGACCTCAAGTGGGCGCGCCGGGAGCTACGCGACCTGGAGCGGCTGCACCCCGGGTTCGAGTCGGTCACGGGGCACGCCTTCACCGCCGCGCGCCTGCTCGACGCCCTCGGCGGAGGGCGCCCCGTACACGTGGCGACCCACGCCCTGCGCCGCGGCGACCGATCCGAGATCGCGCCGCTCGGGCTCCTCGCGTCCAAGGACGAGGTCGTCTCCGCCGCCGAGCTGGCCGCCGTCCGGCCACGCCTCCCACTGCTCGTCCTGGCGACGTGCGATTCCGCCGCCGGTCGTTCGATCGATGGGCTCTCCACTCGAGGCCTGGCCCAGGCTGCCCTCGACAGCGGGACACGCGCGACGGTGGTGACCGGGTGGCCCCTTTCCGACCGTCACGGCCGGGCCGCGTCGATCGCGTTCCACGGCGCCTTGAGGAACGGAGCCAGCCCAGCCGAGGCCCTGCGGCGCGCCCGGTGCGCCCTCGCGGCGGCTGGGGCGCCGCTCGCCGATTCGGCGGCGCTCCGCCTCCTCGGCACCCCCTGAGCACCAGCGCCGCCGCCCACGGCTCGCCCGACCGCGACCGGAAGATTTTTCTAAGGAGCGCGCGCGAGCCCTCAAGGCCTCGTCGCCGAGGGTCGATACAGGCGGCAAGCCATGCTCCCCGCGCTCCTCACCCTCGTCGCCGCCGGCCTCCCCGCCGCCAGCGTCCCCGCCGCCCCAGGCGCCGCCCAGGTCCCGACCTTCGACACGATCCCGCCGGCGATCGCAAGCTCCGAAGTACCGACCTGCCTCCAGTTCACCCCGACCCACTTCGCTGCCCGAAGTCACACCTCCAGCGATCAGTGGCTCGTCTTCCAGAGCGATGAGTCCGGGATGCAGCGCGTCCTCCGCCTGCCCCCCCATACGGAGGTGCTCTTTCCGATCGTGGCTGGCACCGCCAAGGACGTCTACGTCGAGGTCCTCTACCGGACCCTCGCCGGTTCGATCCTGGCCAGCGGAGCTATCCCGTGCGAGGTCAAGACCCCTCGCACGGTCTTCGTCTCCAACACAGCCGACCAGCTCGAGAGCTGGCTCTCCAGCCGAGGCGGCCGCGTCCTCGATCGGGCACCGGTCAACCGCAGGTCGAAGGCCAGCAAGCTGGCCCACCAGCTCGGGAGCCCGGCCGCCGCACACGTCCCCGTCCCCGCCCCGGGCGAGCATCGCAAGCGAGACAAGAGCCGCCCGCTGGAGCGCAAGAAGCTCCCGCCGCTCTGAGGCGATGGTCCACCCCCGCCGAGCGCTCCAGCGGTGACGGCATGACCACCAACGCATCACCGATCGCGGCGGCTCATCGCCACCCGCGGCAGGTGTAGGCCGCGCGCTCCGCCGCGCATGCCGAGAAAAAAGGGTGACCCCGCCGAGTCCTCTCGAGGACCTGGCGGGGTCTTTTATTTGAGCCAGGCGGCGTATCGATCCCGCCGCTCGTCCCGGGCCACCGGGACCTCTCGGCGGAGCCTCCGTACCTCTCCGGGGTCGACCTGGTGAACCGACAGGCGCGACGCCAGCCGCCGCCCAGCGGCCACCTCGACTCGAAGAGCAGGGGCAACGTCTTCGCCGTCCGGGCCCACCACCGCGGAGCCCCCAGGGAAGCGCAGACGCAGCCGCTTCCGGCCCACCTCGTCCTCACCGATCCGATTGCAGCCGATCACGTACGCCTGGCACTCCGCCGCCCGGCCGCGCAGCAGAGCGGCCCAGTGTGCAGCCCTCGCCTCCGGCCACTGGGCGACCACGACGAGGACCTCTGCGCCCGCCCGAACCGCGGCCTTGGAGACCGCCGGGAAGCGCAGGTCGTAGCAGACGATCGGCGCGATGCGGACGTCGCTCCCCGGCATCTCCGTGGGCACGGGCGGCCGGTCCCCCGCCGTGAAGGCGAGCGACTCGGCCGTTGGAGAGAACAGGTGGACCTTGTCGTATCCGCCCATCTGCTGCCCGCGCACCAGCACGTGGGCCCGATTCGCCGGGAGGCCGCTCACCTCGACCGCTGCCGGCCCCGAGCCCACGACCACGAGGTCCAGCGAGGCAGAGGCCGCCGCCACCGCCCCGAGGGCCGCCTCTCCGAGACCGAGCTCTGGCTCTCCGAGCCCCGCCGCGAAGCCGGTGGACCACATCTCCGGGAGCGCCACGAGCTCTGCCCCCTCATCCGCAGCTGCCTGAATCCCCCGCAGCGCGGCCTCCAGATTCCCCTCGGGGTCTCCCGACCGGACATCCATCTCGAGGGTTGCGACACGCATCCCATGATCATGTCGAACCGAGCCGCCGCGGCCAAACCTGCGGCCGCCCGGGGTCCCGGATGAAGGCTCACTGGCGGGCGTTGCCCCCTTGCCCGGGCCCCCCGGGTTCCATCCCATCGCCCACGGAGCCATGATCCACTGCGATGGCGCCTCCCCCTTCGATCGATCGACGAGCCCACGGGTTGAGTCCAGCCATGGGCGCGGCGCTCGAGCGCTTCTTCCTTAGCAGCGCGTCCTTCAAGCGTCGGCTCGAGACGCTCGTCCTCGAGCTCCCCGAGGATGAGTCCGACGGGTTGATGATGCTCATGAAGGAGAGCCGCGGCGCCTGGGCGATGCTCCTCGCGGGTGCCGCTGGACGCGCGCTCTTCATCGGGGATGCGTTCTCGGGCACGCCCGTCGCCCTCGGCACCCTCGGATTCGACGTGACCGTGCTGGAGAAGGAGCCCGAGCGGCTCCGGTTCGCACTCGAGCGCGCCGCCGCGCTGGCGCCCGGATCCACCAACGCTGTCGCCGCGGGCGACAGCGCGACGCTTCCGTTCCTGGACGAGAGCTTCGACCTCGTCGTCCTCGAGGGCGGCCTCCCCTCCCCGGCGACAGGCTGGGGCTTCACGGCGGACGAGCTCCGCAGGGTCTGCCGGCGCGAGCTGCTCATCACGGCCGACAATCGCCTCGGCTACAAGCGCTCCACGGGTCGACGTGGCGCCTTCAGGCGACACCCGCTCCACCTGATCCGGGAGATCGTGAGGCCCTCTCGCGGAGAACGGGCGCTCCCTGGGACGCTCGCCGCCGGCCGCGGTCCATGGGGCCATGCCCAGGCCTTCTCCCTGTACCCCCATGCCCGGGAGTTCAGCCATGTGGTGGCCCTGGGTCAGCCTCGGCCGCGGCTCACCATCGGCCCCAGGGAACGAAAGAACCGCCTCAAGGTGCTCGGCACGAGGCTCGGCCTGTTTCCGTGGCTGACGCCCTCCTTCGCGGTCCACGCCCAGCGCGTCGCCTCCGGCCCTAGCCGGATCAACCGCCTGCTGGAGGAGGTCGCCGCCGCCTGCGGCGAGCCAAGGCCGGAGGTGGACATGCTCGTCGCCACGCGGAGCAACGACGCCTTGCTACACACGACGCTCCCGGGCGGCGCGGGGCAGGAGGGCCGCTGGACCGTCCACATCGCGCTCCAGCCGGCCAAGCGGCGCATGGTCGAGCAGCACCACGCCTGGCTCACGCGCGTGCGCGCGGAGTACCCCGGCGTCCCTGTCCCACAGCCGCTCTTCCACGGGGTGATCGAGGGCGCAGAGGTCGCGGTCGAACGCAGGGTTGACGGCCTCAACGGAACCGATGTCACCGGTGAGCCGCGTCTCACAGACCGGATGTTTAGTGACGCCTCCGAGCACCTCGTGCGCCTGCTCGAACCGCAGGCGACGACCATGGACGACGAGCTCTTCGAGACCATGCTGCAGCCGCGCTTTGACCTGGTGCTCGAGCTCATCGCCAGCAGGGAGACCCACGCTCGAGTTCGCCGCATGATCGAACGCGCCCGTGAAGGCCTCGTCGGCCGCGCGGTTCGACTGGGCGTCTACCATGCGGACCTGCGGGCCAAACACCTCCAGGTCGACAGCGACGGGGCGATCATCGGCTACCTCGACTGGGGCGCCAGTGAGGAGCGCTTCCTCCCGCTGATCGACCTGCTGCATCTGATCATCCACCAGCGCAAGCAGGAGACCGGAGGGTCGTTTGGCGCGGCCTGGCGCTCCATCCTCGCCCCTGAGAATCGCCGCCCGATGGAGCAACGCGCACTCGTCAACTACATGGACGCCGCGACGCTGGACAGCGACCTGCTCCAGGTCCTCCTCGAGCTCTATCCCGTCCTCGTCGCTGGAATGGCCGAGCTAAACTGGGACTACTCGCGACCCGACTGGGTCCGGCGCCAGTTCGACCTCTGACCCGGGGCCAAGAGCTCGAGAACCGCGGGCACAGGGTCATCCCCTTGGGGTGATCCCGTCGCAGTGTGATCCACGCAGGCTGATTCCAACTGGCGCCTCAAGGAGCCGGATCACCGGCGACGAAGACCCCCTGCTTGGGGGCATTGGAGCGACGCTTGGAGACACGGATATTCAGCAGGACCAGGGGCGATAAGGGGCTCCGGGGATTCACCGTGGTCGAGGTGATGATCGCCGTCGTCGTCGGGACCGTCGCCACGTACATCCTCTCCGCGTCGGTGACCGCCGCGGTGATGAGCACCGCGTCTCGGCAGCAGCGAGTCGTCGCCGCTGAGGGGGCCGTGAACTGCATGGAGCAGATACGCTCGATGCCCATGGCGCTGGTCTTCGCGCTCTTCAACGACGACCCCTCCGACGACCCCGACGGAGAGGGCACGGGCCGGGGGCCCTTCTTCGACGTGGAGGGCCTGAGCCCGGTCCTTGATGAACAAGGCGAGCCGCGCCCCACCGGTCGGGTGCTGCTGCCCGGCGATGGAGCGGTCCTCGATGAGACCCTCGACCAACCCCAGTTCGGCCTCCCAAGAGACCTGGACGGTGACCTCGAGGTCCTCCCAGGGGATTGCTCGAGCGACTACCTCGTCCTTCCGGTCACCGTGCGGATTGAGTGGAGGACGAAGCTAGGCGACCGAACCATGGAGGTCTCCACCCTCCTCGTGAACCTGGAGAAGCTCGACCGATGAGGGCCCAACGCCGCGCGGGATACACCCTCGTCGAGGTCTTGATCGCCTTCACGATCCTCGTCCTCCTGTCGATCAACATCGCGATGCTCCTGCGCGCCGGCCGCGCCGCGGCGGTCACCGGGACCCTGAACGCACGGATCTCGAACGAGCTGAACCAGACCGTGGACCGGATCGCCCTCGCGCTCATGGGCGCGGACGCGGCGGCCCTCGATGGGCCGCAGCTCAAGCCCCTCTCCTCCGAGTATGTCCGCTTCCAGGCTTGCCTCGGCGTGCAGGAGAGCGGAGTCGTCCACGGCCCCCTGGAGGAGATTCAATGGTCACCGACGACCGAGGGGACGGGGCGCATCCTCTGGCGTGAGAGTCCCGCGAGCGAGCGAGAGCGGCGGGTCGTCTGGTCGACCGCCGTCCCCTCCTCCTACATGCACGAAGTCCCCGACAACGGGCTGGATGACAACGGCAACGCCATCGACGACGAGGCCGGCCTCGCCTTCACGATGGACGGCCCTCAGGTGAACATCCACGTCACGATCCAACGCCACGGGCTCGACGGACGCCCCCTCCCCATGCAGCGGACCCAGAGTGTCTTCTGCCGAAACTGACTGCTCATGAAGGCCGGGATCCAACCTCAAACCTCGCGTCGTGGGGCCGCGCTGCTGCTGTCGCTCCTCGCGGTCCTCGCCGTGGGCGCCATCAGCGCGACGCTTCGCAGGGTTCAATCGACGATCGAGCGGGACCAGAGGTTCAGCATCGACCGCCGTACAGCGTTGTATGTGGCCGAGGCGGGAATCGCAGAGTCAACGCTCGCCATCAGCCAGGGCAAGAGCGGCTCCCTCGCCTCCGAGACGATCCCCGCCGCGTTCGGTGCCGGGCTCTACTGGGTGGATGCCCAGGACCGAGCGGACGGCTCCATCGAACTGCAGTGCACCGCCCAGGTCCGCACGGCGGAGTTTGTGCTGCGGACCATCATCGTCCCCAACCTGAACCCCATCACGAGCCGCGGCTTCTTCGGCATCGAAGGCGTCACGATCGGGCGCGGTACGCTCGTGGACGGCTTCGACGCGTCGCTCGGCACCTACGAGTCCCAGGTCACGGCGACCCACCCTCATCGGACCACGGGCGTCACCGGGAGGCTCGGATCGCTGGGCCCGCTGGACTTCGATGGGCCGAGCGGGAGCGGGGCTTCAGCGGAGTCATACTCCTGGGTCGATTGGCTCACGGAGCCCTCTCCGGGAACGGAGGGGAAGGGCCATGAAGCGGGGCGCCAAGGGGCCGGCCAGTCAGCGCCCCGTTCCGACCCGATGTCGGAGACAGGTTCCGACCCGACCTCGGAGACAGGTTCGAAGGAGGACCCGACTTCCGGCTCCGCCGCGGGCCACGCCGAGGGGCTCGCCACGCTGATCCACGCTGACGTCGACGGCCTCGTGCTCTCCACGGGCGACGCCGTCTTCGAGGGTGTCATCGACCTGGACGCAGCGGGGTTCATTCCCCCGCCAGTCCTCTACCCGGGCACGGCCGCCAAGGTCACGGGCGACCACGTGGTGACCGGCTCTCAGGTCGGCCTCGGCCTCGCCTCGAGCGTCGAGATCGCCGGCGACCTCATCATCTCCACCGGCGCCAGCCTTCGATTGAGCGGGCCGCTCGTGCTCGGTGCGGGGGTCCTGCGACTGCAGGCGGGAGCCGAGCTCCAGCTCGACGACTCCGAGGGGCCGATCCATGTCCACCTTGTGGGCGGCATACAGAGCGCTGCATCCACCCGGCTGGTCTCTCTCGCCGACGAGCCGGACGCCCACGGAACGTCGATCTTCATCAATCCACCCGAGAGTCCGCGGGCCGATCTCTCGCTGCCGTCATCCGGGAGATTCCACGGAGCCCTCTACGCGCCGGGGGATCGGATCGTCGTCCCCGCGGACCTCTCCTGGCTCGGAGCCCTCACGGCTCTGCACCTGGAAACAGAACCGGGTGCGCGACTCAGCTTCGACACCAGGATGGCGACAGGCGGCCAGGGAACCGCAGCGGCCCCTCGGATCGCATCCTGGCAGATCATCCCTGTTGGAGACGGACTCGCCCGACGACTCGCCGTCGACCCCAAGCAGGTCCTGCGGCTCCAGGGCCTCACGCCCCTGCTCTCGTCTGCCGCAGCGCCAGAGTCGGAGTGCGAGGTGATCCTCCTCGATGACGCCGGGACGCCAACCACCTACACCGGCTCAGTCGGGGCCCTCTCCACCACCTCCGACCGCCTCATGAGCATGCGCTGGGTCGATCCACGGAACGGGACCCTGCGCCGCTGGATGCGACCGACCGGGTCGGACCAGGATCACCACGTCAGCGCTTACAGGGAGAAGCTGGACCAGGTCCGCAAGGCCCTGAAGAGCTCGGTACCCGATGGCCCGCCTCTCCTCAAACCGGAGCTGGAGTACGCCTCGCTAGCCCTCAATACCACGGCCCTGATCAAGCCCATCCCCAAGGGACCCGACGGAGAGTTCAAGAAGTGACCAGGGTCCTTCCTCTACTCCTCCTGTTGAGCTCCCTGGTCGTCAGCACGGCTGCGGCCGGAGACTCGAAGCTCCCTCGGGAATCGCTGGCAGCGATGATCGAGGCCTCCAGCGACGGGGACATCGCCGCGAGCGACGTTCCAGTGAAGGAGCTCACCGCCCTCCTCCTTGGGGCCGAGCTGGAGGCCGTCACGAGCTGGCTGAAAGACATCTCCCGGGCGTCGCACGAGGCCAGGATGAAGGGACTGAAGAGCGTCAACCGGGCTGCCCTTCTGGAAACGACGAGGCAGGTCCCCGAGGTCATCAGCAGCCTGACCTCACGACACGAGCTCCCCTCAGAGGCCAGGGCGCACGCGCTGGCGGTGGGCGTGGAGATCCTCCACGCAGGTGGTACACCCGCCGACTTCCGGGCGCTCGTGGACCTTGTCACCAGCGCGGTGGACCTCGCGCCGAGGCGCGCAGGCGAGGCGCCATCAAGCCTCCGCAGCTGCCTGCTCGACGCCACATCGCTTCGGCTCTACTCCGCCCCCGACCTCCTACGTCTCTATCAAGGAGCCCCTGAGCCGCTCACTCGGGCCATCCTCGATGGGGTCGCTGGCGGAGCGGATCCCGGGGTCTCCACCAAGGCGCTGGTCCACCTCCTCGGTGCCCTCCCCGCGAGCGACCCTGCCGTCCTCAATCGACTCCACCTCGCACTCCACCGGGCGGACGCGGGACCGAACCCTGAAGTGGCGGATCGGGTGGTCACCTACCTCAGGGACGCGCGGACCTTCGCGCGTCACCAGGCCGCCGCGTGCCTCGCCAAGGCGGGCGAACGCGCCCATGTCTACCCGCTGATCGAGAGCCTGGACGACGGCAACCTCACCGTCCGCACCGCCGCTCAGACCGCGCTGCACGAGCTGACCGGCATGGCCTTGCCTGCCGACCCCCAGCGCTGGCGCAGCTGGTTCGACGATCAGCTCGCCTGGTGGGATGCGGAGGGCCAACTTCAGCTCGACGAGCTGAACCTCGCCTCTCGAACTGTCCAGCTGACGATCCTGCGGGACATCTGCACCAAGCGCCTCTTCCACGATGAGATCGCGGCAGGAGTCGCAGGGCTGCTTGAGGGGGGCGACGCGGCGACACAGTGCCTGGCGCTGAGCGCCCTGGGGACGCTGCGCTCCCCGACAGCGCTCAAGCTGGTCCACTCCTACCGGCTGCACCCTGACCCCGCCGTGCAGGCGGCCGCCCAGGCCGCGCTCCGGTCCTATCAGCAGACCAAGACCTGCCGCAGCCGCAGGTCTGGCCTTGCGGCCCGCTGAGCGGCTGAGCAGCGGAATTCAGGCGCCCCGGAGCCGTCTGAGTCCCTGACGGCGCTGGTTCTCTAAGCCAACTTGCCATCGGAGCGTCCTACACGCTCGGGCCCGAGGGAGGGCCAGCGGCGGCGAGGAGAGCTGCGCTTGTGACGTGTCCAGGAAGGCCGGATCGTCTCAAGGTGGCTTCTCCGGAGTTCCGATCCATCCCCGGGAGCACAGCGCTGCCCCCACTTCCCCCATGGTTCAGAGATTCAGACGACGGCAAAAGCTGATCCGGCCGGGGCTCCAGCTCCGGCTGAGCGCCAAGTTCCTGGGCCTGGTCGTCTTGATGCTCAGCCTTCAATACACCCTGCTGGATTCGCTCCTCCACCGAGCAGCGAGCCGCATGCCCGCTGACAGTGGATGGTCCGCCGAGGAGGCCAGCTCGATCGGCATCGAACTGCTCGGGTGGTCCGCGCTGATCTTCCTCCCGCTGACGTTCCTGGTGGGCGTGGTCGGCAGCTTCCGCTTCGCCGGCCCCCTGTATCGCTTCGATCAATTCCTGAAGGCCGTGATCGCGGGCGACCGTCCGAACGATATCCGGCTTCGCGCAGGCGACGAGCTGCAGGACCTGGCAGACCTCATGAACGAGGCCACCCGCTCGCTTCGCAGTGAGGACATCCAATCCGAGGTCTCGGTCAAGGGGCAAGATCCGCCCCGGAGGGCAGCCGCCTGACGGCGGCGACCATGTCCCTCAAGGTCAAGATCGCCTCGATCATCTCGGCGCTGGTCATCGTTGTGTCCGTCGCCGGCGCGTTGATCCACTACTCGGTCTTCTCGAGCACCTTCGAGCTACTTGAAGAAGAGGAGGTGATCGAGGACCTCGACGAGATCACCCGGGCCTTCGACGCTGAGATCCGTGACCTCGAACGGATCACGCGGTGGTACGTCGCGTCAACCACCGGCCCCCCCCTCTCCACCTCGGCGGCGGCGCCGAGGCTCGGAGGCGTCATCGCTCAGGAGCTGGACCTGCTGCTCTTCTGCGACGCCTCCGGTTCGGCGACGCACAAGATCGTCCTCGACCCGGATGACCACACCCCCATCACCCTCGAGGAGTTCCCCAACCGGCTGAGCCTGCGCCACCCAGCGCTGGCGTGGGCCGCCTCGACGCTGGATCCCCAGGGGATGAAGTCGAGCGGCTTGCTCGCCACCTCCAAGGGACCGATGTGCCTCGCAGCCGCGGCCTATCCGCTCAATGACGGCTTTGTCGTCGCCGGACGCTTCGTCTTCGACACCGTTCGAGATCGCATCGCGGAGGACACGGGAAACCTCTTCGACCTCTGGCAAATCGACGGACCGCGCACCATGCCGCAGGACGTCAGCCAGCGCCTCGACCAGATCACCAGCGCGACGGCGCCCGTGCTGGACGCGCAGGGCGAGTCCGACCAGATCGCTGCGTACGCCACCATCAACGATATCCTCGAGCGCCCCTCGATCGTCCTGCGCGCGAACGTCGTGCGACGGATCTCGAGCGCTGGAAGTACGGCGATGGCATCCGGCGCGGTACTCGACGCCACGATGGGCTTCATCGTGCTGCTCTGCCTCATCCTCGTCCTCAACCACCTCGTCCTGCGTCCGATCCAGGAGCTGACGGAGCACGCCGAGAAGACGGGGTCTAGCGAGGACTTCCACGCGCGCCTGAACACGGCCCGCGACGACGAGTTCGGGATGCTCGGACGCGGATTCGATCAGATGATGATCCGCCTCGAGAAGGCTCGCGGAGACCTGCTTGAGACCGCCCGCACCGCCGGAAAGAGCGAACTCGCCACGGGAATCCTCCACAACGTCGGCAACGTCTTGAACAGCGTGAACATCTCAGCTGCCCTCGTCGGTCAGCGGCTAGATGAGCTCTGTATTCGGGACCTGGAGAGGCTCGCAGCCGTCCTGACCGAGCACGCCGAGGACCTGCCGACCTTCCTCACCTCCGACCCGCGCGGCAAGCACATCGAGCCGTTCCTCGCCGCCCTGGTCAAGCAGCTGAGGGAGGAGCGGGGCTCCATCCGCGACGAGGTCCAGTCGCTCAGCGACGGCATCGAACACATCTGCGAGCTGATCAAGAGCCAGCAGGGGATCGCCAAGAAGACCAGCCTCCGCGAGTTCACCAACCTCGCCGACCGGTTCGACGAGGCGCTCATGATCACCCAGAAGGCCCAGGGCGAGTCTTCTCAGCTCGTGGTCATCAAGCGTTACGAACAGCTGCCGGAGATCGAGATCGACAAGCACCGCTTGCTGGAGATCCTCGTGAACCTCATCCAGAACGCGCGCCAGGCCACCAGTGGTCCCAGCCAGGAGGTGCTCCTGGAGCTCCGGAAGAGCGCCGATGGGATGCTCGCGCTGTCTGTCGCAGACAACGGCTGTGGGATCGCGAAGGAGGATCTGATCCGGATCTTCTCCATGGGTTATACGACTCGCGACGACGGGCACGGCTTCGGCCTCCACTCCTGCGCCAACGTGGCCAAGGAGATGGGAGGCAGCCTCCGGGTCCAGAGCGATGGCGTCGGGCGCGGCGCGTGCTTCACGCTCGAGGTCCCCGAGCGCCCGCCCGGCAGCCTGGAGACCGTCACGGATAGCGCTTCGGTCCGCCGTGGAGGTGCCGCATGAATCGGCGCATCCTCATCGTGGATGACACCAAGGGCATCCACGAGGACTTCAAGAAGATCCTGGCGAGCGGCAGCGAAGCGACGAGCGATCTCGCCTCGGCGCGGGCAGCCTTCTTCGGCGAGTCTCCGCCGGCGACGTCGTCCCAGACCTCAGCCACCGCCAAGAACAACTACGACCTGACGTTCTGCTTCCAGGGCGTCGAGGCCCTGGAGGTCACGCAGGAGAGCCTCAACAAGCACGAGCCCTTTGCGATGGCGTTCGTCGACGTGCGCATGCCCCCCGGGATCGATGGGGTCCAGACGATCAAGAGGCTCTGGGAGATCGACCCGAACCTCCAGTGCGTGATCTGCTCCGCCTTCTCCGACTACTCCTGGGAGCAGATGATTGAGGAGCTCGGCCACACCGACAAGCTGCTGATCCTCAAGAAGCCGTTTGATCCCACGGAGATCTGTCAGATCGCCAGCGCCTTCACGGAGAAGTGGAACGCGGCGAACCGAGAGCAGAAGGCCATCGAGCTCATCTCGCAGAAGGAGGTCGAGGCGCGAGCTTACGCGTCCTCACTGGAGACGCTCAACAAGGCGCTCGCCACCGCGAAGGCGAGCGCAGACCGAACATCTGCGATGAAGTCCGACTTCATCATGCGCCTCACAACGGAGATGAGCTCGCACCTCAACGTCATCCTCGATCGCCTCATCGAGAGCGATCAGGTGACCGGCCTCGATGATGCCCTTGACCGCAGCCAACGGCTTCTCGGCATGATCAACAAGGTCATCGACTTCACGCAGGTGGAGCTTGGCTCCCTTGTGCTCTCTGACCAGAGCTGCGTCGTACGCGAGACCCTGGGAGACCTCCGTGACCGCTACGCTGACGAGGCTGCAGCCAAGGGCCTGGACCTCCGCCTGGAGGTCGGTCCGGCGGTTCCCGACGTCATCCTCACCGACGTGCACCGGCTGCGACAGGTCCTCGGCTACCTGGTCGAGAATGCGATCCAGTACACCGACAGCGGCTCGGTAGAGATCCGGCTCCTGCGTGAGCCAACGGGAAGCTGGGACTCCGTCAGGCTCCGGTTCGAGGTCGAGGACACAGGCTGCGGGGTTACGGGCGAGCTGTCAGGCAAGATCTTCGAGCCCTTCGCCAGCGCCACGGGCAGCTCCTTCATGGACGGGAGCGGGCTCGGTCTGACCGTGGCGACCCGAGTCGCCCGGGTGATGGGAGGCGAGGTCAGCTTCGACTCGAGCACCGGCGCCGGCACGACCTTCACGCTGGAGCTCGAGGTGAAGCCGGGGAACGGCTAGGCGTGCGGTCGGGCCCGGGACGGGGTATTCTCCACGTCGAGGTCTCCCTGTGCTCTCCGTCCGCCGCCCCATCGATGCCGTCTCCATTGCCGTCGGCGCCCTCCTGGGCGCCCTTGGAGCGGTGCAGTGGAAGGACAGCGGCGACTTCGCGGACCACGCGCTGCAGGTGACGGCGACCCTGGTCGACTCGCGAGAGACGAAGAAGCAGGTCCTCGACGCCGCTCCCGAGACGTACCTGCGGGTCGAGTTCTCAGCGGCCGGCGGCGACATCGTGCGGACCGAGCTCCCCGATCCACTCCAGTCGAGCGCGGGGCCTCCACCCGAGAAGGGTGAGCGGATATCGATCTGGTACGACCCTCGCTCCCCTCAGACCGCGAGGCTCACCCGGGGTGCCGGGCGCAAGGGCGCGCTGGTGCTCCTCGCCCTCGCCGCCGGGGCGCTCTTTGCCCCCGCGATTCTCCGACGAAGCCTCCGGGGTTCGGGCGGTGGAGGCTGAGGCCCGCAGCCTCGGGCGCCGCGTGACGGCTCCACCTGAACCTCTCGGCCCCGACTCATCGAGCGTTCCCGGCCCCGCTGCGGTGCTCGCTCTCCACCACAAGCACGCGGCGCCGTGGCTCCCGGAGCGCCGCCCCGAGACGACCGCTCAAGGAAGGCGACGGCCCTCGCGTAGGGCGACCCTCAGCCGACGCGGCCCGAGGCCCCCGCGGAGGCGTAGCGGTCACGCACATGCTCCTCCACGGCGCGCCGAAGGGCCGCCAGCTGGTCCGGGTCCACATCCCCCACGCCGGCGCGGCGGAACCCCTCCCGGGGTGTCTCCTGCGGCTGCAGCTGAACCCCGAGCCGTTCGAACTCACGGTTCAGGGCCTCGACCGTCGCGGGCGGGCTGAGCCGGCGGCGCTTCACGCGCAGCACCAGCAGGACGAGGAGCCCGATCGCCGCGGCCGTCCCGGCGAGCGGGCCGAGCTCCGACTCTGCCCGGCCGATCAGCTCCCGGGGGAAGGCACGCAGCGCCTGCCAGAACCTGGCCCGCGACCCCGCGTCGAAGCGAGTGACGGCGGCCCATCGCTCCTCCAACATCGCCAAGGCGCCGCCCATCCAACCGTCGTCCTCACCGCCCCCCTCGAGCTGCGGAGTCGGGTCGACGGCGAACCAGCCGCCCTCCTCTCCGCTGAAGACCTCGACCCAGGCGTGGGCGTGGCGCGATCGGATCAAGAGGACGCGTTCATCTGCCGGCGGCGGAGTGAGGGTGTAGCCGCTGACCACTCGAGCCGGGATGTTCCGGGAGCGAAGCATGGTCGCCAGGGTCGAGGCGAACAGCTCGCAGTGCCCCCCAGCTTCCGTGCCGAGGAACTCGTCCAGCGTCCGAGCCGCGCCCTCTGCGCCGGGCGCTCGGTAGGAATAGCGCGTGGCAAGGTATGCGGCAAACTCCCTCGTGACCTGGAGGGCGCTGGCCCCGTCCGGCATCCGCCGCGAGAGCTCTCGCGCGAGGGTCCGCGCCGATTGGTTGAAGAGGGACCGCGGCTGCTGGATGAAGGGCTCGACTTCGAGAGGACGGAGCCCGCGCGGAGCAGGCTCGCGCGGCTCCAGGCCGAGCTGCACCTCGTAGCGAAGCTCCCCTTGGTTGGAGTACGCCGCCGTGCCGTCCGAGCTGACGATGAGCTCGCCCTCGGTGTGGATGGGATCGAGCTCCACGGCGAAGGCCTCGCGCGGGAGAAAGAGCCGCTGCTCGACGCCCCCCGCCCGGGTCACATGGACCCGGCTCCGTCCCTCACCGCCTGGCCGCACCCACGCCTTGGGGTCCGTCGCCCGAGCGAGCCGAAGCCCCTGCCAGCGGCTCACCCAGGCCGGATCCCGCACCAGCGAGCTGGCCGGCAGGTCTTCGCTGCGGGCCTCCCATCCCCCGGAACGACGGGGCTCGGAGAGGGTCGCGCCTCGCCAGAACCGGGGGAGTGACCGGGGGTCTCCCTCGAGGACCTCCAGCCGCATCACGACCCGATCGGACTGCGCCGCCTCACGGTTGATGCCGCCGAAGTCGAGGGACTGCGCGAAGCCGACCTCGTACGAGGACCCGTCGCCATCCAGATCGAAGTAGCTCGAGAAGAGCGCGGGGCGATTGAAGTCGCGCGGGAAGAAGAAGAACGCCAGCAGCGTCGCGCCGGCCAACACGGCCGAACGGCGGAGGCTCTCGCGCCGCAGCGCCCTGAGCACTGTACTTCTGAGCACCGTACTCCTTAGCGCCGAGACCCCGTGCCCCGGGTCGAACTGTTCGAGGTGCTGCAGGTGCAGCCCCACGATGAAGAGTGGCGCGTAGACCGCGAAGGTGAGGGCGAAGCTCAGGTCGACCGTGATGTACCCGGTGATCACGGCGATCAGGTACGAGTTGAGGAAGAGCAGGTCTGGACGTTGCTCCTTGCGCAGGTTGTTCAGCACGTGAACCTGGCAGAGGATCGCGAGCATCAGGCCGTCGTCCAGGACGAAGGCCAGCTCCGATGTGCTCGCGTGCAAGGCGAGCCGCAGGAAGAAGAGGACGATGGCCAGGTTCCAGACCCCGCGGTAGACCATGCTCTCGCGGAAGCGGAGCAGGAATGGGGCCGCGAGAGTGACCACATAGAGCGGGGCCAGCCAGAGAGGGTCCGCCGCGCCCGTCAGCTGCACGAAGCGCACGTTGCACGCGACGATCCCCATCATGCAGAGCAGCAGGGCCGAGGGCCCCTTGCGCTTGACCTCAGGCAACTCGCACCCCCGAGGATGGGTCGTCAAGGTGCAAGGGCGCCGCCTCTCCTTCGGGGAGCGGCGCGGCCCCCGCCAGGAAGCGCAGCGCCTCGTCCCAGTGGACACCGCTACCGGTGTAGGTCTGATCCAAGCCCTGGCTCACGAGCCTCACGGCGCTCCCCCTGTGCTTCGCCTCCGTGACGGCGCCGGCCGCCGACGAGAGGCGCTGCTCGAAGACGGAGCCCGCGCAGCGCCGATCAAGGAGGAACGCTTGTTCCTCCGCCCGATCGGACTCCCACTCGTTCACGACGAGGCTCCCACGGCGCGCCGAGGCTCGCCAATGGACGTGCCGAAGCGCCTCCCCCTCGATGCGCGGCCTGAGCCCCGCAGGCATCGTTCGGCCCTGCGCTCCATAGAGGTTCGAGGTCGCGTCCGCGGCGGCCACGTCGTGGGCGAGGCGCCCAGGGGTCGCCGCCGTCGGCTCCGGATACACATGGAGCTCGGGCGAGACCGCGAGTGAGACGGTCCGGGTGAGCAGGCCAAACGGGTAGGTCGACGAGACCGTGACCTTCCGAGCGCGGTACACGCCTCGGTCGAGGGCGGGGAACTGAATCACCGCGCGCGCGTCGCCGCCCGTGAAGGCCAGGCGCCCCGATCCCACTGCTCCCGAATCGAACTCCACGTTGAGGATCAGCCCGAACCTGCGACGCTCTCCGAGCACAGACCATCCAGCCCGCGCTGCGGCGCCCGCCTGGAGGGGACCGGGATCCTCGATGTGGACCTCGACCCCGCGCAGGTTCGCATACGTCCACCAGATGCACAGGACCCAGTGGAGCCCGAAGAAGGCGAGGAGGAGGAAGAACAGGTTCACGTAGGGCGCCGCGTAGAAGGCCCCGATGATCGCTGTGAGGAAGAGCAGCGACTTGACGCCGAAGTGCGTCGGCCTCACAGCTCGACTTCCGCTCCCTCGAGGACCTCTGCGATCCGCTCGCTGCCCTTGATACCGCCGCTGGTGGCGATTCGATGCCCGAGGACGACGCCCGCGAGGGCCTTGAGGTCGTCGGGGAGGACGTAGTCACGGCCGTCAAGGAGCGCCCGCGCGCGGCCGGCGTTGGTCCACGCCACCGCAGCCCGTGGGCTGACGCCGAGCTCGATCTCCGGGTGCGCACGCGTGGCCGAGACCACGCGATAGGCGTACTCGGCGACCTCAGCGGAGACGTGCACGCTTGGGACCGCGGAGATCAACATGAGGAGCTCCTCACGTGAAAGGACCGGCTCCAGTTCGTCGATCGTCCCGTCGCCTCCCCGGCCCTGGTAGAGCTCCTTCTCCAGGTGTGCTTCTGGGTAGTCCAGTTCGACGTGGACCAGGAAGCGGTCCAGGGCTGCTTCGGGGATCGGAAACGTCCCGTGGAACTCGATGGGGTTGCGTGTCGCGAAGATCGTGAAGGGCGCGCCAAGGGGGATCGTCTCGCCGTCCGCCGACACCGTCCCCTCCTCCATGGCCTCGAGAAGGCATGAGAGGGTCCTCGAGCTGGTCCGGTTGATCTCGTCGGCGAGGACGAGGTTCGCGAAGAGCGGCCCCGGAACGAAGTCAAAGCGCTCCTGGCTCGGTCGCCAGACCGACCCGCCGACCACGTCGGAGGGCATCAGGTCATTGGTGAACTGAATTCGCTTGAAGCTGCAGTCCACGAGCCGCGCGAGGGCGCGGGAGAGCATGGTCTTGCCCGTCCCCGGGATCCCCTCGATCAGCGCGTGGCCGCCGCTGACCAAGGCCACCGTCAGGGCCTCGACCACCTCGTCGGGGACGTGCACGACCCGCTGGAGGCCTGCCCGAAGGCGATCGGCGGTGTCGCCTGCGAGGGCGCCAATGGGCGATGAGGGGCGAGCGCCCTTGGGTCGAGTCTGGGGAAGCATCGAGGCCGTCCTGTGGGAGGGGGACGGGGGGTTCATCGGACGATCCGCCGAGAAACATTTGGGGCCGCGACCCCCTGGGCCGGTCGGCTCGGTGGACGCCCTCGCCCGAACCTGTGACTCAAAACGAGACATAGCGCCCAAATCAGCCCCAGCAGGGCCAGGAAGACCGCCTCCGGCGCCCCTCACGGCCGCTGCCGCTCATGTGGGGCCCACGCCCGGTACGCTGCCGGCATGAAGCCGAGCGAGGAGGGGCAGATGGGCGCCCGGCCTGATGTTGGGCCTGATGCAGGGCCTGACACCGGGCCTGAAGCTCACGAGCGCGGCCTCGCGGTGGCCCGTGAGGCCTTCGGAGTCGACGCCAGCCGGGCCCGCCCGCTCCCTGGCGACCTCGACCGCAACTTCCTGCTCTACGCGGGCGACGATCGTCCGCCCACGGCGGTCCTCAAGGTCTTCGCGTCGCGCCCGGGACGCGCCGCCCTGGAGCAGCAGCGCGATCTCTTCGACGCCCTCTCATCACGGGCGCCTTCCATCGCCGCCCTGCTCCCGGTCATGCTCCGCCAAGGGGAGAGCGAGGACCCGCTACAGAGCGTGGCCTTCGAGGGGAGCACCGTGGACGCTGCGCTCTATCGGTACCTGCCAGGGCGGCCCCTTGCCGAGGTCCATCCGCATCCGCCACAGCTGCTCCGAGAGCTCGGGCGGACCCTCGGTGTGCTCGACCTCGCCCTCGCGGATCTGAGTCCGGACTTCGTACCGCCCGCCCCGGCCTCCCCAAGTTGGCGGCTCATGGACGGGCCCGAGACCATCGCGGAGCGGCTTCGATACGTGGCGACCGAACCGCGCCGAGCCCTCCTGGCTCGGCACCTCGAGGCGAGCTGGCGGCCCCTCCTCGCGCGCGTCACCGAGCTCCCCCACCAGCTGATCCACCACGACGCCAATGACTACAACGTGCTGGTCGAGGTGCCCGAAGGCGGCATCCGCCTCTCGGGTCTGATCGACTTCGGTGATGCGGCCATCGCGCCGCGGGTCGGAGAGGTCGCGATCGCCGCGGCCTACGCAGCCCTCGGAAAGCGCGATCCCCTCTCGGCCATGGCCCACGTGGTCGCCGGCTACCACGCCGCGGCGCCGCTCTCCGACGATGAGTTCGCGGTGCTGTTCGAGCTCGCGCTGCTGAGGCTGGGGACCAGCGTCGCCATCTCATCGGAGCGAGCGCCCGAACACGGGGGCGACAACGACTATCACCAGGTCAGCGCCGCCCCTGCCTGGCGAGCCCTAGAGGCCCTCGACCGGATCCACCCCGCCCTCGCCACCGCGATCCTGCGCGACGCCGCCGGGAGCGACCCCGTCCCGCGCGTCTCGGCCTTCCAGCGCTGGGCCCGGGATCAGAGTTTCGCCCCGGTCCTGGGCGCCTCGCTGACCCGTGCGCCGCGCGTGGACCTGTCCCTGGACAGCCCCCTGACCCTGGAGGGCGGTCGGGAGCGCCCGTTCTCCGCGTGGGCCGCTGAGATCGAAGCCCGGCGCGTCGCGAGCGGCGCCCCCGCGGCGGTGGGCTTCCACGACGAGGCCAGACGGCTCTACCAGACGGACTCGTTCACCGAGGCCCGCGAGGACGGGGAAGAGCCGCGGACCGTCCACCTCGGCGTGGACCTCTTCGCGCCGGAGGGCACGGAGGTCTTCGCGCCCCTCGCTGCCAGGGTCCTGAGCGTCCAGCGCAACCCGGCCCCGCTCGACTACGGGCCGACCGTCATCCTCGAACACGAGGGCGAGGACGGGCGCCCCTTCTTCACCCTCTACGGCCACCTGGATGAGGGGGTGCTGCAGCGGCTCCACCCCGGCGACGCCCTGGCCCCAGGCGATGGCGTCGGGACCTTCGGATCAGAGGCCGTCAACGGCGGCTGGCCACCTCACCTGCACTTCCAGGTCATCCTCCACCGGCTGGACCGGAGCGGCGACTTCCCTGGCGTCGCGGCGCCGACCTGGCGCAGGGCGTGGACGAGTCTATGCCCCGATCCCGCGCCGCTGCTCGGCCTCGACTCTTGCGACGCAAGAGAGGCGAGGACGGGCGCTCTCCACGTCGAGCGCCGCCACACTTTCTGCCGGTCCATGTCCATCCACCACGAGGCCGACCCGCTGCAGATCGTCCGGGGCGAGGGGACGACGCTGTTCGACGCCGAGGGGCGCGCCTTTCTCGACGCGGTGAACAACGTCCCCCATGTGGGCCACTGCCACCCGCGGGTGGTCGCCGCGGGCCAGCAGCAGATGGGGCTGCTCAACACGAACACGCGCTACCTGCACGAGGGGCTCCACCGGTACGCCGAGAGCCTGCGTGCGAGGCTCCCCGAGGGGCTCGACGTCCTCTACTTCGTCTGCAGCGGCTCCGAGGCCAATGAGCTCGCCCTGCGGATCGCCCGCGCGGCCGCCGCGCCCGGCGCGGAGGAGCTACTTGTCCAGGAGCACGGATACCACGGGCACACCGGCGCCACGGTGGAGGCGAGCCACTACAAGTTCGCCGGCCGCGGCGGCTTCGAGGCCACCTCAAGGGTCCACGTGATCCCGATCGCGGACCCGGTTGGCGGTCTCTACCGGGGCGCCGACAGCGGCCCGCGCTACGTGGCCGAGGTCCAGACCATCCTCGACGAGCTCGCTGCCGAAGGGCGCGCCCCCGTCGCCATGATGGCAGAGGCGATCATCGGCTGCGGTGGTCAGGTCGTCCCGCCCCAAGGCTATCTGCGGGGCGCGTTCGAGGCGGTGCGGGCCGCCGGGGGCCTCGCCATCGCCGATGAGGTCCAGGTGGGGTTCGGCCGCGTCGGCACCCACTTCTGGGCCTTCGAGGAGCAGGACGCTCGGCCCGATATCGTCACCATGGGCAAGCCCATGGGCAACGGCCACCCCCTCGCCGCTGTGGCCACCACCCGGGAGATCGCTGACCGCTTCGCCGGCGGCATGGAGTTCTTCGCGACCTTCGGCGGCAACCATGTGTCCGCTGCCATCGGCCAGGCGGTGCTGGACGTCATCGACGATGAGGGGCTCCTCGAGCGAGCGCGGCGAGCCGGCGAGGCCTTCTTCCAGGCGATGGCCCCGCTCGCCCGCCGCCACCCGGTCATCGGCGACGTGCGCGGGCGCGGCCTCTACCTCGGCGTCGACCTGGTGCGGGACCGCGCGACGCGGGAGCCCGCCGGCGACGTGGCGCGCTACGTGTCATTGAGGATGCGGCAGCGGGGCGTGCTGATCGGGACCGACGGCCCCCATGGCAACGTGCTCAAAATCAAGCCGCCCATCACCTTCACCGACGCGGAGGTCCGCCGCCTCGTGGCGACCCTGGACGCGGTCCTCTCGGAGACGCCGGTCGCGGCGCCCGACAGCGTCGGCTGACTGGATGCGGCAGGCTGACTGCGTGCGGCAGGCTGACTGACCGGGTGCAGCGGGCAGGGTCACCGAGCGAGCTCGACCCAGGGGCCTGGCTCCAGGAACTCGACGGCGTCGCCCACCCGGCGGGAGAGCTCGTCGGTGATCTCCTCGCGGTAAGCCGGCTTGAGGTGCGCGAGGAGCACGCGGACACCGGCCGGGGCCCGCTCGAGCTCCGCCGCGAGGGTCGCAGGCGTGAGATGACCCGAGCCGTCCGCGATGGCCTGCATGCGCTCGGGGAAGCTCGCCTCGAGCACGACCGCGCGCAGGCGGGGCGAGCTGGCCGCAACCTGCCAGAGCGCCTCGCACGGGCCGGAGTCGGCGCCAAAGAGGAGCGCGTCCTCCCCGTCGTCCACGAGGAGCCCGTGGGTGGGCACGGGGTGCGCGACCGGGAAGGCGGAGACCTGGAAGCCAACGAGTTCGAAGGGCGACCCCTCGAGGAACGGCACGAGCTCCATCAGCGGCCGACCGTCCGCCTCGCGGAGGCCCTCGAAGTCCGGAAAGAGGGATCCGGAGAAGAGGTGCGCTCGCAGGGCTTCGATCGCGCCCGCCGACGCGTGGACGCGGACCGGCGCCCGGTCCAGGGAGAGCAGGGCCTCGACCCACATGGGCAAGGAGGCCACGTGGTCGATGTGGGCGTGGGTCAGGACCAGCCCCGCGATCCGCCCCATCTCGGCGGGCTCGCCCACGAGCCCGAGGCTCCCGGCGTCTACGGCCAGCGGACCCGCGCCCTGCCCCTCCACCACGAAGCTGGTGAGGGGCTGGGCGGCGACCCGCGGGGCGGAGACCTCGTGCGAGGAGCCCGGGAACGAGCTCGGCAGGAGCCGCAGCCTCATCCCGAGCGCTCCGTCACTCCGTCCCGCCCGAGACCTCGAGGTCACGGACGAAGATGTTGCGGAAGGCCACGCCCACGTCGGAGTCCGTCTTCCCGGCCGCCCCGTGACGCTGCATGCCAATGAAGCCGCGCTTCGCGCGCTGGGCGAAGGGCTCGCCCTGCTTGGGCTTGATGGTGCTCGTGTCCACGTCCCACAGGATCACCCCGTTGAGGGCGCACTGCATGCGCGGCCCCACGCAGTTGACCTGGTAGGTGTTCCACTCGCCGATGGGGTTGAGCGCCGACTTCGAGGGCGCCTGAGCCCCATAGAGCCCACCAGTGAACTGGTAGGGGGCCAGCTTGCTGCCGCTCGCTGCCTCCCAGTTGAAGTCGTCGAGGATCTGGACCTCGCAGCCATTGAACGACGGGTTCCCCTCCTCGGTCGAGCGGAGGTAGAGGCCCGAGTTACACAGCCGGGAGATCTTGAAGTCCATGCGGTACTCGAAGTCGTCGAAGTCCATGCGTGACGTGCGGATGTGACCGGCGTTGCCTCGCATCAGCCCCTGCAGCTCGCCACCCTGCACCCGATAGCCCGCGCGGGCCCACGCCGCGTCGTCCATGGCCGACTCCACGCCACCCGCCGGGACCCAGCCCGTCAGGTCTGCTCCGTTGAACAGGCTCGTCCAGCCCGAAGCCTCCCCCACGGCCGTGAGGGCCATGGTGCCGTCGTCGGCCCGGGTGAAAGCCTGGTCCGCTCCAGCGGGCACCTCGCGCACCCGCAGGTTCTTGAAGCGGACCGCCGCGTCCTCCGGGTCGTCCCGGCCGCCGTGGACCTGGATCCCGATTCGGCCCGAGCGCGCGAAGGGGCTGAGCCCCGCGGGGATGCGGTAGTCCAGGACGCACTCGCCGTCGATCCAGGCCATCAGGTGCATGGGATCGCCCACGCAGCGCACCCGCATGTGGCACCACTCGCCGCTGCGCCAGGCCTGACTCCCGCCCGTCTCCTTGTAGAGCCAGCCGTCGGAGTAGACGCCGCAGATGCTGCCGCCGGGGCGGTCATCGATCGTGAACTGGGCGCCCCGCTGCTTGGGCAGCATGCGGACGAAGATGCCGCTGTCGAAGGGCGCCGTGACCTTCACGTCGCACTCGAACTCGTAGTCGGCGTACATCCCGTCGGTGTAGAGCAGCCCGCCCTGGGCGCCCTCGGCCTCGCGGCCCACAATGGCGCCGTCCTCCACGGTCCAGTCGGCGTCGCCGTCATAGCGGCCGCCCTTCTCGGTCCAGCCTTCGAGGGTCTTGCCGTCGAAGAGGCTCACCCAGCCCCCAGGGGCCGGGCCGGGCTCCGCCGCGGCGAGGTCGGAGGGCTGCAGAGTGGCGCCCGGGGCGAGCGCCAGGGTGGCGCCAATGACGGTGCTAATGAAGATCATGAGGCGAGGTCTCGGACGGCCTGGGTGAGGAGGGCGACGCCATAGCCAGTGCCGCGGCCGCCGCGGACGGCGGGGAAGGCCATGTCGACGTGCGCCCAGCGAGCGTCGGTCCCGTCGAGGTGCCAGTGGACGAACTCGCCCGCGCAGCTGGATTGGGCGTTCATGCGGTTCGCCACGGAGTTCTTCATGTCGGCGATCTGACTCTTGAACTCGTCCCGGTAGAACTCCGGCGCGTAGGGGATCGGGTGCACGAGGTCACCGCAGGCGCGGCCCGCCGCGAAGATCGTCCGCTCGAGGTCCTCGTCGCTGGCGATCAACGCGCCATGCATGGCGCCTGTGGCGACGCCCTGCGCCCCCGTCAGGGTCGCGATGTCGATGACCGTGTCCGCCTTGAGGTTGCGCGCGGCGTAGCTCACCCCGTCCGCGAGGAGCAGGCGCCCCTCCGCGTCCGTGTTGTTGATCTCCACGGTCATCCCGCTGTGCATGCGCAGCACGTCGTCGGGCTTGACCGCCGCGGGGCCAATGGCGTTCTCGGCGAGGCAGATGACCGCGCTGACCTTGCAGGGCGCGCCGCCCTTCACGAGGGAGTGGAAGGCGCCGAGCACCGCCGCCGCGCCGCCCATGTCGGCCTTCATGCCGACCATGCCGCCGCTGATCTTCAGGGAGAGGCCGCCGGTGTCATAGGTCACGCCCTTGCCCACCAGCGCGATGTGCCGCTTGGCGCGGCTCTTCGCGGTCGGCGTGTACGTGTAGACCAGCATGCGCGGCGCCTCGAGCGCGGTACGGCCGACGCCGTGGATCCCACCCAGGCCCGCCTTCAGGAGCGCGTCCCCGACGATCGCCTTGCGAGTCACCCCGGTCACGCCCCGCAGGAGCTTCTGGGCCTCGGCCTGGAAGGCCTTGGGGTTGAGCTCGGTGGGCGGCACGTCCACGAGGCGGGCCGCGAGCCTGGCACCGTCCACCGTGGGCATGATCGTCTTGGGCGGCGCGATGGATTGATCGTCCGGCCCGATGGCCATGACGCTGAGCTTGGGCTCGGCGGCGGGCTTGCCCGGCCGGCCGGTCGCCGTCAGGCGCGCAGGCTTGCGGTAGAGCGGGAGCGCCTTGCCCACGGCCCCCATGGCGGCCGTGAAGTGCTCGGCGTCATCGAGGACCAGCAGGATCGCCGCGGAGCCCTTGCGGCCCGTGCTGGACTGGGCCACGACGCGCCGGATGGCCTCCGCACGCGCCGGAGAGTTGTGCCGGGAGACCTCGTCCGGGAGCACTCCGACCGCCAGCTTCCGAGGCGCCTCCCCCGTCAGCGTCCCGGCTGCGAGCCCGTTCCGGCCCGGCTCCAGGTCGCTCGCGAGGTCGAGGGCCAGCCGCATCAGCGGCTCCGGGAGGCAGTCGAGGAACGAGCCGTCCTCGAAGCGGGCCTTGGGGGCCACCACGAGCAGGGCGTCGGCGCCCTTCAAGAGGGCGCTCATGGAGCGCGTCATGCGAATTCGAGTCATTCTCAGACCATACCTAGGGACCCTCGGCTCCATCAGAAAAACACTGGCGACCACCCCCCGCTCACGGCGCCGCTATCCTTGGCCGCCCGACCTGCGAGGCCACCCACCCTCGAGGCCTCCCTCCCCCATGACCCACTGGACCCCCGAACAGAGCGCGGACCTCTACCTCGTCGAGAAGTGGGGTCGTCCGTACGTGCGGGTCAGCGACGCGGGCCGCGTCCAGGTCCACCCCGAGGCCACCGCCGACGACCCGGGGCCCGGCATCGACCTCTTCGAGCTCGTCGCCCAGATCCGACGCCGCGGCGTCTCGACGCCGCTGCTGCTGCGCTTCGACGGGCTGCTTCGCGCGCGCGTGCGCGACCTGAACGCGGCCTTCCAGAACGCCCGCGAGGAGTACGGGTACGAGGCGCCCTACCGGGGCGTGTTCCCGATCAAGGTCAACCAGGAGCGCTCGGTGGTCGAGACGCTCATGAGCGAGGGCCGCCGCTTCGGCATGGGGCTCGAGGTCGGCAGCAAGCCCGAGCTCATCGCCGGCATCGCCCTCGAGGCCGGCGAGCATGCGCTGATGATCTGCAACGGCTACAAGGACGCCGAGTACGTGGAGACCGCGATGCTCTCCTCGAAGCTCGGGATCACGCCGATCATCGTGGTCGAGAAGTTCACCGAGCTCCGCACCATCATCGAGGCCGCCCGCAGCCTGGAGATCCGTCCGCGTATCGGCGTGCGCTGCAAGCTCTCCTTCCGCTCCTCGGGTCGCTGGCAGGACTCGGTCGGCGACCGCTCCAAGTTCGGGCTCACCACGCGCGAGATCGTGCAGCTGGTCGAGGTCCTGCGCGAGGAGCAGATGCTGGACTGCCTCGAGCTACTGCACTTCCACATCGGCAGCCAGATCACGCACATTCGCTCGATCAAGCACGCCATGCGCGAGGCCACCAACATCCTCGTGGGCCTCACCCGCCTGGGCGCCAGCATCCGGTGGTTCGACGCGGGGGGCGGCCTGGGTATCGACTACGACGGCTCCTGCACCGACTTCGAGTCGAGCAAGAACTACTCCCTCCAGGAGTACGCCAACGACGTCGTCTACGCCCTCGCGGAGGCCGTCCAGGAGAACGGGATCCCGGCCCCCACCATCGTGACGGAGTCCGGTCGTGCCCTCGTGGCCCACCACGCTGTGCTGATCGCGGAGGCCGTGGGCGTGACCACCTTCGACCCCTGCGACGAGACCGCCCCGGTGGCCCAGGACGCCCCCGAGGTGGTCCAGTCCATGGCGGAGCTCCCGGCCATGGTCACGCCCCGCAAGTACCTCGAGGTCTACCACGACGCCCTCGACCTCCGGGAGCAGGCCATGCTCCTGTTCAACACGGGCCAGCTCGGACTGGACGAGCGCGCCCAGGTCGAGGAGCACTTCTGGCGGGCCTGCCGCGCCGTCCTCAACACGGCCCGGAAGATCGAGTACGCGCCCGAGGACCTCGACGACCTGGAGAAGGCCCTCGCGGACACGATGTTCCTGAACATGTCGGTGTTCCAGTCCCTGCCCGACGCCTGGGCCATCGGGCAGATGTTCCCCGTCTTGCCCATCCAGCGGCTGGACGAGGAGCCGCGCCGCCGCACGGTGCTCGCGGACCTGACCTGCGACTCCGACGGCACGATCCAGAAGTTCATCGACCTGCGCGGGGTCAAGCACACCCTCGAGGTGCACGAGCAGCAGCCGGACGAGGCGTACTTCATGGGCTTCTTCCTGGTCGGCGCCTACCAGGAAATCCTCGGGGACATGCACAACCTGTTCGGGGACACGAACATCGTGCACGTGGACCTCGACGAGGCGGGCCGCTCGAAGCTCACCCACGTCCTGCGCGGCGACCGCGTCCGCGAGGTGCTCGAGTACGTCGACTACTCCGAGGCCGACCTCCTGCGCTCGCTGCGCGGCCACGTGGAGGACGCCCTCCAGGCCGGGCGCCTCACCTACGAGGAATCTGCGCTGTTCTGGCGCCGATACGAGGACGCCCTGGCGGGCTACACCTACCTGCGTCCCCCGGCCCACGCTCACTCGCGGGACACCCTGGTCCCCGCCACCCCTCCACCCCAGTCCGGGCCGCAAGCCGCCCCACCCAAAGCACCGCCCGAGAGGGCTACCCCCCCCCATGACGACCATCAAACAAGGATCCCTGGTTGAGCTCGAGATCGACCTCATGGACGGAGAAGGAGAGATCCTCGAGACGACGGCCGAGGGTGAAGCTCTCGAGGTCCGGGTCGGCGACGGAGAGCTCCCGCCGACCGTCGAGGAGGCGCTCACCGGCCTCGAGGTGGGCGGCGCCCTCGACGTGACCTGCCCAGCCGGTGAGGCGTTCGGCCCCCACGACCCCCAGGCCATCGTCTCCGTTCCGCGCGAGGACTTCCCCGAAGACCTCCAGCTGGAGAAGGGAATCGCCGTGGCCGTCACGGTGGAGGACGATCAGGACGGCACAGCCGAGATCGACGCGCTGATCATCGAGGTCAACCCGGACGCGGTGATCCTCGACGCGAACCACCCGCTCGCCGGCCAGCCCGCTCGCTTCCGGGCCCGGGTCCTGACCATCGACGGGATGGGCTGAGGCCCGCCGGCCCCTCCGGTCAGGCGAGCGGCGCCTCGGCGCGGCTGGGGTCATGCTCGATGCCCAGCCACCTCTCGAGGCCCATGCGCGACGCGTAGATCAGGGGCGTATCGACCACGGCCAGGACCACCTTGACCAGGTAGTTGGCCGCGATGATCGCCATGATCGGCTCCCACTCGAGGCCCAGCCCGAAGCGCAGGAAGATCGAGTTGACGATGCTCGTGTCCACGAGCTGGCTGATCCAGGTGGAGCCGTTGTTGCGCAGCCAGAGGTGCTTGCCCCCGGTGACCCTCCACCAGAAGTGGTAGAGCTTCACGTCGAAGAGCTGGGCCACGAGGTACGCGGTCATCGAGGAGGCCAGCAGGACGCCCGGCGCCGAGAACGTCGCGTGGAACGCGTTCTGCATGCCGAGGTGGTCCTCGAAGCCGAAGCCCTCCACCATCCAGATCGGGGACGGGGGCAGGTGGATCGCGAGCTGGAGGATCCCGAGCATGAGGAAGCTCATGAGGAAGCCGGCCCAGACCATGAAGCGCGCCCGCTGATGGCCCCAGATTTCCGCGACCGTATCGGTCAGCAGGAAGGTCACGGGGTAGGTGATGATCCCCGATGTCAATGTCACCGTTGGGCCGCCTGCGAGCCCCTCGAGGAACCCGGGGACGGGGAGCTGAAAGAGCTTGGTTCCGATCACATTGGTGAGCACGAGGGTGACCACGAACAGGGACGAGAGCGCAGCGAAGGTCGCTTCCGCGCGGGTGAAGCGATTGGGCGCCGCCGGCTGGACGGGGTGGGATGATCTGGGCTCCATGACGTCATTCTGCGCACTCCGCGACGCTGGTTGGTAATCTCTCGGCCCGTTTCGGCGCTCCATACGCCGACAGGACAGAGCACCATGCAGGTCATCGAACAGCTGAAGAAGATGAAGGAGGAGCGCTTCCTCCAGATCTACGAGTCACTCGCGCAGGACGGCTTCGGCCCGCTGGACGGGGAGGTCGCCCAGGCCCTCAAGTTCCGGCCCCACGCGATCCGCAAGCTCCCCTTCGCCAAGCGGTCCAAGACGGCGCACTCGATCCTCGTGCGCGGCGGCAACGCGGAGCTCTGCTACGAGCTCTTCGGCAGCTACCTCATGAAGAACGCGAAGGACATCGTCACCGACTTCCTCGACGGCACCGACGTCGAGCACGAGGACGGGATGATCAAGAGCGTCGAGGAATCCAAGCCCGCCGCCGACAAGATCTCGAGCACGGTGGCGGACCTCGACGGGAAGTACGACCCCGCCGACGTGACGCTCTACCTCGCGCTCGCAGCCGAGCAGTGGCCCGGCGTGCCCGAGGTCGATTCGGTCTGGCGCATGCGCGCCTGAGACCGCGCAGGAGCCCATGCGGACCGCGGACGCCCTCGCCGCTCTTCACGCTGACCTCGAGCGGCACCGTGAGGTGACGCTCAGGGACTGGAAGGCGCTGCCCGAGGGGACCCTCGAGCAGCGCCCCTCCTCGCGCGCGTGGAGCGCCGCGGACTGCCTCGAACACATCGGGCGGGCCAACGACATGTACCTCCACCACATGGAGAGGGCCGTGGCGCGCGCCGAGCAGCGCGGCCTGTCCCCCGTAGGTGAGTATCGCCCCGGCGCCCTGGGCCGCCGCATCTGCGCAGCCCTCGCGCCGACACCAGCGCGGGGCCACGCCGCCCCGCCGCGGATCCGCTTCAAGGGGCCGACCCTCGGCCGGTACGACCCGCTGCGAGACCCGGAGCAGATCCCGGTCGCTGCGACACTTCAGCGCTACGGGGCTCAGCTTGATCGCATGGTGAGACTCCTGGAGCGCTGCGAGGGGATTGACCTCCACGCGCGCTCGAACACGCTGCTCGGTCCGTTCCTCCGCCTGCGGATGGGCGACATGTGGTCGTACCTCGTCGCCCACACCGACCGTCACCTCGAGCAGGGCCTGCGCGCCGTCGAGATGGCGCGCGGCGAGGCCTGATCAGGGCAGCAAGCCCGGCGCTTCGGAGCTAATCTGGGGGCCCATGGTCCTCCCCCGCATCGTCCTCACCGCAGCCGCCGTGGTCGCCGTCGCGACCGCGGTCCACGTGAGCACGGCCATGACGCCGACCGCCGAGCTCCCCGCCGGGCTCGCGGTGTCTGCGCGGCCAGCGCCCAAGAGCACCTCCGAGCTGTACGCCCTGCACTGCGCCCAGTGCCACGGCGAGCGCGGCGACGGCAACGGAGTCACCGAGCTGGAGCGGCCCGCGCGGAGCTTCGTTGAGGGCGGCTATATCTACGGCAACACCATCGCCGCGGTCACCCGGACGCTCAAGCGAGGCATCCCAGGGACGGCCATGCCGTCCTTCGCCGACTCCCTCACCGAACACGAGCGCAGCGTGCTCGCCCGGTACGTGCTCGCTCTCGGTCCGGCGGGGACGGCGCCCACCGCGCAGGAGTGCCTCGCCGAGGCCGCGGATCGCCCCGAGGTCCTCGACGGGCCGTTGATGGCGCCCGGGCTCCCCGAGAGCGCCCCCACGGGTGACCTGGGCCTCCACCCCAGCCGGCTCATCAGGTTCCCCGAGGGGCCCTCGATCCAGTACGCCCGCGACAACTGGAGCGTGGTCGCCATCCGAGCGGAGGGCGCGGTCTCCCGCGACGACTGGCGCCGCGGCGGCCGTTCGATCACGGCCCGCGGCGAGGTCCTCTGGCAGCCCCCCTCACCGGAGGCCGAGGACCCGGGCGCCCTCGCGGTCCGTGGGGAGGCCACTCCGCTCCCGAAGCGGCTGCGAAGGACCGAGCTCATGGGGCGCAGCATCCTCCAGCAGTTCAGCGTCACAGGGGCCGAGGGCGAGGCACGGTTGGAGGAGCAGGTGGCCATCGTGGCGGCCGGCGACGACGCGCTGATCCTGCGCGACCTCCAGCTCTCCGGTGACGAGAGCATCACCTTCCAGGGCTTCCCCGCCCCGGGCGGCAAGTTCAACCCGCCGGGCTCGGGAGACGGCGCCCGCGTCACCTCCGACGGCGTCGGCTTCACCGTGGTGGACACGCTGAACGAGGACGCCTCCGGTCCCCGGCAACGGACGGTCCTTTATCACCCGAAGAAGGGGCTGAGCTCCGGCGACGCGACCTCCATCGTCCGCGCCTTTCACAGGGGCGACCGGTGACCTCGGGCCTCCCCCTCTTGGGACGGTTCGCGCTGGCCTCCGCCCTGATCTGGACCCCGGCCTGCAAGGTGCCCGACCTGCTCGAGCGGGCCCGGAGCCCCAGCGACGCCAACCTGGAGCCGCCCCCCACCGACGCCGTCCCCGAGGGCCCGCAAGCGGTGGATACCAACGACGGCGCGGACTGGATTCAGCTTGTCTCCGGCGAGTGGCTGCGCGGCGAACTCCTGCGAGTCCGGGACGACAGCCTCGACTTTGACAGCGACAAGCTCGACCTCCAGACGTTCGACCGGGACGACGTCACCAAGATCCACTCGGCCCAGACCGACTTCGTGGTGACCGACGACAACCGCGTCTTCTCCGGGCGGCTGGTCATGGACGGGCAGAAGGTCTGGGTGGTGGGCGACAGGACGGTACAGATCGACCGGTCCGACCTGCTGGCCGTGGTGGCGGCCGGCGACAGTGACAAGGGGCGGCTGTCGGGGAGCCTGGACCTCGGCTTCGCCGCCAGGTCAGGCAACACCGACCAGGTCGACCTCACCGGCGGGGCGACCGTCCTCCTCGAGCGCGCGCGCTCCCGGGCCCAGGCGAAGTACTCGGGCGTGATCAGCACGGTCCAGGACGTGGAGACCGCCAACAACCACCGCCTGACCTCGACCCTCGACCTCTACCTGACGGAGCGGACCTTCGTGACGCTCCCGGGGATCGAGTTCTACCGGGACAAGGTCCAGAACATCGACCTGCGGACCCGGCCTTACGCGGCGCTCGGCTACAAGGTGGTCGACACGCTGGACCAGAAGCTCCGGGTGAGCGCTGGCCCGGCCTATCAGAGCACCCGGCTCGACGCCGGGGCGACCAGCGAGGGCTCCACCCAGGACACCTTTGCCGGCGTGCTCTCGAGCGAGTTCGACTGGGACATCACGTCCAACATCGAGCTGAACTGGAACTACAGCCTGACGGTCCCCTTCCCGGACACGGCGGCGAACAACCACAACATGGTGACGTCCCTCTCCGTCGACCTGACGGACGACCTCGAGCTCGACGTGTCCTTTGTCTGGGACCGGGTCAACGAGCCCGCCGCCAACGCGGACGGCGTGGTCCCGCTGCCCGACGACTTCAGGACGACGGTCGGGGTGAGCTGGACGTTCTGAGCGGCCGGCCTACTTCTCGCGCTCGAGGAAGTGGCCGTCGCGGGTGTCGACGCGGATGCGGGTCCCGATCTCCACGTAGGAAGGCACCTGCACCTTGAGCCCGGTGGCGCAGACCGCCGGCTTGAGCTGGGCCTGGGCGGTCGCCCCCTTGATCGAGGGGTCGCACTCGACCACGTCGAGGGCCACGCTAAGGGGCAGCTGGATCGAGACCACCAGGCCGTCGATGAGCACCGCCTGGATCCCCTCCATGCCGTCGCTGATGTAGAGCTCGTCCCCCGACATCTCATCGACGCCGAGGTCAAACTGCTCGTAGGACTCGTCGTCCATGAAGTACCAGCGCTTGCCGTCGTTGTAGAGGTACGACGCGCCGTGGCGCTCGAGGTCCACCTCGGCGAACTTGTCCCCGCTGCGGATCGTGTCGTTGTAGATCTGACCCGTCTTCAGGTTGCGCAGCTTGGTCTTGAAGATGGTGTTGCCACCGCGGGCCGTGGGCGTCGAGACGGTGTAGTCGACGATGATGCACGGCTCGTCGCGGTGGACGACACAGAGACCCTTCTTGAAGTTCGTGGTATCAAGCATGGCGAGGATTCTACGGCCGGCCGGCCCGGGGCGGGCGGGGGCTGGGCTGACAACGGGTGCAGATGTGGGTGCCACGCTGCCCCACCACGAGCTTCTTGATGGTTCGCCCGCACGCCGTGCAGGGCTGTCCGTCCCGGCCATAGACCCGGAACAGGTGCTGATAGGAGCCCGGCTGCCCCTCCGGGGTCCTGTAGAAGGCGTCGAAGCTGGACCCCTCGCGCTCGATCGCGGCGGCGAGGGTGGACTGGATCGCGGCGTGCAGCCGCTCCACCCGCTCTCGCGGCACCCGGTCCGAGCGCCGCAGGGGGTGCAGCCCAGAGAGGAACAGGCTCTCGTCCACGTAAATGTTGCCGAGGCCTGCCACGAAGCCCTGGTCCAGGAGCAGGGGCTTCAGCGCCCGGCGCCTCGCCCTGAGGGCCGCCGCGAAGGCGTCCACCGTGAACTCCGGACCGAGGGGCTCCGGGCCCAGGGGCTCCAGGGCCGCGGCCCCCTCGGGGGCGAAGCGAAAGCGGCCGAACTTGCGGACGTCGAGGAACCGCAGGCGGGTCCGCTGGCCCCCCCGACGATGCAGGTGTAGCTCCACCCGCTGATAGGGCTGAGGCGGCTCCTCCCAGGAGTCGGCCACAAGCCGGCCGGTCATGCGCAGGTGGCAGAGCAAGGCTCCGGCGGGCTCTCCGCCTCGCTCGAGGTCCATCACGACCCACTTCGCCCTGCGACGCACCGTTGCGATGGTCGCCCCACGAATCGCGCCCGCAAATTCATCGGGCGACGCCCCGCCAAGCGAGCGAACCCATTCGACGTCCGCCCCCAGAATCTCACGCCCCTCGGCGTGGGGCCGGATCAGCGCGGCGGTGGTCTCGACCTCCGGAAGTTCAGGCATTCAAGGAGTTTACCCTGACGGCACAGGAACCAACCAGGGGCAGCGGCCCCGTGTGGCCTGCCGGTTCCTGGCGCCGAAGAGGGCGCGGCAGCCCCCGCGGTGGGCATCAATCCGTCCAGGGCGCTCCCCGACCATCCCCAGAGTGACGGTTCAACGCACAAGTCCCGGCCCGATCCGGTCGATGGGGCCAGTACCGGAGAGAGAGCCGGCCCAACCCCCATCCCCATGCGCGAGCCTTCCCTGGACCTTCCGAACTATCCCGAGCTGATCTCCAGCTGCAGGAGGGCCGCGGGCCTCTCGCAGGCGGAGCTCGCCGAGCGGGCCAACGTACGCCCGGCGATCATCAAGCTCTGGGAGAGTCCGAGCTACGAGGGCATCGACCTCTCCATCCTGCAGCGGGTCGCCCGCGCCACCGGGACCACGCTCAACCTCGGCTTCAGCCCGCAGGCAGCGACCCTGGTGTCCGCCGCCCCCGCCGCTCCCGCTGCCCCCGCCGCCCCGGGTAGCCTGCTGGAAGTGAACATCGGCGCCGCTCCCACGGCAGAGCCCGCGGGTCAGCCGGAGGCCGAGCCAGCGACGCGACCTGCACGCCGCCGGCGCCGCACGCGCTCCCGCGCCTGGGACGCCCTCCTCGACCGCAAGGTGGCATGAGGCTCTCCCTTCTCGCCTCCATCATCGCGCTGCCGCTCCTCGGCGCCTGCATCACCGAGACCGAAGGCCGCGCCGGAACGTCCGCGTCCGTCCGCACCGAGGGCGTCATCGTCGTCGGCGACATCGACCAGGTCTGGTCCCGGACGAGCTCCATCGTCCGCAGCATGGCCAGCGGTCCGATCCAATCCGCAGGGCTGGAGCGGAGCCTCCGCACGGAGGTCCGTGGCCGCGAGGTGGTGACCTTCGTCGAGCCCTACGACGCCCGACGGACCGTGGTCCACGTGCGCTGCGAGGACCCTGCCATCGCCGAGCGGATCCGCATGCAGATCATGAGCTTCTGAGCTCGGCCGCCCCCGACCGAGGGGCCCAGCTCAGATGAAGACCTCGACGTCATCGCCCTGCTGGCGCGTCTTGAACCGTCGCGCAGGCTTGCAGGCGACGCCCTGGGCCGCCCCCGTCACCGGGTCGAACAGGTAGCGATGCAGCGGACAGACCGCGTAGCGCCCCTTCTCCAGCGGGCCCGACTGGATCTGCCCGTCCGCGTGGGGGCAGCGCGAGTCCAGAGCGTGGATCTCGCCGTCCACCTTGCACAGGAGCAATCGCGTGCCCCCCGCGTGGGGGTCTCCGAGGTCGACGCTGCGCGCCTCGCCCTCGGCGACCTTGGCTCCGCCCTTCACGAGCACGGGCTTGCGGGAGAAGAGGTTCGAGATCCACTTGCCGACCATGGGTTCCATCGTACCCGTAGCGCGCCGACGATCCTCCGCGCGATAGGATCCCTGGTCCGATGAAGCCGGTCCTCCTCCTCGACGTCGTCGGCCTCACGCCCCGCCAGGTTCAGGCCGACGTCACGCCCCACCTCGCGGCCCTCGCCGCCCGCGGCGGGATGTCGCCCATGGCCGCGGTCCTCCCGGCCGTCACCTGCTCGGCCCAGGCGACCATGCTGACAGGCGCCCTGCCGTCCGCCCACGGCGCCGTCGGCAACGGCTGGTGCGACCCGGCGAGCCGAGACGTGGCCCTGTGGCGCCAGTCGAACCACATCGTCGGCGGCGAGAAGGTCTACGAGGCCGCCCGCAAGCTCGACCCGAGCTTCACCTGCGCGAAGCTCTTCTGGTGGTGGAACATGGGCGCCGCCGTGGACCGCTCGATCACGCCGCGGCCCTTCTACTTCGCCGACGGCGCCAAGCAGGTCGCGATCTACTCCTCGCCGCCGGAGTTCGGCGAGGCCCAGGAGAAGACCCACGGCGCCTTCCCCTTCTTCGACTTCTGGGGGCCGAAGGCGGGCCTGCCCTCGAGCCGCTGGATCGCGGACGCGACCATCTCGACCCTCGAGGAGCACCGGCCGACCCTGACCATGGCCTACCTCCCCCACCTGGACTATGACCACCAGCGCTTCGGACCCACCGATCCACGCTCGGTGAAGGCCCTGCGCGAGGTCGACGGGGTCATCGGTGACCTGGTGGCCGCGGCTGACCGCAACGGGGCCGAGACCATCGTGGTCAGCGAGTACGGCATCCGCGACGTGTCCCGACCCGTACACATCAACCGGGCGCTGCGCGACGCCGGCCTGCTGGCGGTCCGCCCGACCCCCAAGGGCGACGTGCTCGACACCTTCGCGAGCCGCGCCTTCGCCGTGGCCGACCACCAGGTCGCCCACGTCTACTGCCAGGACGAGGCCTCCACCGCCGCCGCGCGTGAGCTCCTCGAGGGGCTCCCCGGCGTCGCCTCCGTGCTCGACCATGACGGCAAGCGCGAGGCAGGCCTGGACCACCCCAACGCGGGCACCCTGGTCGCCCTCTCCGACCCCGACGCCTGGTTCACCTATTACTACTGGTCGGATCCCGCGGGCGAGCCGGACTTCGCCCGCACCGTCGACATCCACCGCAAGCCGGGCTACGACCCCGTGGAGATGTTCGTGGACCCCGACCTGAAGGTCCCCGCGCTCCGCGTGGCCCGCCGCCTGGCCCAGAAGAAGCTCGGCATGCGCTACCTCCTGGACGTCATTCCCCTCGACGCCTCCCTGATCAAGGGCAGCCACGGGCTGCTCCCCGAGGACCCCGTGGACGGCCCCATCTGGCTCTCGTCGATGCCGCTGGACGGTGATCTCGGCGGCGACCTCGACGGCGGCCTCGACAGCAACGGCGCGGTGCCCATGACCTCGGTGAAGGCGCGCGTCCTCGCGGCGCTCCAACGCTGATCCCGAGGGGCCGGCGGCTCCCGAGGGCGGTTCCCCCCTTCACCTCGGGCCCCTGATCCCGTGCAATCGCCGTCATGAAGCTGGGCCTGCTCCTCATTCCCCTCCTCGCCCTCCCGTCCCTGCAGGACGGCGACGACGAGGGGGGCACGCACGTCTTCCAGCTCGCGGAGAGCTGCGCCCGCTGCCACGACCAGAGCCCGAACGCCTCGGCGTTGACCCGGCCGGACGGCGCGGACGGATCGCCCCATGGGCTGTGGAAGGGGACGATGATGGCCCAGTCGTTCTTCGATCCCTACTGGCGCGCGAAGATGGCCCGGGAGGTCGAGCTCGGCGAGGCGGACGGATCCCTCGAGCGCGCGGAGGTCGAGTCCCTCTGCCTGCGCTGCCACGCCCCCGCCGCCCACCACCACGACCGCTTGATGGGGAACCCCACGCGCTCCATGGCGGAGCTCCTCGAGGACCCCGCCGCCATGGACGGGGTCACCTGCACCGTATGCCACCGCATGACGGGCGAGGGCCTCGGGGATCCCTCGACCTTTGACGGTTTGCCGCCGCACGACCTGCAGGCGCGGATCTGGGGCCCCTACCCCGACCCCGCCGCGGGCCCCATGCGAGTGCACACCGGCTACGAGGTCACCTACGGCGAACACATGGTGCTGTCGTCGGTGTGCGCCACGTGCCACACGCAGACGAGCCACCACGGCGAGGAGAGCTTCCCAGAGCAGTCGCCGTACCTGGAGTGGCGCAACAGCGTCTACTCCTACGAAGACGAGGTGACCGAGGACTCCCGGAGCTGCCAGCAGTGCCACATGGAGGACCAGGACGAGATGCGCATCGCCCACAACCCCGGCGGCTTCGACTTCGGGTTCATCGACGAGCGTCCGGAGGTGCGCGGGCATCGCTTCGTGGGCGGCAACGCCTTCATGCTCGAGCTCATGGCGGACCACGCCTCAGAGCTCGGCATCCTCGCGCCGCCCGAGGCCCTGCGGGAGACCGCCGAGCAGACCCGGCGCCAGCTCGCCCGGCGCACCGCGCGCCTGACCCTGGAGGACGCGTCCCGGGACGGCGACCTGCTCGCCTTTGGCGTGCGGGTGGAGAACCTGACGGGCCACAAGCTGCCCACCGGCTATCCGGGCCGCCGCGTGTGGGTGGAGGTGGTCGTCGAGGACCGCGGCGGCGTGATCTGGTCCAGCGGGACGGTCTCGGAGGACGGCCGCATCGAGGGCCAAGAGGACGCCTTCGCGATCTCCCACCGGAATCAGATCACCCCGGACGCAGCGGGGCCCCAGGTCTACGAGTTGGTCGCCCTCGACGCCTCCGGCACGCCCACCTCCCAGCTCACCCGCATGGCGGTCCGGAGCAAGGACAACCGGCTCCTGCCCAGGGGCTGGCGCCCGGATGGACCCCACGTGGCCGAGACCGCTCCCGTGGGGGTCGGCGACGACGACGACTTCATCGGCGGCTCGGATCGCACGGCCTATGCCGTCGAGACCCGCGGCGCGCAGGGCCCCCTCACCATCCGCGCCCGCCTGCTCTTCCAGGCGGTGCCGCCCCACTGGGTGGACGACCTGCGCGCCTCGAAGGCCAGCGAGGCCGCCGACTTCGTGCGGCTCTATGACTCGCGCTCCCACGCGCCCGAGGTGCTGGCCTCCCACCAGCTCACCCTTGGGGACTGAACCTCGACGGCCGCCCGGGAGAGGACCCGGAAGAGGACCCGGAAGAGGGCCCGCGAGAGAGGGCCCACGAGAGAGGACCCACGGTGACCCCGCACGGTGGTTAGGCTGGCGGTCATGACCCTGACCCGTGACGCTGCGTACGAGCGACTCCGCTCGTGGACCGACTCCGAGGCCCTCATGACCCACGCCCGGGCCGTGGAGGTGGTGATGCGCGCCGCCGCCCACCGGTATGGCGCCGGCGACGCCGATGAGGAGCGCTTTGGCCTCGCGGGGCTCCTGCACGACGCG
>CAJQPT010000119.1 GCA_905480285.1 uncultured bacterium
GGCGGTGTAGGAGTACCAGATGTCGGGTCCGCCGTTCGCCGCGCAGTTGAACGGGATGACGCCCTCATCGATGGCGAGGGTCGTGTCGAAGGCCGTGGCGCCGAGGGGAGCGGCGATAGCCGTCGCGCAGTCATCGTTGGCCGCCTGCGCAGAGGCGGCGCTCGCGACACAGAGCGCCGCTACGAACGTGGTGCTTGTCTTCTTAAACATGAATTTGAGGAGGTATACAGGGAAGAGAACCTCAGCGCCCAAGACAGGAGTTGGTCGCCGGGAAACTAAGGAGCGGAGATGGATAGCCGACGAGAGATTCCCGGGCTCAACTGAAAGCTACCCCAAGCGGCCGAATGCAGAGGCAGAGAGTCGGCGCAGTGATGAAGATCGGTTGTGGCGGGGCGTGAGGGCTATGGGGCGGTGGGTCGCTTTGGGGCACCCTCGGGTCTACCCTTACCGCTCATCGTCCATCGCGTCTGTCTCTCTGCCCAGCTCACAGACCTCCGACACGTCCAGCAGCCGAGCCCTGAAGGCCGCCGCGCTCGGCCGTCTCTGTATGTGCGCTCTCGACTCTTGGTCGAGGGCCGTAAGGTGTGAGAGGAAAGAGCCGTCTACCCCCTCCTGACATGCGTCACTTCACCCTCATCGCAGCCGTTCTTGCACTCAGTTCCGGCGTCACGGGAACCGCTACGGCATCCCCGCCCCAGGACGACGCTGCCTTCGAAGCGCTCCTGGAAGAGGCGAACGAGCTCATGCTCCGGCTGCCGCTCCGCTACCACATCCGGGCCTACGAGTCGCTCGCTGGCTCCCGCGAGCCCGCCGCCATCGAGGAGCTCACACGACGCTACGACAAGCCCGATCTACCGAAGGATCAAGAGCGGTACCTGATGGCTTCTTCCCTGTCGGTGATTGGCAAGAAGGGAAAGGACGGACTCGTGGAGGCCCTTGCAGCCTGGCGAGGAGAGGCAAGTGCGGCCGAAGACGCCTGGCTGTGGCGGCATGCTCTCGAGGTGGAGATCCAGCTGGCAGGTCCAGACGGCGCCGCTGAGATCGCGCGGAACGCCAGAAGTACAGCCCTGCGCGGAGCCGCCATCGAGGCCCTCGCAGCGACCTCGAGCGAACCTTTGTATGACCTGATTCCTGAGCTGCTCCAGAGTCCGCCGAAGAAGGAGCAGGACCAGATCGCGCTGATGGGCGCCTACGCCTCCGCGCTCACCGCGCTGGGCAACAAGAAGACCCAGACGGAGACCCCCTGGAAGAAGCTGGCGCTCACTCTCGTGGCCACCTTCGAGGACGAGGACGTCCCGCGAGCCGCCAAGTTGATCCTCGCGCGGCACCTGGCCGCGGAGCTGGACGCGGAGGCCGTGGTGCTCGAGGCCGCGGCGTGGCGGACCCTCCTGGCGAAGCGTGCCCAGGAAGCCAAGGACCGGCGGAAGGAGGGCGACAAGGCCGCGCCCAAGGCCGACGACGCCGACGACGAGTACGTGCGCCCACGCTTCTTCGGTGTCGAGGTGACCGGAGAGCGGATCTGCTACCTCCTCGACCTGTCCGACTCCATGGCCGCCCCCATCCCGCCGGAGTGGAAGCCCAAGGGAGCGCCGGAGTCGGGCCCGAGGGTCCGCAAGAAGCGGAAGAAGGGCGACCTCCCCACCGAGGCCGATATCCCCTGGTACATCGTGAAGACCCGCTTCGATGTGGCCCGCGAACACCTCCGGGTCTCCCTGGAACGCCTCCAGCCGGACCAGAAATTCTGCGTGATCGGGTTCGGCACAAGGGCCGAGTACATCAAGGGCACCAAGGGCATGGTCAAGGCCACGTCGGGCAACGTGAAGAAGGTCCTCAAGGAGCTGGACGGCATCAAGATCGGCGCGCCGCAGGGCGAGCGGGTCCACGGCACCATCTGGGGTGACACCAACCTCCACGCCGGCCTAAAGCTCGCCTTCGCCACCTCCAAGAAGGGGCGCGTGAAGGGCGCTGGCTACGTGGACCCTGACACCTTCGTGAGCGGGGCGGACACCCTGTTCGTCCTGAGCGACGGCGACCCCTCGGTGGACGACTACACCGTCACCGACGTGGACTACGGCGACGGGAGGGTCATCACCGACAAGGAGAGCAAGCGCGAAGGGAAGGAGCGGACCATGAAGATGAACTTCATCGGCCCCTACTCGAACTGGCCCCTGCTCCTCGAGGACACGCGCCGGATGAACATGCTGCGCGAGGTCGAGATCCACGTCATCTCGGTCGGCGATGCCGACGAGCAGGCCCTGGGGATGCTCGCGGACATCGGCCTCGGCAAGCTCCAGGTCTTCGGCCGATCCAAGGACTGAGCCCGCGCTCCCCTGCCTGGCGCGGCCCCTTGGTGGGTCAGCAGAGTCAATCCGTCCGGGCCCGGGCCACCGCCTCGAGCCACCCCAGTCCGAATCGATCGTCGGGCTCGAGGTAGTGCCCCTCGCTCCACTCGTTGAGCGAGGCGACGAAGACGAGCGGGTCCTCGAGGCTGGACGGGAACGCGAGCGCGCTGGAGAGGTGCTCCTGGAAGTGCTCGGGGTGCTCGCCGGTGATGACCGGCGACCAGGGGTAGCGATCCGGGCGCGTCTTCCCGAAGTCCGCTCCCCTCGGTGAGGCGTCCCACCCCGGCGCGACGGAGGGCATGTAGGGGAGACCCGAACGGGCCCCGAAGCCGGACCACTCCCCCTCCCGCCGCACCGCCATCTCGCGGTAGTCCTGCAGGGAGGGCCCCTTCCAATCAGGCAGGAACACGTAGTGGGTGACGCTGTCAAATCCGATCGAGGCGACCTCGCCGATGTACGCGGCGTTGGGCTCCACCGCGGCCAGGTGAAGCTCAAGGCCAGCCATCTCGCGCAGGCGCTCCCGCGCGGCTGAAACGGCCTCGCGCGCCGCCGCGACACCAAGCTCCTTGATGAAGAAGGTCGAGTCGAAGATCGACAGGTAGACGGCGCCCCCGACTCGGATGTAGTTGGGCCGCTGGAAGTAGTCCTCGGCGAGCATCGTGATGAAGGCGACGAAGTCCTCGACATCCGAGGGGACCCGCCGCGCTGGATCGATGACCGCCGCCTCGGATCTCCGCACCGGCAGCACCCGGCGGGGCATGCGGTTGGCCCACATGAGCGCGAACGGCGCGGTGGAGCCCTCATCACTCCCTAGATATCCCTCATTCAGCGCCTGCTCGAAGACTCGCTTCCCTCGGCACCAGAAGACGCCATAGACGAATGCACCGATCCCGTGTCCGAGCGCGAGGTTGAGCCGACGCCCAACCTCGACGGGGTCTCGGTCATCGTACGCCCCCAGCATGGGCACACGGGGTTGCCCATGCCCACCGAAGCGCGCTCGACAGCTCCGGACCAGTTCCCACTCAGTGAAGCCCTCGTGGAAGCTGGCATCGCGCTCAGGGATCGGGTGCCAACCGGTGTAGACGTAGGCAGCGAGACGCATGAGAGTAGAGAGCCTACCGGCTCGGAGCAGCAGAGTCGTCCCCTGGGCCCCATCGCATCCGCCCACTAAGTGACGCGATGAGTACAAAGCTGCGCTCTCTCGGCGGCTGGCCGACGAGGATAGGAGCTATGGAATTCCCGATCGTTGCTATTGGACTGGCGTCCGGCGCTCTCGCCATCGAAGCCCTCCGACTGAATGCTCAGCTCCGGAGACGTATCGACACCCTCGAGCTAGAGGCCAGGTCGACCAGGCGGCGGCAAGATCGCCTCATCGAGCGTGCCAACGCCGGGGAGTTGGGCACCGTGCGGCTCGCTGGAGCCGCCGAGGCTGAGATCGCCAGAGAGGGCAGCGAGGGCTCATCGACCACCGCACCCGGTCCGCGCCCCGCGGCCCCTTCGGTGGTGCCCACCTCGCCCGGCAACGAGGCGACGGGCCGCGGCGAGGAGACGGACAGCAGCGCCTCCTCCGACAGCAGCGCCCCCTCCGACAGCAGGGCCCCCTCCGACAGCAGGGAATCCGCGGCGGACCGGTGGGCAGATGGCCTGGAGAACGGCGAGCTCCCCAGCGAGGCATCTTCCGCCGAAGCGCCCTCGAACCAGGGATCGACGAGCCGGCCAACGACAGAGCTTGATCGATCCGCTAGCCCCGCCCATCGACGCGTCAACAAGACCCGAGGAAGCGAAGCCGAGAGCTGGGAGCGCTGGCTCGGCGTACGGGGCGCTGCCCTCGTGGGCGGGATCGCCCTGGTCTTCGCCGGGATCTTCTTCATTCAGGTCGCGATCCAGCGAGGTTGGCTGAACCCGGCCACCCGCGACGCGATCGCCGTGGCGGCGGGGATCGTCGGCCTGACCCTG
>CAJQPT010000120.1 GCA_905480285.1 uncultured bacterium
CCGCCGCCCATGGCGCGGTAGAGCTGAACGAGGGAGCTGGCGGCCTCGCCCCGGGCGCTGAAGAGCTCGATGTCCTGGTTGAGGAGATCTCGCTGTACGTCGAGGAGCTGCTCGTAGTCGATCAGCCCTTGCTCGTAGAGACCCGTGGCGAGCTGGAGGGCCTGGGTGGACGCGGCTGAGGCGCGGCCGAGGGCGCCGACGCGGTCACCCTGCTGGCTGAAGGAGGTCAGCGCGGTCTCGACCTCGAGCAGCGCGTTGAGGACCGTGTCCTCGTAGCGGAGGAGGGCCTGCTCCACTCGAATGTCCTCGGCCTTGATGAGGTTCCTGATCCGGCCGCCGCTGAAGAGCGTCCAGTTGCCGATCCCGGGGCCCACGGTGTAGGCGGTGTTGCCTGCGCCCAGGAGGCTGCCGCCCGCGGCGTTCCCGACGCCGAAGGAGCCCCCGATCCCGAAGGTCGGGTACAGGTCGGCGGTGGCGACGCCGACGCGGGCGGTCTGGGCCGCGAGGCGGCGCTCGGCCGCGCGGATGTCCGGGCGCTGCCGGAGCAGGTCGGCGGGGACGCCCACCGTGACCTCGCTGGGGGGGACGGGGATCGGGCCGGGGGCCGTGAGCTCCGCCTGGAGGGTGGTGGGGTTCTTACCGATGAGCACGCCAAGGGTGTAGATCGCCTGGCTGAGGCTCACCCTGAGCGGAGGCAGGGCCGCCTCGGAGGCGGCGTAGAGGCTCTCGGATCGGGCGAGGTCAAGGTCCGAGGAGATCCCGTTCGCCGCGCGGGAGCGCGTCAGCTCCAGGATGTTCTTCTGGCTCGCCAGGTTCTTCTCCGCGCTCTGCAGCTGCATCTGGAGCGCGCGGACGGAGATGTACGCACCGGCGACCTCGGCCAGCAGGCTGACCTGGACGTCACGGAGGTCCTCCTCGCTGGCCTCGAAGTTGGCCTCGTCCGACTCGATCTGACGCGCGATACGCCCGAAGACATCGAGCTCCCAGGCGGCCTCTGCCTTCAACGATGAGACGGTCTCAGACTTGAAGCCGGTGAACTGGTTGCTCGAGATCCCGGCGCCGCCGCCGAGGGTGAGCGCGGGCCACCTGGCACCCTTGGCATAGTCGACCCTGGTTCTGGCCTCCTCGACTCGCGCGAGCGCCACCTTCAGGTCCTTGTTGCCCGCCTGGGCTCGCTCGATGAGCGAGGTCAGCACCGGGTCGTTGAAGACCGCCCACCATTCGGTGATATCCGTCTGCCCTGGGGTGTAGGCAGGGTCGTCGTCGATCGCGGCGAACGACTCCTCGATCACGCCTTCCTCTAGAACGGGCTCCTCATAGTCGGGCCCGACCTTGCAGGACGGCAGCAGGAGCGCGGCGGCGAGCGCCATCGGGACAAAGCTGCTTCTGAGCGGCTGGAGTTGGAACGTCATCGCTGGGAACGGTAGCAGAAATGTGTCCCTACTCTGTGGCTGGCTCGCCAATACACCTACCCTCTCAGGGTAATGAAGACGGCCACCCTACTCCTCTCTGCCGGGCTGCTCGGCGGCCTCGCTGGCTGCCGCGACAAGCCGGCGCCGATCACTCCCAAGCCCCCCGTCGTAGAGGTCCAGAAACCTCTCGTGAAGGACATCACCAGGTACGAGGTGGTGAGCGGTCAGACGGAGGCGGTCCAGACGGTCGAGATCCGCGCGCGGGTCGACGGCGTCCTGGAGGAGATCGCGCATGAGGAGGGCCAACCGGTGAAGACCGGCGATCTGATGTTCCGCATCGATCCAGCGCCCTTCGCCGCCGCCAGGGACGCCGCCGCTGCGCAGCTCCTGAGCATGAAGGCCCAGGCCGAGCTCGCCGACGTCACCGCGACGCGGCTCGAGAAGGCCTACAAGGATCGTGCGGTCTCCGAGCTGCAGGCGCTCGAGGCGCGGGCCAAGCACAAGGTGGCGGTGGAGAACGTCAAGGTCGCCACCAAGAACCTGGCGATCAAGCAGCTGGATGTCTCGTACACCGAGATCTACGCCCCGATCGACGGCCGCGCTGAGCAGAGCAAGTACTTCGTCGGCAGCCTCGTCGGCGGCCTGGGGACCTCGGCGCTGACGAAGATCTACGACGACTCCAAGATCGACGCGTGGTTCACGCTGTCGGACCGGGTCATGCTTGAGTACTCGGCGAAGGACGAGAAGGAGGGCCGCGTGCGCGAGGCGCTCGACAAGCTGCCGCCGATCGAGCTGGCCCGTGAGATCGACGAGGGCTTCCCCTTCCAGGGTCGGGTCGACTACGTGGACCCCGAGGTGGACCTCGAGACCGGGACGCTGCGTATTCGCGCCAAGTTCGACAACTCGGAGGGCAAGCTGAAGGGCGGGCTCTTCGTCCTCATCCGGCTCCAGGCGGGCACGATCAAGGACGCGATCATCGTCCCCGAGGTGGCCCTCGGCCGGGACCAGCAGGGGCCCTATCTGTTCGTCGTCGGCAAGGACGACGTCGTGGAGCGCCGCTCGGTGAAGGTCGGGCCCCAGACGGAAGACGGGCTCGTGATCCTGTCCGGCGTGGACGGGACGGACAGCGTCATCGTCAACGGCATGATGTCGGCGCGGCCAGGGGCCCCGGTCCAGATCAAGCAGGACAGCTGACGGGGCCATCTAGATGCTCTCCAAGTTCTTCATTCTCCGTCCGATCTTCGCGACGGTGGTCTCCATCATCGTGATCACGATGGGGGTCACGGCGCTGGTCAAGCTCCCGATCGCGCAGTACCCCGAGCTCGCGCCGCCGACGATCGCGGTGAAGGCGAACTACCCCGGTGCGGATGCCAAGGTCGTCGCCGACACCGTGGCTGCGCCCATCGAGCAGGAGGTCAACGGTGTCGAGAAGATGCTCTACATGTCGAGCATCTCCGCGTCGGACGGCAGCTACACGCTGACCATCACCTTCGAGCCGGGGACCGACCTCGACATCGCGTCCGTCCAGGTGCAGAACCGCGTCTCCTCGGCGGAGCCCAGCCTCCCGGAGGATGTTCGCCGGCTCGGCATCACGACGAACAAGAAGATGCCGGACTTCGCCCAGATGATCTCGGTGTACTCGCCTGGCGGGAGCCTGGACGACGTCTACCTGGCGAACTGGGCCTCGCTCAACCTGCGCGATGAGCTGAAGCGCATCTACGGGGTGGGGGACGCGCAGATCTTCGGCGCGTCGGACTACTCCATGCGCCTGTGGCTTGACCCCTTCGAGCTCGAGGCTCGGAGCCTGACGCCCAGTGATGTTCTGTCGGCGATCCAGGAGCAGAACGTACAGGTGGCGGCCGGCAAGATCGGCGAGGACCCGGCGCCGGCCGGGACGGAGTTCGAGTACACGGTGTCGACCAAGGGCCGCCTCAAGACGGTCAAGGAGTTCGAGAACATCGTCGTCCGAACGGGCAAGGACGGCCGTGTGCTGCGCGTGGGAGAGATCGCGCGGGTGGAGCTTGGAGCGAAGAACTACGTGATGGGCTCGTCCCTGAACGGACGCCCCGCGGCGAACATCGCGATCTACCAGCTCCCGGGCGCCAACCTCATCCAGATCTCGGACCAGGTGGCTGAGCTCATCGAGACGACCCGGGCCAGCTTCCCGAACGACCTCAGCGCCCAGGTGACCTACGACGCGGCGGACGTCGTCCGCGCGTCCATCGCGGAGATCATCAGCACGCTCTTCATCGCGGCGGTGCTGGTCATCCTGACGGTCCTCGTCTTCCTGCAGGACTTCCGGGCGACCCTGATTCCGGCCGTGACGATCCCCGTCTCGCTGATCGGCACCTTCGCGGTCATGTCCGCGCTGGGCTTCTCCCTGAACACGCTGTCGCTGTTCGGTATCGTGCTAGCGATCGGCATCGTCGTGGACGATGCGATCGTGGTGGTGGAGAACGTGGCGCGGAACATCGACAGCGGGCTCTCGTCCAAGGACGCGGCGCTGAAGGCGATGGAGGAGGTCACCGGGCCGATCGTCGCGACGACGCTGGTCCTGCTCGCGGTGTTCGTCCCGACCTCCTTCATGCCCGGCCTTGTCGGGGTGATGTTCAAGCAGTTCGGCCTGACGATCTCCGCGGCCACGGTCTTCAGCTCGATCAACGCGCTGAGCCTGAGCCCCGCCCTGTGCGCGATCCTGATGCGGCCGGCGAAGCAGAAGAAGAACTTCTTCTACCGCGGGTTCAACTGGCTCCTCGGCCTCACGACCAAGGGCTACGTCGGGGTGGTCGGCATGGCGGTGCGCAAGTTCGCCATCAGCCTCGTCGTCTTCCTGAGCGTCGTCTTCGCAGGGGGCTACACCTTCTCGCAGCTCCCCACGGGCTTCGTGCCCCAGGAGGACATGGGCTACCTGATCGTCTCCGCGCAGCTGCCCGACGCGGCGTCGAAGGAGCGGACCCGCGCGGTCGGCCAGAAGGTAGACGCCGTGCTGAGCAAGACGCCCGGCGTCGACGCGAGCGTGGCGCTGATCGGCTACTCGCTGATCGACGGCGCCGCGAGCGCGTCCACGGTGAGCTTCATCGTGACGCTGGACCCATGGGACGAGCGCACGACGCCGGAGACCGGCCTGCGCGGGATCATCACCGGCCTCATGGCCCGCTTCCACCAGATCCCGGACGCCCAGATCTTCGCCTTCCCGGTGCCCTCGATTCCGGGCGTGGGCCTGGTCGGCGGCTTCGACATGCAGCTCCAGGATCGCTCGGGCGGCGGCATCGCCAACCTGTCCAAGGCGGCTGACGCGCTGGTCGACGGCGGCAACCAGCAGCCGACCCTGATGCGGGTCAACTCGAGCCTGCGCGCCTCGGTGCCCCAGCTCTACGTCGACGTGGATCGGGACAAGGTCAAGCAGATGGGGATCTCCCTGCAGACGGTCTTCAGCACGCTGCAGACCTACCTGGGCTCGGCCTACGCCAACGACTTCAACGAGTTCGGGCGGACCTACCAGGTCAACCTGCAGGGGGAGGCCGACACCCGCTCGGTCCCCTCGGATATCGGCAAGCTCCGCATGGGAACGAGCGACGGGCGAATCATCCCGATGGCCTCCGTGGCCAAGGTGGAGGACCGCGTCGGGCCCGCCTCGATCGTCCGCTTCAACCTCTACCCGAGCGCCTCGATCAAGGGCAGCGCCGCGCCGGGGACCAGCTCTGGCCAGTCGCTGGACATCATCGAAGGGGTCAAGAATCAGGTGCTCCCGGGCCCTAACTTCGGGATCGCGTGGAACGGCCTGTCGTATCAGGAGAAGGAGGCGACCGGCGGGGCCGGCGCGATCTTCCTCCTCGCGATCTTCCTGGTCTTCCTGGTGCTCGCTGCGCAGTACGAGTCCTGGATGCTCCCCCTGGCGATCATCCTGGCGGTGCCGCTGGGCCTGCTGGGTGCGGCGCTGGGGACGATGCTCACGCCCTTCGGCAACAACGTCTACACCCAGATCGGCATCGTCCTGCTGATCGCGCTCATCTCCAAGAACGCGATCCTGATCGTCGAGTTCGCGAAGGAGCAGCGCGAGTCGGGCCTCGGCGTGGTGGACGCCGCGATCGAGGCCTCGCGCCTGCGCTTCCGGCCGATCCTCATGACCGTGGTCTCGTTCGTCTTCGGCACGGCGCCGCTGGTCCTCGCCACGGGCGCGGGCGCCGGCTCACGTGTCGCCCTCGGCGTGACGGTGTTCTTCGGGATGATCCTCGCCACGATCCTGGGGCTCGTCCTCACGCCGTCGCTCTACAGGATGATCCAGGGACTCGCCGAGCGCTTCGGCGGCGGCGCTGTCACGCCCGCGGTGACCGACGGGGCCGCGAGCACCGACGGCGGGGAGAGCGGTGTCGCTGCGGAGCAGTGAGCGCGATTCGACACCTGGCTGGGGCCGCTCTGCTCTGGGGGTCCCTCGCGTGTAGCGCGCCGCCTGCCATGCCCCCCCCGGCGCTCCCGGCCTCCGCGCCCTACATCCCTGGCCTCCTCGACGTGATGGAGGCCGGCCTCGACCGGGCCGAGCCGAGCGCCAACCTCGTCGCGCGCGTTGGCGGCCAAGGGTCGCTCTTCGACGGCTCCTACGACTGGCACTCCTGCATCTTCGCGCACTGGGCGCTCCTCGCGCAGGCGCGGCGGGACGGCGACAGCCTGCGCGCCGAGCGCATCCTCGGGCGGCTACCTGCCGAGGCGCTGGCCGAGGAGCGAGAACGCCTGATGGCGGCGGAGCTCGAGGGGCGGCTGACCTACAGCTACGGGCAGTGCTGGCTCCTACGCCTGCTCGCGGAGCTTGAGCAGCACCGAGAGGTCGCGCCCACGACGCGCGCGTTCCGGGAGGAGACCGAGCTTCAACTGCTCGACTTCCTCGAGACCGCTCCCTTCCCTGAGCTCGAGGGAGATGGCCGCATCGAGGGGCGGGGAGTGATCGGCTACTACTCTTCCTGGGCCTTCACCTGGTACCAGGTCATGGCGGCAGGGAGCGTCACGGAGGGCGGCCTAGAGCGGCTCCTTCAGATGCGCGAGGTGCGGCTCGCACCCTGGCGCGCCCAGCTGGTCACCCCGGTGGATCCGCGGTCCTTCGAGTTCCTCTGGGTCCCCACGCTGGGCTACCTCGTGGGCTCTGTCGTGCCGTTTGACCCGCCGCTGGAGCCCTACGCGCTGGATCAGCGGGTTGTGCTCCCCCAGGAGGTGACGATGAGGACGACGCACCTGCTCGGGGTGCACGCCTCGCGGCTCTGGCCGCTGTCGCTGCGTGCAGCGCGGGACTCTGCTGCCGCGGCGGAGCTGGATCAGGCGCTCGCAGAGCTCCTCGAGCGGCGCGAGCTCTGGGACGGGGACTTCGCCGTGGTGTCGCACTGGATGCCCCAGTTCATCTGGCTCAACTACCACCTCGCGGGCGCCGTCTCCCCCTGACGGGAGCGTGGAGCTCGCGCTCAGTCCGCGAGGTGCGCGGAGCGGATCGTCTCGGCCAGAGCGTTGAACTCCTCCTTGCGAGCGGAGCTCTTTCGCCACGCCACGCCGATAGAGCGTGACGGCCCGCCCTCGTCGAAGGGGCGGAAGGTCACGCCGGGGTTGCAGTTGCGCTCTCCGGCGATGGCCATCTCAGGTACGAGGGTGACGCCGATCCCGGCACCCACCATCTGGAGCAGGGTCCCCAGGCTCGTGGCGCGGAAGTCGGCGTACTCGGTCATGCCCGCCGACTTGCAGATGGGCAGGGCGTGGTCGCGCAGGCAATGACCCTCCTCCAGCAGGAGCACGGACTCGCCATCGAGGTCGCCTTCCGTCAAGACGCCGCCTGAGGCCAGGGGGTGCCCGTCGGGGCATGCGAGGACAAACGGATCGCTGAAGAGGGGCAGCTCCGAAGCGCCGCGCAGGTCCACGTCGAGAGCGAGCAGCAGCATGTCGAGCTCTCCTGAATGGAGGCGCTGGACGATACGGTCGGTCTGGTCTTCCTGGAGCAGGAGGACCAGGTCGGGGTGAGCGTCGCGCGCGGCCCGGACCACGGCCGGCAGGAGGTAGGGGGCCACCGTGGGGATCACGCCGAGCCGCAACCTGCCGGCGAGCGGCTCGCCAGCCGCCCGGGCCGAGTCGAGCAGGTGGTCTGTGGCTGAGAGGATCCCCCGTGCCTCCTGGGCCAGCTGGACGCCCGCTGCCGTGGCGACCACGCGCCGCGTATCGCGCTCGAATAGCTGCACACCGAGGAGCGCCTCGAGCTGCTGGAGCTGGGTGCTGAGCGCCGGCTGGGTGACGTGGCAGGACGCTGCAGCCTCGCGGAAGTTCAGGTGGTCCGCGACGGCGACCAGATACTCAAGCTGTCGGATAGAGGGGCGTTCCATGGTGGGTGGGGTGGGTCGCAGGCCCTCACTCGGCGTCGGTGTCCGCGTCAATATTGGCATCGGCATCGGCATCGGGAGCCGGTGCGGCGACGTCTTTCACGGCGGCTTCCAGCGCCTTGAGCTTCATCGCTGAGTAGCCCTGGTCGTAGAACCACCGGACCATGCCGTTCGAATCGAGCAGCAGGACACGGGCGTTACGGGGCCTCTCGGTTCCGGTGAACCGCCCGATGGCCTCCGCCGCATCGCCGTAGGTCGTCGTGACCGCGCCCCATTCATCCCTGGGGATGCCGCGCTGCATCCCTGAGTCGATGAAGCCCTTGGCGAGGCTCGCCGCCGCGCCGCGGGCTGCGGGGACCTCCCGGAGCGCGATCTCGAGCTCGGCGTCGATGGCGCCGTAGAGCCAGCGGTCGATGTCGAACTGCGTCCCCTGGACGTACCCCACGAGGAGCAGGACCGGGGCGCCAGCGAAGTCCTCGGGGATCTTGACCGCCTCGCCCGCGAGGGAGGTGGCCTCGACCGAGGGGAAGGGCTCGCCCGAGGGGTCGCGGTTCTCGATGGTCGAGGAGCAGCCGCCGAGGGAGGTCGCGACGACGGCCACGATGGCCAGGGAGAGGAGGAGCAGGGAGAGCTTCTTCATGGGGGAGGGGCGCGCTGCCCGTCATGGCACCGCCGCAGAGATGTAGCACATCCGGCGTGCCCTCTGCGGGAGGATCGCCACGGACGACAAGAGCCCCCGCCGGATCGGTCCGGCGGGGGCTCTCAAGCGAGGTGGGGCGCTGGGCTCAGGGGCAGAAGTTGATCTCGACGCCGTTGCTCAGGTTGAAGCCGGCCCCGACAGAGTCGCGGTACCACAGCTGCGCGTTGTAGGTGTCGCCTGGGCTGATCATCAGCCCGCCGGGGAGGTTCTGGTTATCGATCGACAGGAAGCTCGTGCCGAAGATGTCGGCCTGGGCGATCCCGAGGCGATAGAGCGGGTTCCCGGTGACGCAGAGGAACCCGTTCCCGAGGAAGACCTGGGTCTGCTGGTCGCCGAAGATGTAGATGCCGAAGCTCCCGACCGGGCAGCTCGTTGTCAGCAACGTGAGGTCGTTGGCGGCCAGGTTGGTGGAGCCGAGGGTGGTGATATTCGCCCCATTGATGCTGGCCGAGTTGGGGTTGCCGAAGCAGAAGTTGGTGACGCCGCCGCAGGTGTTGTCCGTCACCTCGAAGTCGTCGATGTACCAGTTCTGGCTGCCGCTATCCACGTCGGCGGTGATGCGGACCTGCGCCTCATCGAAGTAGGCGCCAGCAGGCACCGCGATCTGATGGAAGGTGAAGTTGGACTCGTCGACGCCGTTGGAGACGACCCGCTCGAGGAGGATCCAGTCGTTGCTCGAGTCGAGGATCTCCACGTCAATCGCGCCGCCGGCGGGCACACCGCGGTGCTGCGAGTAGAAGCTGACGGACGCGTTGTTGAGGCCGTCGAGAAGCAGCTTGTTGGAGATCAGCCGGTCGTCCTTGAGCGTCGTTGAGCTCTGAGCGTTGAGGCGGATCGAGTACGGCGGGGAGGGCTCGTTGACCGCCGCGTTGGTGATGTCCGTGCCCTGGAACGTGATCCAGATGTCGCGGTTCAGCTGGGTGGCGGGGAAGGTGTCGGTGACCGGCAGGGCGAGAGGGGGCGAGAGGTCGAGCAGGCAGGGGCGGTTGATGGCGTAGCTGCGGATCCCGTTGGCGCTGGCCGTCCCGAAGCGCGTGACGTCGTTGTTACAGCCCCCAAGGCCGGAGCACATGATCCGACAGTCACCGTTGCCGTCGCAGTGATTGGAGTTGAAGTTGTGACCCATCTCGTGGGCGGTCAGGCCCGTGCGGTTCACCAGGTTGTTGGTGAAGCGCGACTCGGAGAGGCCGTAGCCGACGCTCTGGCTGCAGACGACGCCGAGGTAGGCGATGCCGATCGTGCCGCCGTTGACGTTACGGCCGGTGAACAGGTGCGCGAGGTCGCGCCGAATGCCGGTGAAGTTCTGGTTCCAGTGGTTACGGAACTGGTCGAGGAGCTGGCCTGCGTCGCTGGTCGTGTACGGGTCGGCGGAGGTGCTCCGCACCACGATGCCCGTCAGCTGAATCGTGACGTCCACGTCGCGTACGTAGATCGTGTCGACCCGGTTCATGATCCGTTCGATGTCGTCGATCGTGGCCTGAACGCTGTTGCCATTGCGCTGGTAGAACTCGAAGTCCGCGTCGAAGGCGATCTCGCAGAGCTGGAGGCCCGTCCCTAGATTGCTCGTCGCGGGCCCGTTGTTGGTGCCTTGGGAGCCGACCTGGTTCCCGACGCCGCAGACGCCGCCGGTGGCCGGGAGGTCGCTGGCGCGCGCCACCGAGTAGGTCCCGGCCGGGAGTCCGGCCGCCGGCTGGATCTGCCACTCGCGATCGGTGGCGTAGTCGGCGACGACCGCCGAGAGGCCCTCGTGGTTGATGGTCGCCGTCACGATGGTGTCGGGCCATCCGGGGACCTCGCCTCGCCAGGTGTTCGGGCGGGGAGCGGGCATCGGGGCCAGGGAACCGTCAGGGCGAGAGACGAGCAGCTGGAAGTCGCCGGCGCGCAGCGAGTAGCGCTCAAGGAGGAGGTCAGCGGGCTGGCCGTCCAGCTCCACCGAGATCACAACGGTGCCCTCGGGGTCGGTGGGGACGGCGAGGCGCTGGAGGCTGCCGATGGGATCGACCGCTTGGGGGGCGGCGGCGAGAGCGAGGGTCGTGAGGATCGACAGCATGGAGGAAGATCTGGAAGGACGGACAGGAGCCAGGCGGGCCGGCTCGCGGAGGCGCGAGCGGATGTTCGCCGTCAAAAAGTACGCGGTCCACGCGCCAAGGGGCGCGAGCCTCCGCGGCCATCTCAGATAGACGCACCTTCATGGGAGGAGGTTCCCCGCGGCTCATACAAGCGGCAGAGGCGGCCTCCTGGGCGCCGCAGAGCGGTTCGGGCGGCGGTTCACCCGCCGAGAGCGCTGGGGCTGGCCCGGCGGCGCCCGGCGCGGGTCTCACGGAATTCTCACCGGGAGACCGGATCGAGCGGGCCCGACGAGGCGCCCTCCAGGTGCATCCTTGGCGGCATGGTCCTCCTCCTCTCGACCTCTCTGTTGGCGCTCTCGGCCGCCTCGTCCCTGTGGCCCGGGGGGCCGAGCCCCTCGAAGGTCCCCGCCAAGGTTGAGCCTTCCGCCTCGCTGCGGGCGCTGGGCGACCTGGGCGGCGAAGGGTTCGAGGGCGCCGCGGTCGGGGCGTTCACCAGGCTCGAGTCGAAGATCGGGGTCTGGGAAGTGACGCAGGGAGCGGCTGCGATCAACGGAGAGCACGTCCGCTCGGGTTCCCGCAGTCTGCACCTGACCGGAGGACGCCGCTGCGAGATCCAGCTGGACTTCGATGAGCTTGGCGGCGCGGGGCGGTTCAGCTTCTGGGCTGAGCGCTGGACGCGGACGGACCCCTTCGAACTCACCGTGGCCGTCCGGGTGTCGGGGCGCTGGACGGAGCTCGTCGACGCCTCGGGAGACGTGATCATCGGGGGCTTCCGCGCCGAGGTCGCCGCGACCTTGCCGCCTGGGGCGGACGGGCTTCGGGTTCGGTGTGTCTCTCCCGCTGGAAAGGGGGTCCTGATCGACGACGTGACGCTCGAGCCCGCGCGCCCCATGGCGATCGTTGGGTGCCGGGCCCTCCAGCCGGTCCTCCCGGTGCTCGTCGGCAACCGATTGAACCCGGTCCTCGCGCTCGAGGTCGTCACAAGCGGCCTCCTCGATGCGCTCGAACTCGAGTCCATCAGCTTCGACCTCGCCGGGACCACCCAACCTGGTGAGCTGGAGCGCGTGGAGGTCTTCCACGGTGGCGCGAGCATCGAGCTCTCCTACGACCAACCGGACAGCGTCTTCAAGGATGCGGACCGCTTCGGCGCGTCGCGTCGTCCCGGGCGAGACGCGACCCGGCTTCATACGGTTCGAGGTCCGCGGGCGCTGACGCCCGGTCGCAATGTGTTCTGGATCTCGGTGACGCCTGCTGCCGGGGCGGACCTCGACGGCCGGGTCGACGCCAGGGTCCGGTCGGTGGTGATCGGTGGAGAGGAGATCCAGGTGGAGGATCCGAGCCCGGCCACCGTGCAGCGCCTGGGGCTCGCGCTCCGCAGCGCGGGCTCCGGGGGCTCTCGCGCCTACCGAATTCCGGGCCTCGTCACGACGCCCAAGGGGACCTTGATCGCGGTCTACGACATTCGTTGGAAGGGGTGGGGCGATCTCCCTGGCCGTATCGACGTGGGCTGCTCTCGGAGCGTGGACGGGGGGAGGTCATGGTCTCCGATGGAGGTGATCATGACCCAGGGGCCAGGCGATGGATGGCGAGGCGACGGCGTCGGCGACCCGGCCGTGCTGGTGGACCGCGAGCGGGGTCACGTCCACGTGCTGGCGGCCTGGAGCCACGGAGACCGAGCGTGGCGGGGCAGCGGGCCCGGGCTCGCGCCCGAGGAGACCGGGCAGCTGATGCTCACCACGAGCACCGACGATGGGCGGACCTTTGGACCGCTGCGGAACCTGACCGAGATGGTGAAGGACCCGGCGTGGTCCTACCTGCTGCAGGGGCCCGGCCGGGGGATCACCATGGGCGACGGCCGCCTTGTCTTCCCGGCCCAGTTCCAGCTGAGCCCGGACCAGGGCCGAACCCCGCACTCGACGGTGCTGGTCAGCGCGGACGGAGGAGCCACGTGGGGGATCGGCACCGGTGCGCGGCCTGACACCACCGAGGCGGCCGTGGTCGAGCTGGCGGACGGGGAACTGATGCTGAACATGCGCGACAACCGCGGTGGGTCGCGCGCCATCTTCACCACGCGGGACGAGGGGGGGACGTGGGTGCCTCACCCGAGCTCCCGCTCCGGCCTGACGGAGCCGGTCTGCATGGCGAGCTTGATCCATGTGGGGAGGGAGCTGGACGGCGAGCCGGACGGTCGCCTGCTCTTCTCAAACCCCGCTGTCCCGTCGGCGCCCAGGCGGCGGATGACGATCCGCGCCTCGAGCGACGGGGGGGAGTCCTGGGCAGCGGACCGCTGGCTGCTCCTTGATGAGGGCCAGTCGGCGGGCTATTCCTGCCTGACGATGATCGACGCGGACACTGTGGGGATCCTCTACGAGGGCAGCCGGGCGCACATGACCTTCCAGCGAGTGCCCCTTCTGGAGCTGTTTCCAGAGCCCGGCGGGGGTACGTCACGGGGCGGCCGCTGAGGCGGCGAGCGGATCTCCGCGGGAATCGACTCCCGCAGCGAGACTCGGCCAGCGCTGGAGGGCGGTCCGACGCATAATGTCGGGGCGCCACGCGGCGCGCCCATCAGACCCATCATGAGCCGACACGACGCTGCCTCTGTACCCGATCGACTGCGAGAAGCGGGCGGACTGCTCGAGGGCGTCGCCCGTGACATCGCGAGGGAGACGGGGGTCCCCGAGGCGCACGTGTGGGGGATCGGGAGCTTCTATCACATGCTCTCGCGCTCCGAGGCGAAGGTCCGCGTGTGCACGGGGCTCAGCTGCCTGCTCGGCGGCGCGCAGGAGGTCCTCGACGCCGCCAAGGCCCAGGGCCTGCCCGTGGAGGAGGCCTCGTGCCTCGCCGGCTGCGACGTGCCTCCGGCGGTGCTCCGCGATCGGCGGACCATGCCCCACGTGACGGTGGAGGATGTGAAGGCCGCCGGCAGCGACTGGTCCAAGCTCGACAGCGCCGCGGCCCCCGGCGAGACCGAGTGGACCGGAGCGGTCGGGCCGGAGGGAGCGGCGGACGGGGAGCTCGCCATCGACCTCTGCAAGCCCGCTGCGCCCCTGGGCGCGGCCTTCAAGGCGGCGTCGGAGCTTGGCCCCGAGGGCGTCATCGACCTCCTCGAGGCCGCGGGTCTCCAGGGACGAGGGGGCGCTGGGTTCCCCGCGCACATCAAGTGGCGCGGCGTCGCCGGCCAGGCCGAGCAAGAGCGCTTTGTTGTCCTGAACGCGGACGAGGGAGAGCCGGGCACGTTCAAGGATCGCGAGTGCATGCTGCGCCGCCCCGACCTCGTGCTCGAGGGGCTCGCTATCGCGGCGCACGCCATCGGCGCGAAGGACTGCTACCTGTACCTGCGCGGCGAGTTCGAGGTGCCCCTCGGGATCATCCGGCGGATGATCGACGAGGCTCACGCGTCGGGGATCTACGGCGACATTCACTTCCACACCCACGAGGGCAACGGCGCCTACATCTGCGGGGAGGAGACGGCCCTGCTCGAGGCGCTCGAGGGCAAGCGCGGCATGCCGCGGATCAAGCCGCCCTTCCCGGTGGAGGTCGGGCTGTGGGGCAAGCCCACGCTGATCCACAACGTGGAGACCATCGCCTGCGTCCCGGGGATCGTTGAGCGCGGCGGTGAGTGGTTCCGCGGGCTCGGTCGAACCGAGGCCGGGACCAAGCTCTACTGCGTGAGCGGTCACGTGGGCCAGCCCGGGACCTACGAGCTCCCGCTCGGCGTCTCGCTGGACGAACTCGTGGCGGCGGCCGGCGGCTACGTCGGCGAGCTGAAGGCCTTCAGCCCCGGCGGGGCCAGCTCGGGGTTCCTGCCCGCGGAGCGGCGGGGCGACCCCCTGGACTTCGCCCACCTCGGCGGCCTCGGCTCCATGCTCGGCTCCGCCGGCGTGGTGGTCCTGAACGACACCGTGGATATGCGCTGGGCGGCCGCCCAGCAGCTGCGGTTCTTCGAGGCGGAGAGCTGCGGCCAGTGCGCCCCGTGCCGGATCGGGACGCGCTACCTGCGCGAGTCCGTGGAGCGGCAGGCGCGCGGCGACGACGTGGACGGCCCCCTGGCCAACGCCGCCGACGCGGCCTGGCAGATGAACGAGGGCTCGATCTGTGGACTGGGTCAGGCGGCGCCGCTGCCGCTGACGAGTGCGCTCAAGTACTTCCCCGAGGCGTTCGAAGAGGAGACCTCCAAGGAGGGCTGAGAGATGATCGAGCGAAGCGAACCGGACCCGCCCAAGCGGCCGGCCAGGTCCATCCAGGTGGACGGACGACAGATGCCCTTCCAGGCGGGCGAGACGATCCTCGAGGTCGCCCAGCGCGCGGGGGCGGAGATCCCGACCCTGTGCCATGACCCGCGCCTGGAGCCGGCGGGCGCCTGCCGGACCTGCCTGGTGGAGGTCGAGGGGCAGCGCCGACTGCTCCCCGCCTGCAAGACCCCCGCCCAGGACGGCGCGGAGGTGCGGACGGAGACGGAGCGGATCGACCGCCACCGCAAGACCCTCTTCGCCCTCTACCTCACGGACCACCCCCAGGACATCGAGGTCGCGGAGCGCGGCGCGCCCAACGAGCTGCTGGAGATGGCGGCGCGCTACGAGGCGCCGCGGGACTGGGGCTTCATGGAGTCCCTGCGGGACAACCGCGACGCGGACCGCAACCCCTACATCCACTTCAACGCCGACACCTGCATCTCCTGCGCGCGCTGCACGCGCTACTGCGAGGAGGTCGAGGGCGTCAGCGCCATCACCCTCGCGGGCCGCGGCGCGGAGACCACCATCGCGACGGTGGACGGGCTGTCCTTGATGGACACCACCTGCGAGATGTGCGGCGGGTGCGTGGACGTCTGCCCCACGGGCGCCATGGGGGAGAAGATGCCCCTGACGCGCGAGGCCAAGCCCGAGCGCGAGCTGACCAAGGTGCGCAGCACGTGCAACTTCTGCGGCGTCGGGTGCCAGCTCGACCTCAACGTGGACCCGGACGCCAACGACGGCCGCGGTCAGGTGGTGAAGGTCACCAGCCCGCCCGCGGGCACGACCACGAACGACGGCAACCTGTGCGTGAAAGGGCGCTTCGCCTACGACTTCATCCACCACGAGGAGCGCATCACGAGCCCGCTGGTCCGCAACGACGCGGGCGAGCTGGTGCCGACCAGCTGGGAGAACGCGCTCTCGGTGGCGGCCGCGGGCCTCCACGGCGTCAGCGAGCGGCACGGGCCCAACGGGCTGGGCTTCGTCAGCTCGTCGCGCTGCACGATGGAGGAGAACTACCTCGTGCAGAAGCTATCGCGGGCGGTGTTCAAGACGAACAACATCCATCAGTGTGCAGCGACATGACACGCTCCGACGGTGGCCGGTCTGGTCACCACCTTCGGAGCGGGCGCGATGACGAACTCGATCGGGGAGATCCGTAACGCGGACTTCCTGTTC
>CAJQPT010000121.1 GCA_905480285.1 uncultured bacterium
GAGGACAAGCTTGAGAACGAGACCTTCATCGCGATCTACGACGTGCAAGGCGGCACGATCTTGCAGCAGGTGGAGTTCCACACCTCCTGCTCGCAGCCCCTGTTCGTCGGCAATCAGTTCGGAGCCTCGCTGCTCGTCGACTGCGTGGGCGAGAACGAGTGACCCTTGAGCGCCCCTAGGGCTGTGAGTTCCGGCTGATGCCCGAGCTCGCGGCGACACAGAGAGGCGCCTGGCCCACCGGCCAGGCGCCTCTCAGCATTCTCTCATCTGACCTGCGGCCAGGGCGCTCGCCTTCCAACGGAGAGATTCGGCGACCCCACACCGTCTGACCCGGGGGTTCACCCTGAGAGGGCAGGCGCCTCATTGCAGGCCCACCGCCAACTTCTGGCGACCTCAGGCGCACGCGGTCGGGGACCACTCCAAGATTGAGTGGATGGTTCTGGATGGCCGAGCTGGGAGTTTCTCACCAGGTCGCACGAACAATTCCGGACATCTACTGATCAAGAGCATGGGTCGGAGCGAAACCCTGGTGCCCTCCGGCCGACTCCCCATCTCCTCTTTCCACGTCCGTCCCATGATCTCGCGCGTTCTCTCCATCGCTGCGTTCCTGACGCTCGCCTCTCCAACCTTGGCCCAAGGCCCTGGCTCGTCGATTCCCGCGACCCCCAGCGCCGCCAACGCCGTGCCCGGCCCCTTCGGCTTCGTCCGGTGCCTGACGCCGGACCTGGACCCCAACCAGTCGATGTTCCTGCCGCCCTCGGACTGCAGCGCGAACAGCACCAACCCGACCAGCGCGTACGACCCGGCGAACCTGGACGAGCTCGTCATCCCGGTCGTCTTCCACGTCATCCGGGACAACAACGGCGGTGGCAACGTCCCCAACGCCCGCGTCATCAGCCAGGTCGAGATCTTCAACGAGGACTTTGGCGCCCTCGCCGGCACGCCCGGCGCGCCGGGCGTGGACACGAAGATCCGGTTCGAACTCGCGACCAGCGACCCCCAGGGGCAGGCCTCGACCGGGATCATCCGGTACGACAACTCGAGCTGGTTCAACGACAACGGGAACTACTGGAACAGCATCGCGTGGGACCCGAACGTCTATCTCAACATCTACACCCTCGGCGCCCCGTCCGGCAGCTCCAACGTCCTCGGGTACGTCCCCTTCTTCCCCCAAACCGGGAACGCCGGCAGCGCCGCCGACCGGGTCGTTCTCCTGAACGGCACTGTCGGTCGTAACGCGCCGCTCGCCCCCTACAACCAGGGGCGCACCGGGACCCATGAGGTCGGCCACTACCTCGGCCTCTACCACACGTTCCAGTCCGGCTGCGGCGGCTCCAACTGCTACAACTCCGGCGACCGGATCTGCGACACGAACGCCGAGTCGAACCCCGAGTTCAACTGCGCGGCCAACTCGTCCAGCTGCGGCAGCACGGACCCGGTTCGCAACTACATGAACTACAGCACGGACACGTGCATGACGAACTTCACCGAGGAGCAGGCGCGCCGGATGCGCTGCACCCTCGAGTTCTACCGCCCGACCCTGGGGACGCCCGTGGGGCCGATCCTTGGCGCGAACTACTGCGTCGAGACGCCCAACAGCACCGGCCTGCCCGCGACCCTCGTCGGAACCGGGACCAAGCTGATCGCCAACAATGACTTTGGGATTTACGCCCAGGGCCTCCCCATCAGCTCGCCTGGCTACTTCATCTGCAGCCCGAACCAGGCCCAGGTGCCCGGTCCGGGCGGCTCACAGGGCACCCTCTGCGTGGGCAGCTCCACCGGGCGCTACCTGAGCCAGGTGGGCAACGCCGGCATCTTCGGGATCATTCCGCTGACCGTCGACCTCAAGGCCATCCCCCAGCCGACGGGCAACGTCGCCGTCCAACCGGGCGACACCTGGAACTTCCAGTGCTGGTATCGCGACTCGATCTTCGGCTTCCCGATCTCCAACTTCACCGACGGCTACACGATCACCTTCGAGTGATCACGAGGCGGAGCAAGCCCCCCATCAGAGAGCGGCCCGACGGCCGGCGCGGTGCGCCGGCCGTCGGGCCGCTCTCGTCCAGGCGAAGCTCAGCTCGACCAGGCGTCCACCATGGCCAGCATCGCCCTGGAGATCGTCGCGCACTCCTCCTCCGTCGTGCACGCCGGCGGCAGCGCGTAGACCACGTTGCCGAGGGGCCGGAGCAGCGCGCCGTGCTCTCGGGCCACGTTGCGGAGCCGCGGCCCTCGCTCGCTGAGGTAGCCCGAAGCCCCCCCCGTCAGGTCAAACGCCACCATGCCTCCGAGGTGACGGAGGTCGGCGACTCGATCGTCTCCCTCGAGGGACGAGAGTCCGCCAAGGATGCACTCGCCCACGCGCTGGAGCTGACCCGGGGTGTCGCGCTCCTCGTTGACCCTCAGCGACTCCAGCGCGACGGCACACCCGGTGGGATTCCCGGTGAAGGTGTGTCCGTGGAAGAGCGCCCGTGTCCGTACGTCGCTCAGGAAGATCTCATAGAGCGCCTCCGTGGCCATGGTCGCCGAGAGCGGATACATCCCGCCGGTCAGCCCCTTGGCCAGACACAGCAGGTCCGGGGTCACTCCACAGGCCAGGCAGGAGAAGAGCGCGCCGGTCCGCCCGAAGCCGGTCATGACCTCATCCGCGATCAGGAAGACTCCGCGCTCGTCGCAGGCCGATCGGACGGCTCGCACGACGGCGGCGTCGTGGATCCGCATGCCCGCCGCCCCCTGCAGGCGCGGCTCGAGGATCACCCCCGCCGCCCGCTCGCCCAGCTCGTCCAGGGCGCCGACGATGGCCGCCGACTCCGCGGGGACCCGCTGCACCTCGAACAGGAACGGCGCGAAGGGCATGAAGAAGGGGTCGGGGTCGCCCACCGCCATCGCGCCGAAGGTGTCGCCGTGGTAGCCGCCTTCGAGCGCCACGAAGACCCGGCGCTGCGGCTCGTCTCGCTGGGCGTGGGCCTGGAGCGCGATCTTCAGGGCGACCTCCACCGCGGTCGAGCCGTCGTCGCTGAAGAAGGTCCTGGTCAGCCCATCCGGGGCCACGCGGGACAGCTCCTCGGCGAGCGCGACGCCCGGCTCATGGGTGGCCCCGGCGAAGAGCACGTGATCGAGGCGCTCCATCTGGGCCCGCGCCGCCTCCACCAGCCGGGACTCCCCGTGGCCGTGCAGGGTCGCCCACCAGGACGAGATCCCATCCACCAGCTCGGTCCCGTCATCGAGCACCAAGCGAGCGCCGCTCGCCGCGCGGACAGGGATCGGCGCCGGCTCGGTGGCGGCCTGGGTGTAGGGGTGCCAGACGTGTCGTGCGTCCCGTGAGATCAGATCATCGGCCATGGTTCATTCCCTCCTGATCGCGTCAGCGAGCGGGTGTTCGGCGAGCCAGGCGTCGATGGCTCCCGGGTCGAGAGGCGCCAGCGTCGGCAGCTCGAAGAGGTGGTCCACGTGGGCTGCGAGGGTCGCCGCGTTCTCCGCGTGGGGCTCGCCCACGAGGATGAGCGCCGAGGGCGTCAGCCGCCGGGCTCGCAAGGCCTCGAGGGTCAGCAGGGTGTGATTGAGGGTCCCGAGCCCGGAGCGAGCGATGAGCACCACGCGCGGCCGCTCCCGGGCGAGCCAGTCCGCCTGCGTGTAGGACGCCGTCAGCGGGACGTGCAGGCCGCCGGCGAGCTCGACGACGAGCGGGGCGGGGGCAGCCTCCCGCACACGATCCCCGAGCGCCACGTGGAGCACCTCGGGATCGATCACCGCACCCGCCGCCGCCGCCGCGGTGTGGGGGGAGGCGGGGAGCGGGAACTCGTAGGCCGGCGCGGCGATCACGCGCGCCGCGTCAGGCCGGGGACCGGCGAGGCGCTCGACGGTCCTCGAGTCGCTGTCTTCACCCGTCTGGACGGGCTTCCAGTAGGGAGCGTCGAGGGCCCGAGCCACCGCAGCTGCGGCCACCGTCTTGCCGATGTCCGTGTCCGTGCCAACGATGAACACCGGGGGCGGCGGAACCGTCAGGCTCGATGGCGATGACACCGTCTCCACCGCTCGCTGAGCCCCGTCGGTGTCCCCGGCGCGGACCGTTCCGTCCCCAGCGCCAAGGATCGGCGCGAGGCCATCGAGGAGCGCGTCGATGTCCTGGGACCGGTGCTGTGCATGACAGGCCACGCGCAGCTGCGCCGCTCCGGGGCGGACGGTGGGCTGCCGCACGGCGCGGACCCCGAGGCCCCCTGCGCGCAGCGCCTCGGCGGCCGCGACGGCGCGGCGCTCGTCCCCGATGAGGATGGGAACGATGGCCGCGCTGGGCTCCGGGGCGCCCGCGGCGGCCGCAATCCTCACGGCGTGGGCCCGGAGAATCTCCCGCGCTGGATCGGCGTCCGCGACCAGGCCGATGGAAGCCTCGAGGGCCCCGACCACCGCAGGTGCCACCGCGGTCGAGAACATGAACCCGCGCCCCTTGTGGATGACGGCCTCCACCAGGGCCTGAGACCCCGCGATGAACGCCCCCGCAGCCCCGAGGGCCTTCCCGCCGGTGACGATCTGCGCCACGAGCGGAGCAGATGCCGCCCCGGAGGCCGCGAAGCCTCCCCGACCGCGAGGACCCACCACGCCCACGGCGTGGGCCTCATCCACGATCAACCCGGCTCCGAGCCGGGCACAGGCCTCCGAGAGCTCCACCAGCGGCGCCCGGTCACCGCCCATGCTGAACACCGACTCGGTGACGCAGAGGACTCGACGCGCGCCGCGGCTCTCCTCGAGCAGCGCCGCAGCGTGCTCGGCGTCCGCGTGCCGGAAGACCTTGACCGTGGCACGGGACAGGCGGAGCCCGTCGATGAGGGAGGCGTGGTTGTCCTCATCGGACACCACCACGTCCCCGGGCCCGGCGATGGCCGCCATGAGGGTCAGGTTGGCCTGGTATCCAGAGGGAAGCAGCAGCGCGGCATCGGCTCCGAGCCAGCTCGCGAGCTGATGCTCCAGGTCAGCGGTCTTCGGGGAGCCGCCACCGAGGAGGCGCGCGGCCCGGCCTCCGGCTCCGTGCTCCCTGGCCGCCTCGGACGCAGCAGCGCAGACCGCGGCGTTCCCCGCCATGCCGAGATAGTCGTTGCTCGTGAAGTCCACGGCGACCCGCCCGTCGGTCCCTCCGCCACCCACGGAACGGCCCAGCCCACGCCGCCGCCAGTCCGCGACCTCTGCCGCGAGCGCGCGGTCGACCTCGTTCAGCTCACCGAGACCCATCGGCGAGAGGGCGCAGGCCAACGCGGGCCAGGAGCGCGGCGTCCGAGGTCGGCTCGGGGTTCGGCGTCGTGAGGAGCGCGTCCCCCACAAAGATGGAGTTGACGCCTCCGAGGAAGCACAGGGCCTGCGCCTCCTCGGTCATCTCCTGCCTCCCCGCGGAGAGGCGCACGGCGGCCCGCGGCATGAGGATCCTCGCGACCGCGCAGACGCGCACGATCTCGTCCCAGGGGAGCGGCTCGGATTGCTCGAGCGGGGTGCCCTGCACGGGCACCAGCGCGTTGATGGGGACGCTCTCGGGGGGCGGGTCGAGCACCGCAAGCTCGGCGAGGAATGCGGCGCGGTCCTGGCGCGACTCGCCCATGCCGAGGATCCCCCCGGAGCAGACCTTCATGCCCGCCGACCGCACGTTCTGGAGGGTCTCGAGGCGATCGTCGTAGGTCCGGGTCCCGATGACCTTCTCGTAGTGCTCGCGGCTCGTATCGAGGTTGTGGTTGTAGTAGTCGAGCCCGGCGTCGGCCAGACGCGCGCCGTTGGCCTCGTCCACCATGCCGAGGGTCGCGCAGACCTCGA
>CAJQPT010000122.1 GCA_905480285.1 uncultured bacterium
CGTCGACGACCAGATCAACGTCCTCGGGAAGGCCTTCCAGGCCCAGACCATCTCCTGCGCGCGCTGCCACGACCACAAGTTCGACGCCATCAGCCAGGCGGACTACACGGCGCTGTTCGGCGTGCTCGCGTCGTGCCGCCCCGGCATCGTCGACGCCAACGCCGATGCGCTGAGCCATGGGGTCGAGCTCGAGCTACAGACGATCCAAGGCGGGCTCCGCGGCGCCCTCGCCGAGGACTGGCTGGCCGCCTTGCTGGAGGCATCGTCCCTGGAGCGGCTCGAGCAAGCCACCGGGGGGGAGCTCGAAGGAGACTACCCCCTCGACGCGCTCGGGCGGGCCGCGTCGGACCCCGAGTGGCGCCGCGGCGCCGTCGGGGCGGGGAAGGTCGACGCCGGGGAGGACGACACCGCACAGGTCGACACCGCGGAGGTCGGGGCCAGGGAGGCCGGGGCCGGGGAGATCGCCAACGCGGAGCGGTGGAATCTGACGGACCCGGAGGAGGCGGAGCGCTGGTTCAGCCACGGACCCGGCCTCGAGGCCGGACCCGTCCGCGCCGGACGCTTCACCGTCGCGGTCGAGGGACCCAGAGCCCTCACCGGGGTCTATCCCGCCGGCCTCTACACCCACCTCACGTCGACCCGCCAGCGAGGGGTGCTGCAATCCCGCCGCGTCGACCTCGGGGAGGACCTCGCGGTCTGGGGCCTCGTCGCCGGCGAGGGCGCCCGGTTCCGCCACGTCGTCCAGGACTATCCGCGCCAGGGCACCGTCTACCAGACCGCCGGGATCGGCGGCGGGGGCTGGGACTGGAAGCGGCTCGACCTCGCCTACTGGGCGGGCGACTCGATCCACCTCGAGCTCGTGACGGGCCAGGACGCCCCCGTGGAGACCACCGGCGGCGACCGCAGCTGGTTCGGGGTACGCGAGGTCGCGCTGCTCCCGCGCGGGGAGGAGCCCGCGCGCGACCCCGACCCCGCGGAGACGCTGTTGCGGCTCATGGCGTCCACTGGAAAGGACGCGTCCCCAGCCGCTGCCGCCCGTGAGGCCCTGCGCGGCGTCTTGCGGCGCTGGGAGGCCTACGAGTCGTCCGACGCCGAGGCGCTGCTCCTCGACGCGTGCCTGCGCCACGGGGTGCTCCCCAACGAATTGGACGCCCTCTCGAAGTCGGCGCCCCTCATCGAGCGCTACCGCGCGCTCGAGGCCGATGTCCCCGTCCCCACCCGCGTCCCCGGACTTCTCGAGGCGGACGCCGCGGACTGGCCGCTCTTCGAGCGCGGCGACCACCGCCGCCCGGCGGGCCCGGTGCCCCGGCGCTTCCTCGAGGCTATCGACCCCACCCCGTTCGACGCCCGGGGCAGCGGACGGCTCCAGCTCGCAGACGCCCTCGTGGCCCCCTCGAACCCGCTCACCGCGCGGGTCATGGCGAACCGCGTGTGGCACCACCTGCTGGGCCGCGGCCTGGTCGCCACGCCGGACAACTTTGGTCGCCTCGGCGCGCGCCCCACCCACCCGCGGCTCCTCGACCACCTGGCCAGCGAGTTCGTGCGCGGCGGCTGGTCCGTGAAGGGGCTCATCCGGCACGTGGTCACCTCCGAGACGTTCATGCGGTCAGCGGACGCCGCGGGGGAGGCCCTGGAGCGGGACCCGGACAACACCCTGCTATCCCACGCCTCGGTCCGCCGCATGGACGCGGAGTCCATCCGCGACGCCATGGTCGAGGTGGCGGGCGCCATGGACGGGCGCATGTTCGGCCCCCCGGCGGGCACAGGGCCCGGCACCACCCGGCGCAGCGTCTACGTGCGCGCCCAGCGCAACCGGATGGACCCCTTCCTGGTCGCCTTCGACGCGCCGGTGCCCTTCGCACCGGTGGGCGCCCGACCCGCGACCACGGTCCCCGCCCAGTCCCTCACGCTGCTGAACGACCCGCTCACGTGGACCCTCGCCGGGCGCTGGGCGGAGCGCGCTCGAGGGGCCGATGGCTCGGACGCGGAGCGCCTGTCCGGCATGTGGGAGGCCGCCCTCGGCCGCTCACCGGCGGACGCCGAGCGCGAGCTGCTCCTCCGGCACCTGGCGGCGTGCGCGGACGAGGAGCGCGAGACCGCCGGGCAACGGGCGCGACTGGAGGGGGACGTCGCCGCCGCGCGGGCCTCCGTCGAGCGCCTGCTGGGCCGGGCGCGCGCGGCGCTGGAGGCGCGCGCGGTCACCGCCGACGGCGGCGAGGTCAGCGAGGTTCGCGGACCGGAGGCCATCGCCGCCTGGGACTTCACCCGGGGGCCCGAGCCCCTGGAGGCGCCCCCTCGGCTCACCCTGCACGGCACCGCGCGGCTCGAGGGTCGAGGCCTGATCCTCGACGGGGAAGGCCACGCCTCCACCGGGGGGATCGACCTCCCGCTCGGGCCGCGTACCCTCGCCGCGTGGGTGCAGCTCGACGACCTCGGGCAGCGCGGCGGCGGCGTGGTCTCGGTCCAGAACCGCGACGGCGGCCAGTTCGACGCCCTGGTCTTCGGGGAGCGCAGGGCCCGCCGCTGGGTCCCCGGCTCGGACAACTTCAAGCGCACCGCGGACCTCGACGGCGAGGACGAGAGCGGCGGCGCGGACCCCGTCCATCTGGTGCTCAGCTACGCCGACGACGGGACGGTCACCGCCTACCGCAACGGCTCCCTGCTCGGCCACCCGATCCGCACGGCCCCCCTCGCCGAGTACCGCGCGGGGGACTGGAACATCCTGCTCGGCCTGCGCCACGGCGCGCCCGCGGCGAGCCGCCTCTTCCGGGGCACGGTGCTCCGCGCGGCGGTCCACGGGCACGCGTTCTCCGCGGAGGACGCCCTGGCTGCCTTCGAGGGCCGCGCGCCCGTCCTGCGAGAGGACCTCATCGCGGCCCTGTCGCCGGCCGAGCAGACCCAGCTGCTCGATGCAGAGGACCGGCTCGCGAAGGGCCGCGCCGCCCTCGATGCCCTCGGCCCTCCCAGCGGGCGGGACGAGCCCTGGACCCGCGTCGCCCACGCGCTCTTCAACCTGAAGGAGTTCATCCATGTCCGCTGACCCCATCGGCGACCGCGCGCTCTCGCGCCGACGCTTCCTGGAGACGACCTCCACGGGCTTCGGGATGCTCGCCCTGGCCGGGCTCACCGCCGAGACCTCCATGGCGGGCGTCCGCCGCGCGGTGGAGCGCGAGGCCGCGCGGCGCCAGGCGAAGCACGTGATCTTCTGCTTCATGTCCGGCGGCGTGTCCCAGGTGGACTCCTTCGACCCCAAGCCCGAGCTGGAGCGCCTCCACGGCCAGCCCATGCCGGTGGCGGTGCAGCGGACCCAGTTCAACAACAACGGCAACGTGATGGCGTCGCCCTTCCGCTTCAACCGGCACGGGGAGAGCGGGCTCGCCGTCAGCTCGATGTTCCCCCACATCGCCACGGTGGCGGACGAGCTGGCGGTCATCCGCTCCATGACCAGCAGCGTCAACGAGCACGCCCAGGGCAACTTCCTCATGCACACGGGCTTCCCGTTCCTGGGGCACCCCAGCGCGGGCTCCTGGCTCCACTACGGCCTCGGCAGCGCGAGCGAGGACCTGCCGGGGTTCGTCGTGCTCCAGGCCGGCGGCGCGGTGCCTCCCCACGGTGGCGTCGGGCTCTTCAGCAGCGGCTTCCTGCCCGCCCATCACCAGGCCTCGGTCCTGGTTGCCGACCGGGACCCCGCCGTCCGCAACGTCGCCCCGGCCCTCGGTCCGAAGGCGCAGCGTCGCCAGCTCGACCTGATCGCGGAGCTGGACGCAGGCTTCCTGGAGCGCTCCCCTGACCGCGACCTCGAGGCGACCATCAGGAACTACGAGACCGCCTTCCGGATGCAGACCGCGGTCCCGGAGGTCTGCGCCATCGACGGGGAGACCGCCGCCACCCGCGCGCTCTACGGGCTGGACGACCCTGAGCCCACCAAGGCCGCCTACGCGCGCCAGTGCCTCCTGGCCCGCCGGCTCGTGGAGCGTGGCGTGCGCTTCGTGGAGCTCAGCTGCATCACCAAGAACATCGGCGCGGGCGGCGCCGCCAACCCCTGGGACCAGCACGGCGACCTCGAGCGTGGGCACGGAGCCATGGCGTACCAGGTGGATCAGCCCATCGCCGGCCTCATCAAGGACCTGCGCGCACGCGGCCTCCTCGAAGAGACGCTGATCGTCTGGGCGGGGGA
>CAJQPT010000123.1 GCA_905480285.1 uncultured bacterium
ATCTCCATGGTGCGCTGGGTGCCCGAGTAGGACTTGCCGCCGGCCTGCTCGATGAGCATGGCCATGGGGTTGCACTCGTACATGAGGCGCAGCTTGCCGCTTGGGGAGCTGGCGGTGGGCGGGTAGAGGAAGACGCCGCCCTTCATGAGGATGCGGTGCACGTCGGCCACCATGGCGCCGGCGTAGCGCATGGAGTAGCCGTCGCCGTTGGCCCATTCCACGTAGCGCTGATAGCCCTCCGGGCATGAGGCCAGGTTGGCCGTGTTCATGGAGTACGACTTGCCCGCCTCCGGGATGCGTACGTCGTCGTCGACGAGCAGGAACGAGCCGATGGCCGGGTCGAGGACGAACATCTGCACGCCCGTGCCCGTGCTGAGGACGAGCACGGTGGACGGGCCGTAGAGGACGTAGCCGGCGCCGACCTGGCGGAGGCCGGGCTGGAGGGCGCTCTCCTCGACCTCTGCGGCGCGGCGGTCGTGGAGCAGGATGCTGAAGATCGTCCCGACGCTGCCGCAGACGTCCAGGTTGCTCGAGCCGTCGAGGGGGTCGAAGAGCACGACGTAGGGCCGCTCGCCCGAGGTGTCGTTGCTGAGGATGATGGGGTTCTCGTCCTCCTCGGAGGCGACGACGGCGACGCCTGGCCGAGATCCGAGGGAGCGAATGAGCGCCTCGTTGGCGATCACGTCGAGCTTCTGCTGGGCCTCACCCTGGATGTTGTCCGCGCCCATGCTGCCGAGGACGTCCTCGAGGCGGGCCCGGCGGCAGCGCGCAGCGATGAACTTGCCCGCGAGCGAGAGCGCCGAGAGGACCATGGTGTACCGGCCCGTGGCGTGGGGGTACTTCGAGCGCTCCGAGATCAGGAACGTCTGCAGCGACGTGAGGTTGTGGCCCGCGGTCAGGGTGTCGTTGTCCATGGCGAAGAGACTAGTGCTCGGGAGCCCTTGGATCTAACGCCGAGGGCCGATGGTGGTCATCCGTAGAGGCCGCCCTCATGGGTGCCCCGGTGGCGCCGCTCGGAGGACGGCTCCCGGCCTCCGTTGCGCGACTCGAAGAGCGTGCAGCCGTGTCCCGAGGATTGCTCGACCACGGCGGCGGGCCAAGCGGCCGACTCGAACCCATAGGCGCGGCAGCCCCGGGGGCGCTCCGGGCGCCAGGTGGAATACAGGTGCACGCAGCCCTGGCACGGCTGGAGCCCGGCAGACGGCGGTCTGCGGGGGCCTGATCGGTCATCGGGTGAGCTGGGCGTCGGCATGGGTCTGCGGCGTGCCCCGAGGCCCCGGCGGGAGCAAGACCGCCGGATCCACCACATCCGTGGCCCCAGGTCCCTACGATATCGGCCAGCGGCCCCCGCCCCTGAAGCCCCCGACGGGCTCCGGGACGAATGACGGGCCGCGATGGCATGGCTGACCTCGAAGTCGAGATCCTCCGTACAAGGGCCCGCAAGGGGGACCTGGACGCCCAGTTCGATCTGGCGCTCAGGTACTCCGATGGGCTCGGTGTTCCTGAGAGCGCCTCCACCGCCTTCCGCTGGCTTGAGCGAGCGGCGGGCGAGGGGCACGTGGAGGCCATGGCGGCGCTGGGCCGCTGCTACCACGGCGGCCTCGGGGTCGACATTGATGAGGACGCGGCGCTGCGCTGGTACGAACGTGCTTTCGATGCGGGCAGTGACGACGTGCACCTCGACCTCGGCCAGCTCCTGAGCGCTGCCGACAGCCAGGTCCGTGACGTGGCTCGCGCGGTCCAGATCCTCGAGGAGGGTTGGGAGAGCCATGAGGACGCGGCGTGCGCCGGGCTCCTCGGTGAGCTCTTCGAGGAGGAACTCGCCGACGACGAAGCCGCGCTGCGCTGGCTGCGGCTCGCGGCCGACGGGGGCGACACCTCGGCCATGGTCACCCTCGGCTACCGTCACCGCTTCGGTGAGGGCGTCCCCCAGGACCTCTCGGAGATGCTGCGCTGGTACCGCGCCGCGGCCGCCGACGAGGACCCCACCGCCATCGCCAACCTCGCCATCTGCTATCAGAACGGCGAGGGCGTCCGCGAGGACGAGGTCCGTGCCTACGAGTTCCGTGAGCGAGCCGCCTCCCTCGGCCACACGGGGTCAGAGATCTGGCTGGCCTTCGCGATGGTGGACGGCACCGGCTGCGAGCCCGACGCGGAGGCGGGCCTGCAGCTCCTCGAGCAGCTCGCCGAGACCAACAGCGAGGTGGCCCACGACCTCGCCGACAGGCTCCTCGACGGGCCTGGCCTGGAGCAGGACCAGGAGGCGGGGCTGAAGTGGATGCGCAAGGCCGCCGAGCGCGGCCACGCGTCGGCTATCACGTACCTGGGCGTGCTGTACTGGTACGGCAAGTTCGTGGATGAGGACCGGGCGCGCGCCATGGAGTACTACCGCCAGGCCATGGAGTTCGGCGACCCGTACGCCGTCGCGAACGTCGGCTTCGCCACCATGGAGGGCGAAGGGGTTGAGCGCGACGTGGAGCGCGGGCTGACCCTGGTGAGGAGCTCCGCGGGCCGTGGGAACGCCCACGCCGCCCTCTGGCTCTGTGATCGATACCTCGAGGGCGCGCCGGATATCGAGCGCGACGAGGCGGAGGCCGTCCGGGTGCTGGAGTCCTGCATCGCCGAGGAGGAGGACGGGGACGTGCTCTTTCGGCTGGGGGAGCTCGTGCTGGAGGGGCGGGGCGTGGACGCGGATCCAGGGCGTGCGCTGAAGCTCTTCGAACTGGCGAGCATCAACGGCAGGGACACCCGCCTCGAGCGGGCGAAGCTGCGCCGCCAGCTCCGAGACCGCTAGCCGGCGTCGGCCTTCCTCTTGAGCCGTTCGGGTCGCGGGACCCGTTCCATGGCCGACCCTAGGAGCTTGCAACGGGGCTCTCTGTGGGTGCGGAACTGTCGGTTTGCGCGACATCTTCCGGTGGAGGCGCCCCCGGATTCCCGCAACTTGAGCCGACGCGTGGAAATGTAGAGGTCGTGGTTCAAGTCGATCCCCCGGTCCGCCGAAGACGTCTACGCGCCGCCGTCTCCTTCGGGGACCGCGCCGCGGAGCTTCACCGTGATCGAACAGTTCATCCGCGACGTCCCTGACTTCCCCAAGCCAGGCATCCTCTTCAAGGACATCACCCCGCTCCTCCAGAGCGCGGAGGGTCTGAAGGCCTCGATCGACGGGCTCGCGAGCCTCGTGGACCCCTCGTCCTACGACGTGATCTGCGGCATCGAGTCCAGGGGCTTCATCTTCGGGACGGCTCTGGCTCACGCCCTGGGGAAGGGCTTCATCCCCATCCGCAAGCCGGGCAAGCTCCCTTCCAAGACGGCCACGGAGTCGTACGAACTCGAATACGGCACCGACACCATCGAGGTGCACACGGACGCCGTGTCGCCCGGTGAGCGCGTGCTGATGGTCGACGACCTCCTGGCCACCGGCGGGACGATGGAGGCTGGCCTCAGCCTCATCCGCAAGATCGGCGGGGACCCGGTCGCCTGCGTCTTTGTGATCGAGCTGCTGTTCCTCAACGGACGCGCTCGCCTGGACGCGCCCTCTCACTCGCTTCTGAAGGTCGACTGACCGGAGCCCCGCGCCCAGCGCAACGCCCATGACCGCGAAGAAACCCACATCCAAGGCGACGACCGCCCGCAAGGCAGCGCCCGTCGCCGCGGCACCCGCGCGCAAGCGGACCACGACGCGGAAGAAGGCGGCTCGCAAGTCGTCGCCCGCGCTTCCGGTCGAAGAGCTCCCGACGGAGGAGATCTGGCAGCACTACCAGGTCGCTCGAAACAAGAAGGACGTCCAGCAGCTCGAGCGCGTTCGGAATGTCCTGATGGAGCGGCACTTCCCGCTCGTCAAGTACATCGCGGAGCGCCTGCTCCAGACGCTGCCCAAGTCCATCGAGCTCGACGACCTCGTGAGCGCCGGGCTCTTCGGCCTGATGGACGCCATTCGCGGCTTCGACCCCAGCCGCGGGATCAAGTTCAAGACCTACTGCACGACCCGGATCCGCGGCTCGATCCTCGATCAGCTGCGCAGCCAGGACTGGGTGCCGCGCCTCGTGCGCCTCAAGGCGAGCCGGATCGACAAGGCCCTGCAGCGCTTGACCGGCCTCTATGGCCGTGAGCCAACCCACTCCGAGCTGGCGCGGGAGCTGGAGATGGACCATCAGGAGCTCGCCAAGGAGATCCAAGGCGCCAGCGCCAAGGCCATGTACTCCCTCTCCGACAAGTGGGAGGACCGCGACGACGACAGCTCCATGGAGAAGGTCGACGTGCTCGAGGACAAGAAGTCCATCGACCCGCTCGGCGTGCTGAACCGCGACGACATGATGGGCTTCCTCACCCGGTCCCTGACCCAGAAGGAGCGCTTCATCATCGAGCAGTACTATCAGGTCGGCCACACCATGCGTGAGATCGGCGAGATGCTGGAGCTGACCGAGAGCCGGGTCTGCCAGATCCACTCCAACGTGATGAGCCGGCTGAAGAGCCTGTTCGGTCAGAAGCAGAACACCATGCTCATGTGAGCGGCCGCCGGCGCTCGCTGGCGTAATGCGAAGGAGGGGCGGCGCGTGCAGCGCTGCCCCTCCTTCGTTTTCACTCACCCCGCGCCGCGGCGGCGCGGTCGCCGGTTCACATCTCGGGGGGCGCGCCCACACCGAGGAGGGCCAGGCTGCTGCCGAGCACCTGCCGTGCCCCGCGCACCAGCGCGAGGCGGGCGGCGGTCACCGCGGGCTCCTGCCCGAGGACGCGCTCCTTGGCGGCCCAGGAGTTGACCTCCCGGGCGAGGGAGAGCACGAAGGTCGTGAGCTCGGAGGGCTCGGCGTTCTGCGCGGCCGAGCGGATGACGTCAGGGAAGCGACCCATCTGGCCGAGGAGGCCCGCCGCGCTCTCCAGGACGCTCCAGTCCGGGGCGGCCTCGACCACGCCGGCCTTGCGCTCGATGGAGGCCAGGCGCGCGTGCGTGTACTGCACGTAGGGCCCCGTATCGCCCTCGAAGCTGAGCACCTCCTCCAGGCGGAAGTCGATGTCCTTGACCCGCTCTCGCTTCAGGTCGTTGAAGACCACCGCGCCGACGCTGACGGTCTCGGCGATGGCGGCCTGCTCGGCGAGGTCGGGGTTCTTCTCTGCGATGACCTTGGCGGCCTCGGTCGCGGCAGCATCCAGCACGTCTTCGAGGAAGACGACGCGGCCCTTGCGGGTGCTCATCTTGCCCTCGGGGAGACGCATCATGCCGAAGCTCACGTGCTCCACCCGCGGCTCCCAGTCGAGCCCCATCCGCTCGAGCACATGCTTGAGCTGGCGGAAGTGCAGGCGCTGGTCCCCGCCCACCACGTAGAGGGCGCGGGTGAACTGGAACTCCTCCCAGCGGTGGAAGACAGCCGCTAGGTCCCGGGTCGCATAGAGGGTCGTACCGTCCGTCTTGCGCAGCAGGCAGGGTGGGATCTTGCCGAAGGACGAGAGGTCCACGACCAACGCACCCTCGGACTCCTCGGTGACCCCGGACGCGACCACGCGGTCCACGGTCTCGTCGAGGTGCGGCTCGTAGAACGCCTCACCGCGGATGAGGTCGAAGCTGACCCCGAGGCGGGTGTAGATCTTCCCGAACTCCTCCAGCGACAGCTCGGTGAGCTTCTTCCACGTCTGGCGGACGGGGCCGTCGACGCCGCTCTCCAGCTCGCGGAACGCCTCCCGGGCCTCCTCGACGAGCGTGGGGTCGCTGCCCTCTTCCTCGTGGTATCGCACGTAGAGGGCGAGGAGAGCGGGGATGGGGTCGCCGTCGAGATCCACGGTGTCGCCGTAGCGGTTGACCGCTGCCACGAGCTTGCCGAACTGGCTGCCCCAGTCGCCGATGTGGTTGATGCCCACGGTCTTGTAGCCGAGCGCATCGTGCAGCCGCTGGATGGCGGCGCCGATGACGGTGGAGCGCAGGTGCCCCACGCTCATGGGCTTGGCGATGTTGGGTGAGGAGAAGTCGATGACGACCTTCTGGCCGGCGCCCTCGGCCGAGGTCCCGTAGCACGGGCCCTGCTCGGCGATCTCCGTCAGCACCGTCTCCGCGAAGGCGGCGCGTTCGATGGTGAAGTTGAGGTAGGGGCCGGTGGCCTTCGCGGTCACACGCTCCATCCGCGCGTTGAGCGCGGCCTCGAGCTCAGCCGCGATCTTGGGCGGGGCGGTCTTGCGCTCCTTGGCGAGCACGAAGCACGGGAAGGCGACGTCGCCCATGGCGAGGTCGCGGGGCGTCTCCAGCTTCGGGCTCTCGATCCCGGTCTCGGCCTGGATGGCCGCGCGGATCTCTTCGAGGAAGGTCTGCATGGCGGGGAGGTTAGCGGGCCAGGCGGCCTGCCGCGCGGGATTCTCGGGAGCCGGGGGCCCGGGAGCCGCCGCGCACCGCGATCAGGCGGTCTCCCAGTTGAGCCACTCCTCGTTGGAGGACTCCAGGTTGGCCTCCACCTCGGCGATGCGGAACTGGGTGTCTCGGAGCTTGTCCGCGTTGGTGTAGACCTCCTCGGAGGCCATCGCGGCGTGGAGGGTCGCCAGCTCCTGCTCGAGCTCCATGATCTTCTTCTCAAGCTTCTCGAACATGTAGGGGTTCCGCGGCCCCTTGCCGGTGCCCTTCTTCTTCGAGCCGCCCTTGGCTTTCTTCTCGCCGCCGCCGCGGCGGCGCTCGGCCTCCTCGCGTTCGCGGACGGCCTTGCGCTGGGCGGCCTCCTTCCGGGCCTTCTCCTCCTGGGCGGCGTCTCGCTCGGCGAGCTTGTAGGCGCGCCAGTCGGAGTAGTTCCCGTCGAATTCCTCGACGCCCAGGGCGCTGACCTCCACGGTCTTGTTGCAGATCCCGTCGAGGAACTCCCGGTCGTGGCTGATGCAGACGATCGCGCCCTGGAACTCCCCGAGCATCTCCTCGAGGGAGGTCCGGCTGGACAGATCCAGGTGGTTGGTGGGCTCGTCCAGGGCGAACCAAGAGGGGCTCGTGAGCACGAGGAGCGATAGCGAGAGCCGGGCCCGCTCGCCCCCGGAGAGGGTCGAGATGACCTTCTCGACCTCGTTGCCGCGGAACAGGAACTGGGCCAGGTGGTTGCGGATCTCCTGCTCGGTCATCTCGGGGTAGTGCCGCCGCACCTCCTCGAGGGGCGTGTGGTCATCGCGCAGGTGGGAGGTGTCCTGATCGTAGTAGGCGACCCGCGCGCCGTGTCCGCGCACCACCTCGCCGGAGAGCGGCGCGAGCTTGCCCGCGATGATCTTCATGAGCGTGGACTTCCCGGCGCCGTTGGGGCCGACGATCCCGATGCGCTCGCCCCTGCCGACGCGGATGTCCACGTCCTTCAGCAGGACGTTCTCCTCGTAGCCGCCGAAGAGGCGCTCGGTGTGGAGCACCCGCTCGCCGCCGCGAGCAGCCTCCGGCGCCTTGATCCGCGGCCGGCGAACGTCGTGGTGGGGCTTCTCCAGGCGCTCCACGTGGGAGAGCTTCTTGGCGCGCCCCTTGGCCTCGGCCGTCCGCTGGCTCCCCATGTGCTTCTTGATGAAGGACTCCTCCTTGCGGAGGAGCTCCTGCTGCTGCTCCCACGCGCGCTGCTCGGACTCGAACTTCTCGGCCTTGAGCTGCAGGTACTTGGGGTAGTTGCCCGCGTACGCCACGAGCCGGCCGCGCTCCAGCTCGACGATCCGGTCGATGCAGTTGGTCAGGAGCCGGCGGTCGTGGCTGACGATCAGGACGCCCGTGGGCAGGTCCTTCAGGTACCGCTCAAGCCACTCGATGCCCTCGAGGTCCAGGTGGTTCGTGGGCTCGTCGAGCAGCAGCAGGTCGTGGCCGCCGATGAGCTCTCGGGCCAGGGCCACCCGGTTCTTCTCGCCGCCGGACAGCAGGCGGGCCTCGCGGTCCCAGTGGGTCTCCGGGAGGCCGATACCGCCGAGGACGGTCTCCACCTTGCGCTCGGTGTCCCAGCCGCCGAGCTGGTCGATGCGGCCGCCGAGGCGGTCGTGCTCGCTCATCAGCCGCTCGAGCTTCTCGCCCTCGGCAGCCCCCATCTCCTCGGCGCACGCCTCGTAGCGCTCGATGGTCCGGTGGAGCTCGTCGAGGCCGGTGCCCACGTAGTCCCGCGCGGTCTCGCCTTCCGCGAACTTGGGCCGCTGGGGGACGACGCCGAGGCGCGCCTTCTTGCGCACGCGGACCGAGCCCCAGTCGGGGGTCTCGTCCCCGGCGATCATCCGGAACAGGGTGGTCTTACCGCCGCCATTGCGCCCGACGATCCCGATCTTCTGGCCGGGGTCGATGGTGAGTGACGCGCCGCGGAGCACCTCCTGGGCGCCGAAGTGCTTCTTGACGTCTTCGAGAATGAGCAGGGACATCGGGCGGGGAGTCTAGCGAGCGAGGGCCCGCTGCGGAGCCGGCGGAGCCCGCGAAGCGGGGATCGGTGGGGCCTGCGGGCTCGATCCGGGGACGATGCCGGTCGGTCTGCCGCGAGAGACGGGTGACGTCCGGCCCCGTTGAGGTCAACCTGTGGACGCCGGCCGCGCCTGGCCTGGCGTCCTCCACAGCCCAACCCCAGCTCCCTGCGCTGGCTCCGATGCTCGACCTCGACCACGTCCGCTCCCAGTTCCCCGCCCTCGATACGCCGTGGGTGCTCATGGACAACGCCGGGGGAAGCGTCCCCTGCAAGCAGGTCATCGACCGGCTCCACGGGTTCCTGACCCAGCACCCTGTGCAGCTCGGCGCCAGCTACGGGCCCTCGGTCGATGCGAGCGCGGCCGTGGCGAGCGGCCGGTCTGCGGCGGCGGAGTTGCTCGGGGCGACCCCGGAGGAGGTCATCGTCGGGGCGTCTTCCACGGCCCTGGTGAACCAACTCGCCGTTGCGCTCCGGCCGGGCTGGTCGGAGGGGGATGAGGTGATCGTGACCAACGTCGACCACGAGACCAACGTGGGGGCGTGGCGTCGGCTCGAGGCCTCGGGGATCATCCTGCGAGAGTGGCGTGTCCGCCCTGACACGTGTGAGCTCCACCCCGATGACCTCGCCGAGCTCCTGGGCGAGCGCACGCGCCTCGTCGCCTTCACGCACTGCTCCAACATCGTCGGGTCGATCACCGACGTGCGGGCCTGCACCGCGCTGGCCCGGGCGGCGGGGGCGCTGACCTGCGTGGACGCCGTGGCCTATGCGCCGCACCGGCGTGTGGACGTGCGAGCCCTCGGCGTCGACTTCTACTTTGCGAGCCTCTACAAGGTCTACGGCCCCCACGTGGGGGTCATGTTCGGGCGCCGGGAGGTGCTGCTGGAGACCGGCAGCATCAACCACTTCTTCGTGGGCGAGGGCGAGCTGCCGCGGAAGTTCGAGCCCGGCGGGGTCAACTACGAGCTGGTGGCGTCGCTCCCAGGCATCACGGAGTACCTGGGGACCCTCGGCGCGGAGGGCGGCGAGCCCTCGACCCTGGAGCGCGCCTTCGAGCTGATCGCTGCCCAGGAAGAGGCCCTCGTGGCACCGCTGCTCGAATTCCTGAGCGCTCACCCGCTCGTCGCGCTCGTCGGAGACGCCTCACCCTCCAGTGAGCGGCGCGTCCCGACCGTCTCCTTCACGGTGGAGGGTCGCGCCGCCAGCGAGATCCCGCCGCTGCTCGATGAGCGCGGGGTCGCCGTTCGGTTCGGTCACTTCTACGCCTACCGGCTCATTCGTGACCTCGGGCTCCTCGAGCGCGACGGCGTCGTGCGGGTCAGCCTCGTCCACTACAACACCCCCGCTGAGGTCGCGCGGCTGGTGGAGGCGCTGGCGGAGGTCCTCGGCCCGGCGCCCGTCGTCTAGCGCAGCCGGACCGCGATCGCGTCCGTGAAGTTGGACGTGGGGAAGGAGAGGATCGAGTCCCGGTACCAGGCCTGGAAGAACCAGGTCTGGCCGGGCTGGCCCGCCACGGGCCCGGTGGGCTGGGCGATGGCCGCGACGTCCACCGGGAGGGCGATGGAGCCGAAGAGCCCGGAGTTCTGCGCCAGAGACTGGTAGCGCCCGAACGGGCCCCCGAGGCAGAGGATGCCCACGGAGCCGCCGGGGTAGGGGATGAAGCCCTGGGTGGGGGAGGCGAGGAAGAAGCCGAGGGTGTTCGACGGCAGCGCGTTGGCCACCAGGGTGAGGTCGTTGTCGGCGACGAAGGGGCTCCCCAGGGCGCGGATCACGGCGGGCACGCCCGACACGTTGGCTGCGGCGGGAGAGCAGATCCGAACGCCCAGCTCGCCGCCGCCCAGCACGGTCAGGTCCCAGATGCCGCGGCCGTAGGTCCCGAAGCGGACCCGCGGGCTCGCGGGCACCGTCTCCACGGACCAGTAGTTCGTGGCGGGCGCCTCGGTCCCCATGGCGTTGGACCAGGTGGAGGTGGCGACGTCGAAGTGGAACGCCCCCGCCTCGGCAGCCGCGAACAGGTCACCGCTCCCGTCCGGGGACCAGGCGATGTCGTGCACCAGCGTGCTGGGCAGCCCCGCCGACCGGGCCTGCCAGGTGGCGCCGCCGTCCCGGGTCTCGCGCACCGCGGGGTTGCCGTAGCCAGACCCGGCCACGAAGGCGTGGTCGGGGTCCTGGGGATCCACGAGCATCGCGGAGCCGTAGAAGTAGTGGGACCCCGGTCCGCCGGTGGAGCCGAGGGTCCAGGTCACGCCCCCGTCGCTCGAGTGGTAGAGCCGACCGGTGTTCGTGGCCGCGTACGCCCGGGAGGGAGCCGACGGCGCGAAGGCCAGGGCCGAGAGGTAGCTGCTGCTCCCCGCCGCGAAGTCCTGAGTCGACCAGACCGAGGGCGTCCAGGCCGCCATGGGCCGGTCGTAGTGGTAGAGCCGCTCCCCCAGGAAGAAGAACTCGTCGGGGTCGTTGGGGTCCGCCACCACGGGCGGGAGCCAGAGCTGGCTCGAGCCGGAGGGGAAGTCGAGGGTGCGCAGGGTCGGGTTGACCTCGCCGTCCTGGACGAGGATGAAGCCCGGGTAGGTGGAGTAGACCAGGTCGTGGGTGCCGTCCCCGCTCACCAGGTGCCCGTAGTCCCCGCTGATGAGCTGGTCGAAGTCGGTGGTCGGTCCAGGCCCGGTGGCGGAGACGTCGAGGAGGCCCACCTGGTACCCCTGATCCTGGGTCCCGCCGCTGATGCGACGGGGATCGAGGACCGACGTGTGGGTCGAGTAGAACTGGCCCACGCCGAGCCCCTCGAGGCTCAGGTTCTGGACCGTGACGCCGCCGTCAGAGGTGATGTAGGTGCCGCCGTCGGTGTTGATGAACACGAGGTCCGGCTCGCCCGGCGCGTCCCGATCGACCAGGGGGCTCATGCCGCGGATGTCCGCGTGGAGCCGGTTCGCCGGGTCGCCGTAGTACGAGCCCCAGGTGTTGATCCTGGAGGCCGACGCGCCGCCGTTGGTGGAGACCCAGGCCTCGACCCCGCCGTAGATCAGGCGCGAGGGATCATGGGCGAAGGCCGCCATGGACTGGGTGCTCCCCCAGAAGCTGTTCAGCGTCCGCACGAAGACCGAGGACTGCCCGGCGTCGTCCGAGCGGTGGAGGTTCCAGTCGCCGTTGCTCTGACGCAGGGCGAGGTAGAGCGTGGGGCCGCCCGCTTCAGAGCCGACGATGTCGCCCGCCGTGGCCGCGGTGTCCACGTCGAGCCCAGGAGCGAAGTTGAAGCCGTCGTTCACGCTGACGAAGATCCGCCCGCGCTGGAGGATGTACACGGCGCTACCGCCGAGGGCAGCGGTGCGCGGGACCCAGATATCCCCGCTCCAGTTGGTCCCGAAGTTGTAGCGCAGCGTGAAGCTCTGGCCGCCGTCCACGGAGGCGTAGAGCGCGCTCTTCTCACCGACGCCCGGGATGTTGGCGCTCCCGAAGAGGAAGACCGTCTGGGCGGCGTCCGCGGCGCGCACCATCCGGCGCGCGCTGGTGATCCCGCCGAGGCCGCTGGGTGACTGCCAGGTCTGGCCTGAGTCGGCGCTCCACAGGACGGAGGTTCCCCGGCGCATCACGAGCACGTCGTCGTCGGCGAGGTTCGCGGGCTCGATGGCCACGACGTCGTCCACGCCCCCGTAGACGCTGTCGGAGAGGGGCGTCCATCCGGTCCCGTCCTCGCGCCCTCGCCACAGGCCGCCGCCTGCGGAGCCCACGTACAGGAAGCGGCCGTCGGCGCGCATGGCGCCGAGCGCTGCGCAGCGCGTGTGGCCCGCCTGGTTCCTGGAGCCCACCTCGTCCCAGACCCAGGGCAGCGAGCCGCCGCTGTCCGCGAGGGCCGCCTCGTTGCGTCGCTCGAGCTCCGCGGCCTGGTTCGCTCGCTCGATGGCCCTCCAGTCCGCGCCGGGGGCCGCGAGGTGGAGCTG
>CAJQPT010000124.1 GCA_905480285.1 uncultured bacterium
TCAATGAGCCCCGGAGCCGAATAATCGACACATGGGCCACGAACGGTTGCGGACGTGACAAGCATCACGTCGGGCCCGGCCCACCTTGGAATCGGATGGTTCCAGGGCCGATCTCGAGCACGGCAGTGCTGGGGCCCCCCGTGTCTCTCACTCCTCCCCGCTGGGGGCGGAGCGCGCCCGCCGCGGATTCGCTGCCCGCGCAGAACCCCGAACGGCGCGAGTCTCGCGGATAGGAGCCTCGAATGGCTCGCCCCGGCTCGGTAGGATCGGACGTGTCAGAGGCCGACCCGCGGTGGGACGGCCCATGGCACCGCACCACTTTCATCAACGGCTGGAGGGGAACCGACCGTGAGAGGTTTCGTCGTCGTCGCCTTAGGGGCGATTCTGATCTGGATTGGACTGAGCACCGAGGGAAGCAAGGTGGACGCCGCTGACGTGGCGGAGGTCCGTGCGGATGAACCCCTCGTGGACGTCGATGCCCCGCTGGGCTTCGGGAACGGGGCGGCCCCAGGGCGAGGCGCCTCCGTCGAGGCGGCAGCTCCGGGGCCCTCGACCCCCGAGCCCGCCATTGGGACGGAGCCCGAGGCCGAGGTGATTGAGACCGTAGTGGCCGACCCCCCGGTGCCGGTGGAGAGGCAGGTCCAGCGCCCTGGGCCTCCCACCACGGACAGCTTCGCTGGCGCCCGGCGGGGGGGGAGCACCACCGAGCCGCGCGCGAGCGTGGACTTCGACGCGGGGGACCGCGGTTCGGAGGAGCTGGCACGGGTGCTCCTCGAGGCATGGATCACCGAGGAGCCGTCACAGCTCAGCGCCTTCATGACCGAGGGAGAGGGCACAGAGATGCCCGCGGCCCGGCAGCAGCTCGTCGGAGGCTTCTGGGAAGCCCTCATCGGAAAGGTGGAAGCCGCGCGGCTGCGCTTCGACGCCATTCGGGGACAGGAGGGTGTATCGAGCACCCAGCTAGCCTTGCTCGCGGCGGCGATCGACCCTCCCGGGAACCGAGCGGTCCCCAGGGTCGCCTCCTCCGGTCGCATTGAACCGCTCGCGCTCTCGATGCAGATGATCCTGCTGGGTGACGAGGCCCGGAGCCTGATGGAGGTCCGGGACTACGGCCGCTCAGCCGTGGCCTGGTCCGACCTGATTCAGATGGAGCTGCGAGCGCCCTGGGCTCCCCACCGCGCCGCCATCCTGCGCTGGGGCGAGTCGCTCGAGCAGGCACAGGGCAACCACCGTCTGGCCAAGGGGGGGAACTGGCCTTCCTATGACGTCACGGTTGGCCCGGGCGAATACCTGACGGACCTCCGCAAGCGAGTGCTCAGGCAGCGGTCGGACCTGCTCATCTGCACCGGCTTGATCGAGGCCACGAACGGCCTCGTCGGACGCTACCACCATCCTGGCGACGTGCTTCGGATCCCGACGGATCGCGCCAACGTGATCGTCGACCTCGACGCCCGGGCCGTGCTCTATCGGCACGGCGACGAGGTGGTTCGGGTGTGGGACTGTGGGATCGGGAAGGCCGGTCACGAGACGCCGCTTGGGACGTTCACCATCGGGGACAAGATCGAGCGGCCGCCGCTGTCCACGGAGGGACTGCCCTACGGGCACCCGGACAACCCCCTCGGGAGCCGCTGGCTCGCGTTGCTGAGGGATGGCCAGAAGAGCTCCTACGGCATCCACGGAACCAGGGATCCCGACGGTGTCGGCGGCGAGGTCAGCCTTGGCTGCATTCGAATGCGAAACGACGACGTGAACGAGCTCTTTGAGATCTTGCCGCGTGGGGCCGAGGTCATTATCCAGCGCTGATTCGACGGGGGAGCGGGCACCCCGCGGCAGGTCCACCCCGCGGCAGGATCAGCCGCCACTTTTTCTGTCGGCCGGTCGTACGCGGTCGACGGGCCGAGCCTGCCGCGTGTGCGCCGACCTCCCCTACGCACCCCCGCTGGCTCCGGACCCGGGTCCGGGTGTGCCCTCCGGTCGGGCCGGCCCCTGTGAGAGGCCTCCCTTCCAAGGAGAGCTCCGATCACCCTCCTCTTCCTCAGAGCCTGCGGCGTCTCCCCACGGGCAAGGGAGGGCGACAGGGAGGTGCTGATCGCTCGTTGACCCAGCGGCCCAGCGGCCCAGCGGCCCGGCGGCCCGGCGGCCCAGAGCTGGAGGGCTGGAGGGCACGCATCGCCTGCGCCGGGCGTCGCTGCGAGGGGCGGGTGGTGAAGGCCGGCTGCTGCTGTGATCGGGGGGGCGGTCGAGCCCAGCGAGGTCCTCCGGGAAGCTCGGCGAAGGGGCGTGGCTGGTCGGTGAGTGCGGCCTCCGAGACCGATCAGCGCGCCTGCGACGGGGACGATGGCCAGGCTTCGATCGCCGGTGGATCGATGCTGTGGGTGTGGCGGTCGCGTCGTGGATCAGCGGCCTGCTGGCTCACGGGGGCCGGCACCTCTCGGCGACTTGTCCGGCACGTTGACCGGAAGGGGCAGGCGCCATGGTCCGCGGAGGAGCGTGAGCCTTGGGCTCCCCTGAGCGTCTTGGATCCGGCGAGCCGCCGGCCTGCTGCGCGGCGCCGCCGCCGGAGTGCTCTGCGGGGAGGGGGGCTCCCTGGCGCTCATGTTTCAGCAAGGCGCCGATGCGCGCCTGGGTGCGGACCGCCCGAGGCCGTACGAGATTTTGGTCAGGCAGTCCCGTCGGTGGGGGAGGGGAGGGGCCATCGACCTTCGGGCGCGTGGTCGCGCGCTGGGGCCCAGGCCCCGATGTCCTGCTCAGCAGGGCTCAGCAGGGCTCAGCAGGACTTAGCAGGACTCAGCAGGACTCGGCGACCTTGGTGGCCGCTGGTTCGGGAACGGCCAAGGGGGATCCCGGACCGCTGAAGGTGCGGGAGCTTGACGAGGCATATGGCGCTCTGCGTGGCCTATGGCGCTCTGCGTTGCCCATGGCGCTCTGCGCTGCCCATGGGAGGGTCCGGCTGCGATGGCTGGGGCATGGCGGTGCGGGAGGGACGATGGCGCACGCCGATTGAGCCTCGGGGGAGCTGCGGAGAGACTCGGGGGGGGAACTCGGAGGGGAGACTCGGAGGGGAGACTCGGCGGGGCCGTGGGAGCGTCAGTGGGGCCGCGCCGGTTCACGGGGTGAACCGATCCATGTTCAGGGGCGCATTGCGGCTCCCCGGAGTGGCCGGTGGAGCCTTCTCTGCCGGTAGGTGGGCCGAGTCGTGGCTCGTTCACCAGGTACGTGCGGACCGGAGCGGTGTGCCCCGGCGCTTGGAGAGACCGCTGCGGCTTGGTCGACCAGCCGGGAGGGGGCTGGAGAAGGTCCGACCCCTGCGCCGCTGTGGCGAAGGGCCGGCTGGTATCGCGCGGCCGCAGGTGGCCGCGCATGCGGAGATCTGGACAGCTCTATGAGCCCGCGGCGTCTTGAGCTGTCCTCGATGGACGACCTCTCACTGGCGACCCCTTGGATGCTCGGCCCGTGGGCTTGGCGGCTCCCGGTTCAGGTCTGACCGAGGTGGAGATCTTCGACGCTGGTCGGGCCCATGCGTTGCCAAGCAGCACGGAGACGCTGCCGCCCGGCCTGCTCAATGCGCGCTTGAGGCGCCCAGACATGGCCCTCTGCCGCCTTGGAGGAGCAGGCCTGTGGCCGCCTGCGCCCCTGAGCAGAGGATCAAAGGGTGGTGGTGGGGTGCTCGAGCGCCGGTGCACCTCTCCATGAGCCGACGGTCCATGAGCCGACGAGGCTCCGCATGGGCCCGCGAGGCTCTATGCGCCCACAGGGCCCACTCCGCCCACAGGGCCCACTCTGCACACAGGGCTCTCTCCGCACACAGGGCTGCATCTGCCCACTGGGCACCGATGGGTGCGCCTGAACGTCACGTCCCCAGGCAACCACCTGGGCCGAAGGCCTGCGCCGGTCGCGACCCAGCGATCAGCCGCTCCCGGTCCCTATCCAGGCACACCTCCACTGGTTGCGATACGAGCAGGGGGGGCCGGGGTCACCCTCAACCCTGATCAGCATGGGCTGCAACGCTTTCCCACAGCGTCGTCGAAGGGAGTCAAACCGCCATTAGAGCCATTTTGCGGGCTCTATTGGGCAAATCAGCGCCGCGGGGTGGCGCCCCGAACGGTGAGGTTCAGGCCACCTTCACTCACCACGGCAACGACTCCATGGCCTCCTCACAACTTCCCCCGACTTGCCCGCACACCCGTGTCCACCCCGGCGGAGCCGGGTGGGAGCGCCGCAGCGATGCCTTAACCTTCGGAGCCAATAGCGCCCGAATACGGGGCCTATTCGCGGATTGGGACGCCTACGCAAGACGGCCTCTTGGACCCGATCAAGGGTCAGCCGCGTCGGCTGTCCTCGCCGTTCAGCGCTCAGGGACCGCCAGATCGACCCTCAGGCCACCTCATTGACCCACGAAAATCGCCATGTGGCCGTCGTTGTCATGATCTTGCACCCTTCCGCAGGCCTTTTCGGTGGCCGTAAGTCCTTTATTTGCAGCCCTTAGGCTGCTGCGGGCCCCGCTGGGAGGTCTTTTCCGGACGGGAGCGTTGACGGTGGGAGGCGGATCCCTATGATTCCCCCTCCCGACAGGGCGCCAAGCGCTCCTAGGGCACCGCACGGCGCTCCAAGCGACCCTCGCAAGCACTGCTCGCCAGGGTCACTCGAACGCTCCACTCCAGATCCCGGAGTGGCCGTCCCATCACTGGGGCGGGGGTACGGGCAGCCCCACAGGGGTTGAACGCGGTTCTTTGAAAACAGGGTGACTCTTGAATTTGAGTGCGAGCGTGTCTGACACGGCTTGCTGAGCTTCGGCCCAGCAGCTGGTCAGACTCCAAATATCAAAGCCAAATTAAACTCAACTGAAGGGTTTGATCCTGGCTCAGAACGTACGCTAGCGGTGTGGATTAGGCATGCAAGTCGTGCGCGAAAGCCTTCGGGCGAGTAAAGCGGCGAAAGGGTGAGTAACACGTAACCAACGTA
>CAJQPT010000125.1 GCA_905480285.1 uncultured bacterium
GCTCTCGCTCGAGTTTCCGCGGGGGCTCCGTGGCGACGGCCTCACGCCCGAGGTCGTCGAGGCCTTCCTCGCCGCGGGAGTGCGCCGCTTCCCGATCCAGGCGGTGACGGCCTCCCGGCGCCTGCAGCGGCTCCTCAAGTCCAACATCGACCTGCGCGCCGCCGGGGCGGGTATCGAGCGAGTCCAGGCGTCGAGCGGAGCGCTGGTCCACCTTGAGCTCCGACTCGGGCTGCCCACCGAGACCGCCGGCGAGGTGGCTGCCACGATCCGTTGGGCCCAGAACACCGCCGCCCACACGGCGGCCTTCCTTCCGGGACGCGACGTGGACCTCGGGCCCGCCTGGACCACCAGCGACGGGGACGAACACGATGACTTCCCGGCGCTCCGGCGACGCGCTCTGCTCGCCTTCTATGGGAGCCCGCGGCGAGCGGCCCGCCTCTCTCGGTCCATCCCGCACCTGCTCCCTGAGCTCATCGCGAGCGCGCGGCCACCGCTCGACCGCCTCGTCCAGAGCCTCACCTGATCCGACCCGACCACCTATGACCAAGGCTCCCGACTCGACCCTCCCCCTCGCGGGGACCCCCTTCGACCTCGACGAGTCTCTGCGGCTGGCACAGGCGGCCTCCGAGCGCCTCGGCTCGTCCGTCACACCTGGGGAGGCCATCCAGGCCGTCCTCGACTGGGACGGGACCATGGCCGCGCAGCAAACCTGGAGCGCATCGCAGTCGATCCGCTTCCGGCAGGACACGGGCGATGCGGTGGCGCGCGAAGCGAAGGCCCGGCTCGACGCCTCGGCCGCGGCACTGGCGGAGACACGGCGGGTGTTCCTCGCGGCCCTCGCTGCGCTGGACTCGACCCTCACCGCAGCGCTCGCCGCCCGCTTCGGTGAGGCCGTCCTGGAGCGCTGGTCCTGTGAACTCAGGAGCTTCGACCCCGTGATCGGCGACGAGCTCGCCGAAGAGCAGCGCCTCCAGAGCGATGCGATGGCCCTCACCGGAGGGGCGCGGGTCGAGTTCCAGGGCGAGTCTCGGACGCTGCCCGCCGTGGCGGCCTTCCTGACGAGCCCCGACCGCGAGACGCGCCGCGCCGCCGCCGCCGCGCGCTGGGGCTGGTTCGCAGAGCACCGCGAAGCCCTGGACGGGCAGTTCGACGACCTCGTCAGGGTCCGCCACGGGATCGCCAACAAGCTCGGCTTGGGGTCCTTCACCGAGCTCGCCTATGACCGGATGCGCCGCACGGACTACGGGCCCGCCGAGGTCGCCCGCTTCCGGTCCGCGATCGAGCAGCACGTCGTCCCCCTCGTCGAGACGATCCGCTCCAGGCAAGCAGAGTCCCTGGGCCTCGAGGGCCTCTCGATCTTCGACGAGGGGGTTCAGGGGCCCGGGGAGTCGCCCACACCTGGGGGCGACGCGCCCTGGATGGAGGACCGGGCCGCGGAGATGTTCCGCGACGTGGACCACACGGCGGGCACGCACCTCGGCGAGCTCTTCGACCGGATGCGTGCCGACGGCCTGCTCGACCTGGCCGCGCGCGAGGGCAAGGGGGCCGGTGGCTTCTGCTCCTTCCTTCCGTCCCTGGGCATGCCGTTCATCTTCGCCAACTTCAACGGGACGGCCGGCGACGCCCGGGTGTTCACCCACGAGATGGGGCACGCCTACCAGGGATTCAGCAGCCACCGAGCTCTCGAACTCGGCGACCAGCGGCGGTGCACTTCCGAGACCGCCGAGATCCACTCCATGTCCCTCGAGTTCCTCTCATGGCCCTGGATGGAGCTCTTCTTCGGGGAGGCTGCTCCCCGATTCCGGGCCGAACATCTCGCCCAGCAGATCGCCTTCCTGCCGTACGGATGCGCGATCGATCACTTCCAGCACCGCGTGTATGAAGAGCCTGACGCGCCGGCGCTGAAGCGGCACGCGATGTGGGCCGAGGTCGAACGGCGCTACCTCCCCTGGCGCGACTGGGGGGACATCCCCCACGGAAAGGACGGCGCCGCCTGGCAGGCCCAGCTGCACGTCTACCAGTACCCCTTCTACTACATCGACTACGTCCTCGCCGAGCTGGTCGCCCTGCAGCTCATGGAGCTCTCGCTCCGCGATGCTGCCGCAGCGTGGAGCGCCTACCAGAGGCTGTGCGAGACCGGCGGATCGAAGAGCTTCCGCACCCTGGTGAGGGACGCGGGCCTGGGCGACCCCTTCGATCCGGAGGTCGTCCGCGCCGTGGCCGAACGGTCGAGCGCGATCCTCTCGGAGCTCTGGGGAGAGACCAGCGGCGCCTCTGCGGGCTGACGCATCGGCAGCCTTCCTGGCGACATCCCGGAGGGGCTCGCCCGTGCTGCGACTCCCAGCTGACCCCGCCGGCTGACCCCGCCGGCTGGCCTCGCTGGCTGGCCTTCCGGCAGACCTCGCCGGCTGGCCTTCCGGGCAGGTCTCCCCGGTGGATCTCCCAGGCTGGCCCGCCTAGCTGACCCGTCGCCCGCCCGGCCGACCCGCCCGGCCGACCCGTACGGCCGACCCGTGCGGCGAGCTCCTTCAGCCGAGTTTCAGCAGGCTCGAAGAACCCATGAAACAGGCCGGCGCCCCGTCCATGGACGAGACGCCGGCCTGTTGTTCCGGACACCGGTCGGGCGGTGATCAGGCGGGCGATTCAGAGAGGAGCTCGCGCTTCTCCTCGACGTCCTTGAACTCGTCTGCTTCCGGCAGCGCGTCCTTCTTCTCGGTGATCGAGGGCCAGGAGCCCGCGAGCTTGGCGTTCAGGTCGACGTACTCGGCCCACTTCTCGGGGACCTCGGTCTCCTCGAAGATGGCCTCCGTCGGGCACTCGGGGACGCAGGCGCCACAATCGATGCACTCATCGGGGTTGATAGCGAGGAAGTTCTCGCCCTCCGTGAAGCAGTCGACGGGGCACACGTCGACACAGTCGGTGTACTTGCACTTCACGCACGGTTCGGCGACGACGTAAGCCATTGATCTCTCCTGTTAGCTGGTTCGGGTGGTTCGGGAGCGTTTTCGTTCCGCGGATCCCGTTGGACGCGGGAAGCCTAGCGGTACGGAGCCGCTGTGAGAAGGCCCTGGTCTCAGGCCCACGAGTGGTTCAGGACTTCGCCGACCCCGCCAGCGCCGGGAACGATGTAGTCCTCATCGTCCAGACCCCGCTCCTCTGCCCAGCGAGCCCCCAGCGGGGAGGCCAGGACCTCGGGCGTCGACATGCCGCGATCCACGCGGGCCGTGTAGACCGAGAGGTCCACATCCATCGCCAGCACCGCGTTCAGGAACTCAGGGGTGCAGATGAGCGGGATGAGAATGAGTCTCGACGGCATCCCATGGGACGCCCTCAGGTGATCGAGAGCGCGGAGAATGGTCCCACCGGTCGCCCCCATGGGATCCGGGATAACGAGGGTCGAGCCCTCGATGGATCCGCCGACCTTGCTGCCGGTGAGCTCGACCCGATCCACCCGACCGTCGTCCCCTGCCACCCGCTGCATGTTGAGGTGGTCAAGCCGCAGGCGCTCGATCGGGTGCACCAGACTGAGCAGCTCGAAGCAGGTCTGGGACGGGATGATGCCGCCGCGTATGACGTCGAGGACGACGATCTCGGCCGCTGGATCGAGAGCGTCACCCTGCCACGTCCCGAGCGCCCCGTGCTTCTCGGCCATGCGGGTGGTCACAGCCCGACGCTCAGTCGGGAGCTCGCGCCCGAAGGCCGCGGTGGCGAGGCGGGCCGTCAGGGCACGGACGGCCTGGACCAGCTCGGTGTGCGTGCAATCAGGAGAGCTGATCTTCGCCGTGGCGGCGGCCGTCCAGGCATCCTCGAGAATGTGGACGCGAGGCCCGTAGCCGTGCTCCACGCCAATGGACTCCTGGAGGCGTAGATCCTCCGGAGTTCTGCCCTGCTCGCTCTGGGTCATCGTGTCAGGCATGGGCCGTGTCCTTGGAGTGGTTTGCCGCATCGACTCCACGCGCCACCGCTTCGACCAGGCGCGGGACGTCCGCGCAGGAGACGGCGCACAGGGCGAGCCGGACTGCGCCGTCCATGGGAACCACGTAGACCCCATCGTCAGCGGCGACCCTGGCGGTCTCGGCTGCATCAGGGGTGAAGACGGAGACGAAGAAGCCGCCCTCGTAGCGCGGGTAGTTCAGGCCGCGAGCCTTCGCGGCGGTGTTGAAGGCGTTCACTCGTTCGGACAGCTGGCCCACGAGCGCCCTCCGCTCCCCTTCGACCCTGGCCCGCAGGCCGTCATCGGTCAGGAGGTCGCTGACCGCCAGCAGCCCCAGGTGGTTGCAGTTGGACCACGAGCCCCGGCAGGTGTAGGAGATGGCGTTCGCGACGTCCGTTCGATGGTCGGGGTCGGGGATCGAGGCGATGAGCGCTCCAACGCGTGCACCGTACTGGGCGAACGACTTGGAGGCTGTCCACGCGGCGAGCACGGCCACGCGGTCACACACCGTCTCCATGGCGTCAACCCAGACCGAGGGCGACTGGGTCCCGAAGGCGGCGTAGGCGAGGTCGACCACCAGCGCCACGGCGCCATGCTCTGACGCCCGTCCGAGGGCCGCAGCGACGCCTCGCCACTCCTCCTCATCGAGGGTGTACCCCGTCGGGTTGTGGCACGGGAAGTTGAGGATCACGAGGGCTCGGCCCTGGCGGCTCAGCTGCGCGACGAGCCCCTCCTCGAAGGCCTCCAGATTGAAGGCTCCCGCTCCGTCGAACATCGGGAAGGTCTCAACCCCCCGACGGTTGTGACCCGCGATGATCCGATACGGGCTCCAGTAGTAGCTGGACGTGTAGAGCGACTGCCCGGGCTCGAGGAAGTTCATCATCGCGTTGAGGAGCGCGCCGGTGCCACCCGGCGTCGCTGCTGCGACGGAGTTCTCGAACATCGGGCCGTCTCCGAAGGCGTCGCGACGCACGGCCTCGAGGAACGGAGGGTCCCCCGCGATCGGAGCGTACGCGGCAGCCTGCTGGGCGGGGACCGCCTGGAAGGCCTCGAAGACCGTGGGCATCACGGAGAGGCCGCCATCGTCGTCGAGCAGGGCCCCGAGGCTCGCGTTGATGACGAGCTCGCCCTGCGCCCGACGGGCGTTCGCCGCGGCGTTGATGGTGAAGATGGGGTCGTCACCGGGCCGACCGCGGGATTCGCTGATGAGGCTGTTCATCGAGGGCTTCCGCGGTAAGGAGGGACCGCGGAGGCCCAGGAGTATACGCGCTGAGAGGCGGACTCAGGCGTCGGCGAAGGGGCCACCCGAGTCGGCGTCCCCCGGCGCGGACCCACCGTCCGCCCCGTCGACCTTCTCGGGGTCCGCAGACAGGTTGGCCGTGATCGAAGCCAGCGGGAGCGTCTCTGGGCCTGGGCGGGGAATCTCGAAGTTCCAGCCGAGGACGGTCTTCCCCGGCTTCGACGATGCGCGCCGCGCCTGGGCCGCGCGAGCAAACTGGTCCCCGAAGCGGGGGCGCGCCTGCACCTCCGAGGGATCGACCCGCACCCCCTGCTGCTCCAGCTCCGCCACCGGGGTGGGCTGGTCCACGAAAGACGGCGCGCCGTCGAGGTGGGCGGCCTCGCGGGGACTGGCGGACTCCGGCTCGCGAGCGACCTCGAGATCCGCTTCCACCTGGGACTCGGGCTCGGGCTCACGCTCGGGCTTGGGCACCTCGGCGACCTCCTCCTGCTCGTTGATCTCCGCCGCAAACGGGCGGCTCTGGGGAGCATCGAGGACGAGATGCGGCAGGTCCTCGAGGGGGTCCCCGACCACGTCCAGTTCAAGCGCCGGGGCGCCCTCGCCTCGAGGCTCGTCGTCGAAGATGTCGGCGGCGAAGGGCGCCGGCTCTGGGTCCAGCGTCTCGGCGACAGGGACCTCGGCTAGAGGGACCTCGGCTAGAGGGACCTCAGCTACAGGGACCTCGGCCACTGAAGTCCCGGCCTCTGGAATCTCGACCGATGAAACCTCCCCCGCTGGGGTCTCCAACACTGGGGTCTCGGGGACCGGAACCGTCGAGGCCTCAGGCTCCGTGCCCGCCTGTTCCAGTTGCGGCGCAGCAACCTCTTCGGGTTGATCCGCGGCGGACTCCAGGGCGGCAGTCGAGGGAGACGAGATCACTGGCCAGGCTTCGCCCTCGGCCTCGGCGCGCCTCGCGAGGAAACGGAGCCGGCGAGCCTGCGCGAAGGTCACGCCGAGCCCGCGGGTGAGCGCGAGGCTCTCAGCTGTGCTCAGGTCCGCGAATGAGCAGATGCCGAGGCGCTCCATGTCTTCAATCAACGCCTCGTCCATCCCCGGCAGCGCCGCCGTGGAGGCCGCCGAGACCTCCTCGGCGATCGCAGGAATCGGGACGGGTGCGTCCTTCTCAACGTCGGCAAGTTCCGAACTGGAGACGTCGGCCCACGTCGTCGGCGGCGTCTGCTCCGCGTCACGGCCTGGCTCGACCGACTCCAAGTCGGCAGCCCACGGATGAACCACGTGATCCTCGACTTCCCGATGATCGCCGGTGCCTTCGGGAGCGGGCCCGGCAGCGATCTCAGCGGCGGACTCAGCAGTCAATTCAGCAGCGGGCTCAGGTGCGGACTCCGCAATGGAGTCCGCCGCAAGATCGGCCCTGCTCACCTCGACGGAGCCATCAGGCGCTCCGCCCGTGACCGGTTGCTCGCAGGCCCCTCCTTCAGGGGCGGCCTCCTCGGACTCGGCATCCTCGAAGACCGACGCTCCGAACACGGAGGCCCCGAAGACCCGTGGCTCCGCCGTGTCCCGGGGCGCCGGCGAGGCTGCTGCCGGCGCTTGGTCGAGGTCGGTGTACGGGAGCGCGCGGTCGAGCGCCTCGGCGATCTCATCGGACGAGAGCGCCGCCACGCCGGGGAGGAGCCCCTGGGCCAACGGCTCCAGCGCGGGCACCAGAGGACCCGCTTCTTCCAGCGGGACATCCTGGTCCTCCAAGATCGCGTCGTTCGCCTCCGAACCTACCGCCTCAGCCGTCGCGAATTCCCCCGGGGCCTCCTCGAACGTCACCTCCGCGGCTGGCTCCTCGGAGGAGTCACCCTCGCTCTGGCCCACCGCCGATCCGGCCGGCGCGGCAGATGCCACAGCGGCTGGATCCACAGCGGCCGGGTCCACAGCGGCCGGGACACCTTCGGATCCGAAGACCGCCGGGCCAAAGTCGGCGCCAGGGACGCTGAACGGATCGTCTGCGTGGGGCACCGCAGGCCCCTCCAGCCAATCGGGCAGAGAGGCAGAAACACCGGCGTCTGCCGTCGGCCCCTCGGCCGGGCTCTCGCTCGAGCTCCCAGCCATGCTCTCAGCCGAGCCCTCAGCCGAGCCCTCAGCCGGAGCCGGAGCCGCAGCCGGAGCCGCAGCCGGGCCCTGGAGATCTCCGGGTTCCTCAGGCTGGGAGCTCGGATCCCCGGGACGCGTCGGCGCGGGGCGCGTGATGCGCTCGACCAGGGCTCGATCCACTGAGTCGAGTCCGCCGGCGCTCGCGGGCTGCTGGGAAGAATCCTGGATGAGGGCGCGGGCCGGCGCCGGCGCCTCGGCGGTCGGCGGAGCCTCCTCCACCTCGAGAGCGCTGATCCCGACACGGTCGGCAAGCAGGCGCGCCTCGCGAATCAGTCGACGGGCAGCCGGACGCTCGATCGAGAGATCCTCGGCGACGGCATCCGGAGTCCTCGACAGCAGCGTCGAGAGGTCCGCGCACCCCCTGGAGCGAAGACGCTTCAGAGAGCTGGGACCGTCCGCGTGGAGGGTGCAAAGGAGGGCGAGGGCGTCCATCAGTACGACGTGCGACAGGTCAGGAAGGTTGGGCGGACGGACGGTCAGCTGGCGACGCGGGGGGCGCCGGCTCCGGTGAGAGCGGGCGGAGTTCGTACTCCATGAGATCCGAGCGCGCGGATTGCGGGGTCTGCGGCCGGTCCTTCGATTGGATTTGACCCGGACCCTCGAGCGCCATGATCTCCTCCGCGAGAGCATCGAAGTCAGCAGCTGCACGGCAGGTCGGGTCAAGCTCCTGGACCGGAAGGCCCAGGGCGGGAGCCTCGCGGAGGCGAACGCTGGTGCGGATGACCGTGTCGAAGAGCGCGTCGCCGAAGCGCGAGTGGAGCGCGACGAGAAGCTCGCGGGCGAAGCGCGTCCGGCGATCAAACATGGTCCCCACCACACGAAGCGCCGGGGCGCGCCCCTGATTCTCAGCGACCTCGTCGAGCACCTTGAGCGCCTGGATCGCTCCCTGGAGAGCGAAGGCGCCGGTCTCGACGATGAGCAGGGTGTGGCTGCTGGCGTAGAGGGCGTTGGCGCAGAGGACGCCGTCAGCTCGCGGTGAGCAATCCAGGAGCACGTGATCAAAGCGGACCCCCGCGCGATACGCCTCGTCCAGCGCCCGCGCGAGCCGGCGCTCCGGGTGGATCAGGCGGCCGCTGATCTCCTCGAACTCCGCCAGCCGAGGCTCGGCGGGTAGCAGGGTGATCCCGCCCGGAGCCGGCGCGACGGCCTCTGAGAGCAGGGCGTCTCCCATGAGCACCTCGGTCACCGTCGGGCGGTCCGGGGAGCAGCCGAGGCCCATGGTCGCGTGAGCCTGGGGATCGAGGTCCACCAGCAGCACACGCTCACCCCGGGCGGCGAGCGCCCCGGCGAGGTGGACCGCGGTGGTGGTCTTGCCGCAGCCGCCCTTCTGGTTCACGAAGGCGTATACGGGGACCCTGGCTGCGTACGTTTCCTCCATGGATGGCTCCATCATCCGAGGAGCGGTGGGCGAAGGCGTGCGATTTCACGGGGAGAATCCCGCGGTCCTCGAAATGAGGGATGGGCGGGGCCCAGGGACGCACGCGGCCCGGTCGGAGGATGCCCCAAATGGGCGCTGTTCGCCACCCCTAGCGGAGGGCCCGGCGCGCCTTCACGTAGAAGGGTGTGGTCGTGCGGGCGTGGTCCATCGGCGCCCAGGAGGCCACCTTGCCGATAGCCTTGGCTGCGGCGCTCTCGGGGAAGGAGAGCACGGCGGGCTTGCGGAGCTGCACCGCCTGCGAGATCACCGGATCAGCCGGTACCCACCCGATCAATTCAGGCGCGTGCCCGAGGAACTTGTGGGAGGCGCCGCGGAAGCGATTCCAGGCGTCCATCGCCAGGCGCTCGTCTGGAGCCCGGTTCACCACCAGCCCAACCCGGATCTCGGGGTTGACCAGCTTGGCCCGCTTGTAGAGGGCGTAGCCATCCGAGAGCGCGGTCACCTCGTGATTGGTGACCAGGACCAGGGTGCTCGCCGCAGCGAGGTGGGCGACGGTGCTGTAGCTGAGCCCAGCCCCATGGTCGATCACGATGAGGTCGAAGTCATCCTCGAGGGGCCGGAGGGCCTTGAAGAGACGGTCGAGTTCACGCCGGGTGGGATCGATCAGCGACTGCCGCCCGACGCCGCCGGCGAGGAGCTTCAGGCCGTGGGGTCCCTCCACGAGGGCTTCTCGCGCGGAGACCGTCCCCTCCATGACATGGCCCACGTCGTGGGGTGGCGCCAACCCGAGGAGCAGGTGCGCGTTGGCGAGCCCTGCGTCGAAGTCGATCAGGAGCACACGCTCGCCCTGGCGGGCACGCAGCAGGGCGAGGTTCGAGGCAATGACGCTCTTCCCGGTGCCCCCCTTCCCGCTCGCGATACACACGACCCGGGCCGTAGTGGTGGCTTTCAGGCCCTCCACAAGGCGGACTCGCTGCTCTGCCGGGGCGGGCTCCAGTGCCGGCTTTCGGGCGGTCTTCGTGACGTTCTCGGGGGCCGAGATTCCGTTGGGCGCGGGAGCTGCCGGCAGAACGGCACCCACGATTCGTGTTCGCTCCGCCGCGCCCGAGTCTGCCTCGGTGGACGTCTTCACCGCCTGTTCCACCGGGACAACCTCGGCGGGAGCGCCCGAGGGAGCGGGCGAGGCCGGGGCGGCCGCCCCGCCGTTGCTTCTGTGGAGGGACTCAGGCGCCTCGAGCCCCCGTTGCTCCTGGTGTCGGCGCAGGAGCCCCTCGATCCGCTCGTCCCCGGACCTGCGCCCAGAGGGCCCGCCGGAGCGCTCGAGCGGAGTCTCCGAGCTCCCCGCGGTGGTCTGCCCCGGCAACCCCTCACGGGTCACCGAAGGGTCCAGCGCCGCGGCCTCGTTCTTCTCCCTGCTCCTCCTCGCCTCCTCGGCCTCGGCTGCACGCTTCTTGCCGCGTCGGAATCCACGCAGACGGGCGAACTGGAAGCGATTCAGCATGAAGGGGACGGACGGAATAACCGGGATGCACGGACCCCGAGGTCGACCTCACTGGAGAGAGGCGCGTCGACCCGAGTCGGGGTCCGCAGAAAGCCCTGCGGGCGGAAGGAACGTCAGGCGAAGCGGGAATCTTCGCCGATGCGATGGAGTTTGAGCACGTTGGTGCTCCGAGCGAAGCCTACAGGCACGCCCCCCACGAACACCACCCGGTCTCCCATCTTGACGATCTGCCTTGCCAGGAGCAGGTCCGCCGCCGTGTCGATCATCGCCTCCAGGGTCGGCTCCTGGCGGAAGAGCAGCGGCCGGACGTGGGCCAAGACCGCCATCTGACGGACCGTGTCCGGACGCGGGCTGAGGGCCACGATCTCGGCGTCTGGCCGAAACCTCGAGAGCAGGCGAACGGTGTTGCCCGTCTCGGAGAAGCAGACGATCCGGTCCACGTCCACCTGATTTGCAACGTGGACCGCCGCCATGGCCGTGGCGCGCGAGAAGTAGCTCTTCTCGGGAGCCGCCGAGAGCCTGGGCCGGCGCGCGTAGATCCCGGACTGCTCGGCAACCCTAGCAATACGGGCCATGGTCGCCACGGCCTCTCTGGGGTGCTTCCCCACCGCCGTCTCCGCGGAGAGCATCACCGCGTCGGTCCCGTCGAGGACCGCGTTGGCCACGTCAGTGACCTCAGCGCGGGTGGGCCTCCCAGCCTCGATCATCGACTCCAGCATCTCGGTCGCGGTGATCGAGTAGACACCCGCCAGCACGGAGCGGCGCAGGATCTCCTTTTGAACGAGAGGGAGCTGCTCGAGGTCGAGCTCCACGCCCAGGTCCCCGCGAGCCACCATCAGCCCATCCGTGGCCTCGAGAATCGAGTCCAGGTTCCTCAGCGCGGCTTTGCGCTCGATCTTGGAGACGAGCTGGATCCCCGGCGCCAGGCCTCGGATCTCCTCCAGCTCGCTGGCGTTGCCCACGAAGCTGATCCCGAGCATGTCGACGCCCAGCTCACACGCGAGCTTGATCAGCTCTCGATCCTCGTCCGTGGGGAGGTCGTACCGGACGTTGGAGTCCGGGAGGTGGACGCCCTTTCGGTTGCCCACCGGTCCCGCCCGGAGCACGCGCGCCTCCACGGATTCCTCCCCCACGCTGAGGGCCTCGAGGAGCACCTGGCCGTCCGCGAGCACGATCCGGTGTCCGGCCTGGACGGCCTCCAGGAGGTCGTCGACGCCGACCAGGACCTCGCCAGGCCCGGCCATTCCCTGCCCGGGTTTCACCTGCACGACGTCCCCGTCATTCAGCTGAATGGCGCCGTCGGGAAACATCCCCGTACGCATCTTCGGACCGGGGAGGTCCGCCAGAACGGCCACCGGGGTCATCAGCGCGGTGGACGCCTCCCGGATCTTCTCCATCCGGCTTCGGTGATCCTCGGCCGAGCCGTGGCTGAAGTTGAGGCGAGCCACCGACATACCGGCCTCGATCAGCTCCACCAGATGGTCTTCGGAAGCAGGACCAATCGTGGCCACGACCTTGGTGAACCGGGGCGGGTCCGAGTGCTTCGAGGAGCTGAGGAAGCGGGCGGGGAGTCGCCGCCGGCGCGGCGATTGAGCTGTCTGCATGATTCGGTGATTCAGAGTGTCCCGGCGGGTCCACAGCGTGGTCCGCGGGAGCGCGGGGCGAGGCGTCAGAGCGAGCGGCCTCAACTTCCCCCTGTCAGGGGGCGGCATCGGCCTGTCAGGAGGCGGCTTCGAAGATGAGCTTCGGGATTTCCTGGTAGGCCGGGAAACGGTCCAGGGCGGCCTTCGAGAAGAGGAGCTTCCCGTCGACGGTCACCTCGAATCGGCCTCCGCTCCCCTCCACGAGGGTCACGCTGGCGCCGTCGAACGAGCTCTCGAGTTCAGCAGCCAGACCGGCTGCCTGCGAGGCGTAGTTTCACTGGGTGCAGTACTCGATCTGGACGTCCATCTTGGGCTCGCTGCTGGGGTCTTCGGGTGTCGTTCCTGTGGGCCAGTGCACGGCACGGGCCATCGAAGGCGTGGCACCCGCAGTCCATTTCCTGGCCGCGACGGGTGCACATGGGGGCAGATACTGCCCCGGCTTGGGATTGAATCAGAGATGCTCGGCGAGAGCCACGACACAGCCGAGGTAGTGCGGGAACACTTCAAAGGCGGACGCTTGGGCGTGCGCCACCCTGCCGCAGCAGGCACACGAGATCCGGGTCGTTAACGATCTCTGAACGAATCACCTCGTCCTTTCTGGAACACCGATTCCAAGCCCTGCGTCACCCTCATGTACTCCATTCCTTCCGCCTCCGCGTTCCTCCCGAGCGCTCCCAAGAGAGCAGAAGCGATTCCTTTTGACTCCTTCCATCCCAGGCATGATCGCTCCCATCACCAGCGTTGCTCTCGCCGCGGCATTCTTCGCAGCCCCCGCGACCGCACAGTCGCTGAACCAGCCGACCGAGTTCACCTCCAGCCCTGAGACGCTCCTTGCCAACTGGCGAGCGGAACACGGCGACTCCTGGCGCCTCCTGTCCAACCCACGGACGGGCACCCTGGAGATGCTGTTCGGTGGAAACGCGGTGTCCCCGGTCGAGCCGAACACCTCCGAGCCCGTGGAGTGGTTCTCCCTCGCCCGCTACTGGGTCGAGCAGACCTACCAGATGCACGGGATCGAGTCGGACCAACTGGTGGAGGAGCGCTTCCGGTTCATGCCCCTCGGGCAGGTGAACTCCACGGACAAGATCACGGTGCGGTTCGAGCAGGTCGTCAACGGAGTCCCCGTGGAAGACGGCGCCGTCAACGTCCTGTTCGACATGAGCGGACGGCTCCTCTCGGTGCACTGCACCGCGGCGGCGACCCTGACGAGCCCCAGCGGTAAGCCGACCACCGGCGCGGGCTTCGCCGCCCTCGTGGCGGCGCGGGCCTTCAAGGATGAGTTTGGCCTCCAGCCGAACCAGATGGGAGATTCACGTCTCGTCCACGCGCACTCCGAGCGCGGCGAGGTGAAGAGCTGGGACCTGGCGTGGGAGATCGACGCCACGTTCGACAACGGTGTGGACCAGCCCATCGGCCGCCGCTACTCGATCGACGCGACCGGAAGGAACGTCATCAAGAGTGAGAACACCATCCACAACTTCGACGTCTTCGGCACGGTCCGCGCCAACGCGACGCCGGGGCTCAGCGCAGACCGTAGCGCGAACCCGCCGACGCCCATCGCGATGCCGCGGACGCGCATCACCAGCAGCGCAGGCACGGTGGAGACGGACCGTGACGGCAACTTCACGATCACTGGAGTGAACACCCCCCTCGACCTGACGGTGGACTACTTCGGAGAGTTCACCAACATCAACAACGACACGGGTGCCGACTACTCGATCACCTTCCAGGGCGTGCAGCCGAACCAGCAGAACGACCTGCTGATGAACCCGAACCCGACCCAGCCTCTGACCTCACAGGCCAACACGCAGCTGCACCTCAACGTGCTCCGCGACTTCATCCGCGACACCTTCCCGACGGACCCCACCGCGGACTTCCGCGCGACGGCCAACGTCAACCTCAACAGCAGCTGCAACGCGTTCTTCAACGGCTCGTCCACGAACTACTACCTCGCTGGAGGCGGCTGCAACAACACGGCCTTCAGCACCGTCGTCGCCCACGAGCAGGGGCACTGGCTCAACGTGCGCTACGGCACCGGCAACGGCAACGACGGCATGGGCGAGGGCAACGGTGACGTGTTCGCCATGTACTGCTACGACGACAGCGTCGTCGGGCGCTTCTTCACCACCGGCGGAGGGTCCGTGCGGAACGGCAACAACACCCGCCAGTTCTGCGGCGACAACAACGGCGGCTGCTACAACGGAGTCCACGCCAACGGCGAGGTCTGGATGGGCGCGGCCTGGAAGGTTCGTCAGGCACTGAAGAGCGGCCCCCTCGGGACGGCTGCCGGCAGCCTTCAGGCCAACTCTCTCTTCCTGGGGTGGCTCAACAGCTACAACCAGACGCAGATCCGCTCGATCATCGAGTCCCAGTGGCTGACCCTCGATGACGACGACGGCAACATCAACAACGGCACGCCGAACTACGCGCAGATCGACGGAGGGTTCACCCAGCAGGGTTTCCCCGGCGTCGCTCTCCAGCTCATTTCGATCAACGACGTGACCGCCCTCGGCGACACTCCCGACGAGGCAGGGCCCTACGTCGTCGAGGCCGACATTGTCTCCAACTTCGGAGGGGCGCTCACGGGCGCCGAGCTGCGCTACCGCGTGAACGGGACCGGTGGCTTCACGGCCATCCCCATGTCCAACACGGTCGGCGATACGTTTGCGGCCGGCATCCCCGGCCAGCTCTCTCCGTCACGCGTCGAGTACTACGTGAACGCCACGGAGAGTACCGGCACGAGCAAGTCCTTCCCGGAGGGAGGCGAGAGCTCGCCGCTGGTCTTCCGCGTCGGGGAGATCAGCCCCATCATCGTGACCGAGTTCGAGGCCGGGGCTGACGGCTTCGTCGGCGGCGCACCGGGCGATACGGCCACCACTGGCCAATGGACGCTCGGCAACCCGATCGGCACCGCCGCCCAATCCGAGGACGACCACTCGCCTGTCGGCACGAACTGCTGGTTCACCGGCCAGGGTTCTCCGGGCGGCAGCGTGGGCGAGAACGACGTGGACGGCGGGATCACCACCCTGCTGAGCCCCCTCTTCAACGCGGACGGCCTGAACTCTGTCGAGGTCAGCTACTGGCGGTGGTATTCCAACACCGCGGGAGCCTCGCCGAACGCCGACATCTTCGAGGTGGAGGTCAGCGCCGATGGCGGCGCTTCATGGGTTGATGTCGAGAGCGTTGGCCCCACCGGAGCCGGAACGGACGGCGGCTGGATCCAGGCGAGCTTCGACCTCTCCTCCATCGTGACGCCGACAGCCAGCATGCAGCTCCGCTTCATCGCTTCGGACCTCGGCTCCGGCTCGATCGTCGAGGCCGCCATTGACGACATCGAGATTGTCGGGCTCGGCAGCTCCATCCCGGACCCTGTCCGCTACTGCGCGGCCAACCCCAACTCGACCGGTTTGACAACTCGCATCGACTTCAACGGGAGCGTGCGAGTCTCGGAGAACAACTTCTTCCTAAGCGCCTCGAGCATGCCCGCGGGATCGTTCGGGCTCTTCTTCTTCGGGGACCAGCAGACCCAGGTGCCGATTAGCGGTAGCCAGGGCATCCTGTGTGTCGGTGGCTCTCAGTTCCGCCTCCCCCCGGTCCAGTCCGATCCGCTGCTCGGGCTCGCGTCCTACCGGGTCGACTTCACCGATCCCTTCACCAACGGTCAGCAGATCACTGGTGGGAGCACCTGGAACTTCCAGATGTGGCACCGTGATTCGGCCGCCGGGCAGGTGACGTCCAACACGTCGGACGCCCTCCAGATCTCCTTCGGCGACTGAGGCCTGGTTGGCTCGGGCGCCTGCAGCGCGCCCTGACACGGCCCCCGGGGAGCTCCAGCTCGCCGGGGGCCGTCTTGTTGTGGCCAGGCAACGTCCAACCGCCAGCCATTGGGTCCAGGCCCCACCAGGGGCCCTTTTGGCCCAAGTTGCCGGGAAAAGTTGAGGCGCGGGAGAGGCCTCAGGCGCATGAATATGCGGCCGAGAAGCGGCGTAGGCCTCACCACGCGGGCCCGCTGACTGCCCGCCCCCCCCGGTCTCGATCGCGCTGCTACAGCGATCGTCCCCTCTTCCCCAAAGCAACGACCTCTCGAATGCGCACCCAATTCGCCCTCGCCACTGCCGTGGCCATCCCCGCCCTCTTCGCTTTCTCCGGCACCGAGGCCGCGAAGATCGAGTTCGCCCCCAAGGCCGGCTCGTCCCTCACCAAGACCTTCATCTCGACCACGACCATGGAGATGGACGACATGGCGATGACCATGAACGGTGAGCCGAGCCCGATGATGCCGGACATCGAGATGAGCATGGAGATGGTCGCCACCACGACCGTCACCGACGAGTACGTGGCGCTTGCCGCCGGCCAGCCGAAGAAGCTCTCCCGCAGCTACGACGCCGTCGGCTCCGAGCTCGAGATGGACGTCGTCATCAACATGATGGGTGAAGAGGAGAGCCAGTCGCCGAACGGCTCAGGCACCTCCGAGCTCGAAGGCTCCACCGTCATCTTCACGTGGAACGACGAAGACGGTGAGTACGAGCTTTCCTTCCCCGAGGGTGAAGAGGGCGACGCCGATCTCCTCGAGAACCTCTCCGAGGACATGGACTACCGCGCGCTGCTTCCCGACGGGGAGCTCGCCGAGGGCGAGTCGTACGAGATCGACCTCATGGGTCTCGTGGATGTGATGGCGCCTGGCGGCGACCTCAAGATCGACCTGGAGGTGGACGGAGCCCAGGCAGGCATGGGTCCTGACCCGGCGATGATGTCGGACTTCCGCCAGTTCTTCGACGACGCCGTCGAGGGTTCAGCCACCGGCAAGTTCGTCGAGATGCGCGACGTTGACGGCACGAGCGTCGCCGTGATCGAGCTGGAGTTGGAGATCTCGGCCTCCGCAGACATGTCTGAAATGGCCGCCGAGGCCATGGGGAGCGAGGAGCTTCCCGCCGAGATGACCGTCGACCGCATGGACCTCACCATGAGCCTTGAAGGCACGGGTGAGCTGCTCTGGAATGTCGAGGCGGGCCACGCGCACAGCATGACGCTCCAGGCCGATCTCGACGTCGGAATGGACATGGCGATGGGCATGGACATGGGCGGACAGTCCATGGACCTCGGCATGGAGATGGCCATGTCAGGCAACATCAAGACGAGCATGGAGACCGAGTGAGCCTGAGAGGCGATGGACGGCGGCGCGCTCCGTAGAGGGAGGCTCCACGGGGAGCCAGCGCACCGTACCTCTTGCCACTTTCACGCCCCCCTCGCCCCCCACAAGGGGCGGGGGGGGCGTTGCCTGTTCAGGGCCCCAGCTGCCCAGCCTGCGCGAGGCCACCCGCTCTGGGCCTGCTCTGGTCCTCAGAGTTCTCGCGCGAGCGCGTCCAAGAAGCCTCGGACCACCCCCGCTTGGGCTTCGACCCCCATGCGCTCCGCCGGAGGGACATGCAGGAACAGGGCCGGAAGATCCAGACGCGAGGCCTCGTCCAGGCCCGCCCGGTAGATCCGCTCACAGAGGTATCCCCCGGCGTCATCGGACCGAGTGACCTTCCCTGCGCCCGCCGCCCGCAGCCAGAGCTCACAGCGGTCCAGGTCCAGAGAGGTCCGACGCTCCGCCGGGCCTTCGAGCCGGACCCCGCCCCCCACCCGGCCGTCATTGTCGGGCTGGTCGCTATGGAACACGGCCCGGGCCCTCTCTTCGAGCCGGAACGCCGGCCCCCGATGCACCCCCAACGAGACGATCGCGGCGACCCCCTCGCCGAGGCCCCTGAGGGCCGACTCCAGCTCCCCAGGAGCCCGCTCAAACGCCACTGGGAGGACCCTGCCGCGGACCTCGAGGGCGACACCGCGGCTGTCCTGAAGCCGGACGCCGTCCAGCTGGAGCGCCACCTCACCGCTGGGGTTCAACTGGACATCCAGGAAGGGCTCGAAGCCGGTGAGCAAGAGAGTGCGCATGAGAGGGGGCCCCAGCGGCGGGAGCGCCGGGGGCCTAGAGGGTAGACTCGTCGGCCCGGATCGCGGTAACGCCACCCGATCCCCATCCACTGCGTGCCATGAAATCCAAGGACAAGGTCCTCATCGCCAACGGCCAGGGCTTCTGGGGAGACTCGATCCTCGGCCCCGTTCGACTCATCGAGGAGGGCCCCCTCGACTACCTGACGCTCGACTACCTCGCCGAGGTGACCATGAGCATCATGCAGAAGCTGAAGACGCGCGACCCCTCCAAGGGCTACGCGACTGACTTCGTGACGCTCCTGGACCGGGTCCTGCCGAAGGCCATGGAGAAGGGCGTGAAGATCGTCGCCAACGCCGGCGGTGTGAACCCGATGGCCTGCAAGGACGCCGTCCTTGAGGTCGTTCGCAAGCACGGACTGGAGGGCGTCAAGGTCGCCGTGGTCGAGGGCGATGACATCCTTGACGAGCTCGACGGGCTCATGGGCGGCGGCGAGGCCTTCACCAACATGGACACGGGGGAGCCCCTCGCCCCGGTCCGCGATAACGTCACCAGCGCCAACGTCTACCTCGGCGCCTTCCCCATCGCCGAGGCGTTGAACCAGGGCGCCGATATCGTGATCACGGGCCGCGGCACGGACCCGGGCCTCGTCATCGGCCCGCTGATCCACGAGTTTGGCTGGACCGAGGCTGACCTGGATCAGCTCGCGGCAGGCACCGTCGCGGGGCACATCCTCGAGTGCGGCGCTCAGTGCACCGGCGGGAACTACACCGACTGGAAGTCGATCGAGAACATGGCGATGATCGGCTACCCGATCGTCGAGGCCTGCCCTGACGGGACCTTCACCGTCACCAAGCATGAGGGCACCGGCGGGCGCGTCTCCCGGGATACCGTCGTCCACCAGCTCAGCTATGAGATGGGCGACCCGGCCAACTACATCACCCCCGACGTCGTGGCGGACTTCACGTCCTTCCATATCGACGATGAGGGCAACGACCGCGTCCGCATCAGCGGTGTGAAGGGCGCTCCCGCCACCCCCACCTACAAGGTGTCGATGAGCTTCCAGGACGGCTGGAAGTCCGTGGGGCAGCTCACCATCTCTGGCCCCGACGCCCTGGCCAAGGCCCGCCTGGCGAGCGAGATTGTCTGGGATCGTCTGAAGTACGACGGGTTCGAATACGCCGCGGAGGAGCGGCTTGTCGAGTTCGTCGGCGCCAACGTCTGCCACGAAGGCGTCGCGGTCCCGGGGAGCGATGAGCCCTCCGAGGTCGTCCTGCGGCTCGGCGTGAAGGGGCCCGACCGGGCGAAGGTCAACCGCTTCGGCTCCGAGCTCGTCCCGCTGGTCACCAGCGGGCCGCCGGGCGTCACGGGCTTCGCCGGCGGCAGGCCCAAGGCCACCGAGATCATCGGCTACTGGCCGGCGCTGCTCGACAAGACCAAGGTCAGCTCCACCGTCTCCGTCCACGAGCTGCAGCCCGGAGGGCCGTCATGACTCACGCCACGCTCGACCAGATCGCCTACGCCCGCTCGGGTGACAAGGGCGAGGGCTCCAACGTCGGGGTCATCGCGCGCTCCGAAGCCGCCTACAGGTTCCTCCGCGACGCCCTCACCGAGGAGGTCGTCCAGGAGCACTTCAAGGGCATCAACCACGGCGGCGTCCGCCGCTTCGAGGCCCCCAACATGGGCGTGCTCAACTTCCTGCTCGAGGACAGCCTCGGCGGCGGAGGCTCGGCATCCTTGAAGACCGATGCCCAGGGCAAGACCCACGGGCTCGCGCTCCTCCGGATGGAGATGGATATCCCCGACGAGGTCCTCCAGAGCGTGGAGCGCTGACCGTGGACCTGCTCCTCGAGCTCCGCGAGCGCGCCCGCCGCTCGAACGCCAGGGTGGTCTTGCCCGAGGCCTCGGACGAGCGCGTGGTCCAGGCGGCGACGCGGCTCGCCGGGGAGGGCCTCGTGCAGCCGGTCCTCGTGGCCTCTCGGGGGATGGGGAACGTGCCCGCCGGGGTGGAGGTCGTCGACCCGCTCCGAGACAGCCGTGCGGAGGGATTCGCCGCGGCGCTCCACGAACGCCGTAAGGCCAAGGGCATGACGCCTGAAGAGGCCGCGGAGCGAATGCGCGACCCACTCACCTTTGGCGCCGCGCTCGTGGCTTCAGGCGACTGCGCGGGCGGGGTCGCCGGGTCGGAAGCGGCGACCGCCGACGTCCTGCGCGCCGGGCTTCAGGTGATCGGCCTCCAGCGCGGGATGAAGACGCTCTCGTCCTGCTTCCTGATGGTCTTCCCGGACCGCGCCCTCACCTATGGTGACTGCGGTGTCGTCCCGGACCCCAGCGCAGAGCAGCTGGTGGACATCGCCATCGCCACGGCGGAGAGTCACAGGCGTCTGGTTGGCGAGGCACCCAAGGTCGCGCTCCTCTCGTTCTCGACCAAGGGCTCAGCGGAGCACCCGCATGTGGACAAGGTGCGCGCCGCCGCCGCGATGCTCAAGGAGCGCTCGCCAGCGCTGACGAGCGATGGGGAGCTCCAGGTCGACGCGGCCATTGTGCCAGCCGTCGCCGAGCGCAAGGCCCCCCGATCGCCCCTCGGCGGTCAGGCCAACGTGCTGATCTTCCCGGACCTGGACGCCGGAAACATTGCCTACAAGCTGACCCAGCGCCTCGCGGGCGCGACGGCACTCGGCCCGCTCGTTCAGGGTCTCGAGCGTCCCTTCATGGACCTCTCTCGCGGCTGCAGCGCCGGGGACATCGTGGACGTCGCCTGCATCGCCGCGGCGCTCGCCAGCTGAGTCCCGAAGCCTGCCCGCGACGCTCGTTCGACCCCACCCGTCCGACAGGGGCGGTGAGCCACGTCGCCGCCCGGGCTGACCAGGCTGATCGGGCCGACTGGGCTGGCCTTGGCAATCCGCCGCCAGGAGGCGCGGCGCGGGGAGGCTCAGTGCGGGCTCTTGCCCGAGTCCGACTTGAGCTGGAGCGCGCCCGTCACCGGGCACTGCTCGACGTTGGGGTCGTTCGGATCGAGCTCCTGGGTCTCAACGCTCGCCTTCACCTCCGTGCCCACGGGCGCGGGGGCGGAGGTCTCGTTCGAGGCGCAGGCGACGAAGATCGGGAGGGCGAGGAGGGCCAGGAGGGCTTGGCTAAGGCGGGGGAGGGTCATCGCTCTTGTGCGGGGTGACTGAGGTCGACGGTTCTCGGTGGCACTGATTCCACCGACCGGGGCGTTATTCTGGGACCATCCTGGCCGATATAGGAGACATGGCCTCCGGGAATCGAAACCGCAGACGCCGGTTCGATCCAGATCTGGATCGAGGCCGCGAGCAGGAGGAAGCTCCGGCCATCCACGAGGTGGACCTTCACGGCTGCACGGTCCAGCAAGCCGAGCGGAGGCTCCTGGAGGAGCTGACGCGCTGCCGCGCGGTCCGGAGGAGCCCGGTTCAGGTGATCACGGGTCAGGGCTACGGGAGCAAGGGGGGCAACGGGATCCTCAAGCCCGCCATGACCCGCTGGCTCCAGGGGCCCGAGGGGCAGCGGCTGGGCGTGACCGGGGTCCGGGAGATCAACGGCGGCGGCGCGCTGGAGGTCCGGCTCGAGCGTTGAGCTCGGGGGCAGGCGCCCCCACCCCTTTCGCCCTGTTCGAGGTTCCGGAAGCGGCCTCCTGGGCCGCAGACTGTGATGAGCGACGCCGGGCCGACCGTGTCCCCGCCACGCTTGTCATCCGATGTCCAGCCCCAGCCAAGATGTGCCGCAGCACGGGCTCGCCCTGACCCTCTTCGGCGGCGGCGCGAGGGCCGCGTACCAGGTCGGGGTGCTGCGCGGGCTCGCGAGGGCGCACCCGGATCTCGCCCCCTCGATCCTGACCGGCATCTCCGCCGGGGCGATCAACGCGGCGCACCTCGGCAACAGCGAGGCCACCTTCGAGGAGGCCGCCGAGCACCTCCAGGCCCTGTGGCGCGGCATTGACGTGAACTCGGTCTTCGAGACGCGCGGGCTCGCGCTCCTCCATCGAGCCGCCTGTATCGGCATGCGGCTCGCCACCGGCTGGGCGCCCACGCTCCAACCCCTGGACGGGATGGTCGACAGCACGCCGCTCCGTCGCTTCCTGGAGAGGTCCTTCGGGGGACAGGGGCTGCCCGGGATCCAGGCCAATCTCGACTCCGGCAGGCTCAAGGCGATCGCCCTGATCGCCCTTCGTTACTCCACCGGGCAGACGGTCTCGTTCACCGCCGGCAGAGAATTCAGGAACTGGGAGCGGCCCCTGCGCCACAGCGTCCGGACCAACCTCCGGGTCAACCACATCCTCGCCTCGGCGGCCCTCCCCCTCTTCTTTGCGCCCGTGGAGGTCGACGGAGAGTGGTACGGCGACGGAGGCGTCCGCCTCACCGCGCCCCTCGCCCCCGCGGTCCACCTCGGCGCGGACCGGGTCTTGGCCATCTCCACGCGCTTTCGCCCCTCCCAGGCAGAGGCGCGCGAGCCGCGCTTCAAGGGGCCGCCGCGCGCCGCGCAGATCCTGGGCAACCTGATGAGCGCCACGTTCCTCGACGTGCTCGATCAGGACGCCATGCACCTCGAGCGCATCAACGGCCTGGTCGAGAAGCTCCCGCCTGAGCAACGTTCGCACCTGCGGCCCATCAAGTGCCTCGTGATCCGGCCCTCGAGGGATATCGCGAGCCTCGCGAACGAATTCGAGCCAAGGCTCCCGGGCACCTTCCGATTCCTCACGAGGCGCTGGGGTACCCGCCGCGCGAGGTCCCAGGAGCTCCTCTCGACGATCCTCTTCCAGGGTGACTACATTCGGTGCCTCATGGAGGTCGGTGAAGAGGACGGCGCCCGCCACGCCGAGGCCGTGGCGGAGCTGATCGCGGACTGAAGCCCCCGTCCGGCTAGAAGCCGAACGTGAGGCCGAAGTACAGGGTGAAGTCGGGGCCCGAGGCCGCGACCGCGTCCTCATGGAACGAGATCGTGAGCGCGCTCTCACGGCTCAGGTCGTGGGCCACGCCCACGCCAACGTCCATGATCTCGCGATCGATCTCCTCGAGGGGAAGGTCAGTGGTCAACGGGGAGCGGTACTGGAGCTGGAGGAGCAGCGAGGTCTCGTCGGACCACCGGTACTCGACACCGGTGCCCGCGAAGAGGAGGTAGTCCACGTCGAGCCCGGCGTCGAGGAACCCGCGCGGCGTGTCCACCCGGACACCGTCGAGGTGGCCTGTGAACGTCCAGCGGCCTGAGGACTTCTCGAGCACCACCCCCGCCGCGGTATCCCAGCCGCCGCTCCCCGAGCCGCGGGACTCACTCCCGGTGGGTAACTCCACGGTGAAGCGCGCCGCGATACCGGGCTGGCCCGGTCCCTCGTCGATCACGGTCATCATCGCCGTGAGCGGAAGATCGCCGAGGAGGAGCTCGTCCTCCTCGAGGGACCACGCGGTGACGCCACCCCGCTCCAGCGACATCCCGTATTGGTCCCGAGGAGCGTTCTCCCGACCTCCTCCAGGGAGGCCTGTCAGCTGGTGGAACGCGTCCACCGTCGCGTCAAGGAAGCCGCTGGAGGCAAACAAGAGGGAGGGCTCCAGACCCAGAGCGACGCCCTCACCGAAGCCGAGGAGAATGTTGGCTGCCAGACGCCCGACCTCACCATCGAAGTTCGCGGCGCCAGCAGCGCTCGCGTTCTGTTCGAAGATGGACGAGTACTGAAGGTCGATGAGCGCACGCCCGTCTCCGCTCGACGGGAGGCTCGCCCGCGCCGGGCGCGGCGACGGGAAGATCAGCGCAGCGGGCTGGAGGATCCGCGCGGCGATCGGCCCGCGGACCCGGTGCGCCGGATCAGAGCTCGGCCCAGCGCAGGCGCCCAGGGCCATCGCGATCAGGAGGAACGTCCTTCGGGGCCCGCTCATCGTCACCGATCCGCGCCCCCCTTCTGGCTCTCCCCATCACCCCCGTCCGCCTGCGCCTTGTCCGGCTGCGTCTCGCCCCGCTGCGTCTCGTCCCGCTGCGCCTCGCCCCGCTGCGTCTCGCCCCGCTGGGCCTCATCCCCGTGGGCCTCGTCCCCCTGGGCCTCGTCCGCAGGTGAATCTCCGCGCCGCGGATCGGGGAAGCGGACGACCGCCTCCAGCTCCTGTCGCCGGAAGACGCAGGTTCCGTCCGCCTCGCAGACGGAATAGAGCACATAGCCGCGGAGCGTCGCCGTCGCCGCGGGGGGTGGGGCGCTGGGGTCCGGCGGCGCCAGCATCCTCAGCGGGGTCGAGAGTTCCAGGTCCGCGATCAGGGGGCGTCCCTCTCCACCGACGCCTGGGGCCTGAAAGGGGACGAGCGAGCTGGCCAGCAGCCATCCCTCGCCCGGCTCCAACCAGAGCACCGGCGGGTCCGCGTCCACCGGCCAGGTGGCCCCCTGACGCGGCCGAAGGACCACGTGAAGCCGGAGCGATCCCCGAGGGACGCGGATCCGCGGTCCCACCACCGCGGTATTCAAGGCCACCGCATGCTCGAGGCGCACGAGCCTCCCGGAGTCCAGGGTGATCCGGTCCTCGGGGTCGGGCTCCACGGCCCCACTGCGCAGCACCGGGACCGCCCGCGAGCTCTGGGCTCGCTCGGCACCTGAGAGCGAAGCGAGGAGCCGCACGGGACGCTCACCGCGGGCTTGGATGTCCGCCCGGGCGACGCCCACCCAGTCGTAGAAGGCGTAGGGCTTGTCCAGCGCTGGGCCCCACTGCTGAATCCGGCGCCGCCAGATGTACTGGTTCGGCGAGGCCATGAGCGCAGAGAACCAGGCGTCGATGGAGCGCTGGAGGTCTGCGGCACGCGCCTGCGGCCCGTCGAACCGCATCCGCAGGCCGACCCCCGCGCGGAACCGATCGCGAGGCTGCCCCTCGACCGCCGCCGACGCCAGCGCATCGACCTCGCCGTCGATCGTGCGGGCCGTTGGCCCCGCCAGCATCAGGCGGGCCATCGCTCTCCGCGCCCGATCCTCCGTCGAGAGGTCCCCCCGCAGGCGCGCCGACGCGTTCACCTGGAAGAAGGTCGCTGGCACAGGCTCCCCTTCACTCGCCTCGAAGCTCCTGCCCATGAAGCCCTCCATGAACTGCGTCTCGAACAGCTTAGGGGCTGGCCGGGCGATGCGGATGACCCCGTGCTCGTCGACGGCGGTCAGGTCCGGCACCGCCTCCACGCCCGAGAGGCCAAACGGATCCCAGAGGATCGGGAAGTCCAGCCCCTTCCACTGCTGATAGAGCTGCGCACGATCCGGATGCTGTTCCTGGACGATGCCGATGATCTGCAGCGCGCCGGCCTCGACCAAGGGCCGCACTCTCTCGTACCAGACCGGCACGTCCCTCCGGCACCCTGCTCACCAGGAGGCGAAGTGGATCAAGAGGAGCTTGCGGCCGCGGAGCTCGCCGAGGTTGACTGTCCCTCGGCCGTCGATCCGGGGCAGCTCGACCGCGGGGAGGAGCTCGCCCTCGGTATTCCAGCTCGCCGGGGTGAGGTCCTCGGGGCGTGCCGGAGCGACCTCCTGCGGCAGCAGGAGCCCGGCGAGCAGCAGCCAAGCGACGTGAAGAGCCATGCAGAGAAGCCTAGGCCCGGCGCTGCCCCAGGTCACGGCCAGAGCTTGCTCGTCGCCCGATCATCGGATCTCGAACCCGCCATGGCCCTCGACCTCGGCGCGACGAACATCGACCCGGTCGACCCTGGCCCCAGCGGGCCCCATCTCGAGCCAACCGAGGAGCTCTTCGACCCGATCCGGGTCCCCCTCACAATGCGCCTCAACCCCTCCGTCCTCGAGGTTCCGCACCCACCCGGCGACCTGCAGCGCCCGCGCCTCCAACCGGGCATGCCAGCGAAAGCCCACGCCCTGCACCCGCCCCTCGAGGAGGACGAGGCGCGCCTCCGATGGGGACCCGCTCATCGCTCCGCTGGCGACAGACTCGGCGCGCCGACCATTCCCGAATGCACCGTGTAAGAGAACGGGAGCGTCGAGATGACCTCCCCCTCGACCCGCCGCAGGTGGGCGATGCGCGCCTCCGCCTGCTCTCGGCCGAAGAGGCTCCGCGCGGCCTTGGCATAGAAGCCCTGGTGCGCGGCCTCCGAGGGGAGGAGCTCGGCAAAGAGCTCCCGGAGTCGCGAGTCCGTGGAGTGCTCCGCGAGGAGGTGGAAGCGCTCCAGGCTGCGGGCCTCGATCAGGTGGGCGATCACGAGCCGATCCAGCACCAGGCTCTGCCGGCTCTCGGCAGAGCGGCGATGCAACGAGGCCGCGTACCGGTTCTCCGTCTGCTCTCCGAGGCGGCCGCCGCGGGCCTCGAGCTCGGACACCACGACCTTGAAGTGCTCCAGCTCCTCGATCGCGATATCAGCGAGGTCCTGGACCAGCTCGCTGTGTTCAGGGTTCTTGGCGATCAGCGCGTGGGCCGATGAGGCCGCCTTCAACTCGCAGTGGGCGTGATCTTCAAGGAGCCTCTCGGGCTCTCGCTCGACGAGGGAGACCCAGGCCGTCGGCGTTGCATGGTCCAGCGGAAAGCCCATCAGAATGTCGGTGCCGTCTTCGAGGTGTCGCGATCCCGAATCGGGACGCTCAGCCGTTCTGACCTGGCACCCAGAGCACGTCGCTCTTCCCGCCGTCGTTGGCCTCTCTCGCGAGGACGAAGAAGAGGTCCGAGAGCCGGTTCACGTACTTCAGGACCTCCCCGTTCACGCGCCCGCCCTCTTCGCGGGCGAAGAGTTCGACGATCGAGCGCTCCGTGCGCCGGCAGACCGTACGGGCCATATGGAGCCATGCCGCTGCGGAGGAGCCGCCGGGAAGCACGAAGGAGTCAATCGGCGTCAACCGCTTGTTCACCTCATCGATCCACGCCTCCAGTCGCTCGGCGTAGGACGCCGTGATCCGGAGCTTTTCGCCCGCTTCCCCTGGAACACAGAGGTCGGAGCCCACGTCGAAGAGGTCGTTCTGGACCTGGCGGAGTCGGGTCGCCGTGGGACCCTCGACGTCGCGTACCAGCATCATCCCGATGACGCTGTTCAGCTCATCGATGTTCCCGTAAGCCGAGACCCTCAGGTGGTGCTTGGGGAGGGTGGATCCGTCGCCCAGCTGGGTCGTACCGGTGTCGCCTGACTTGGTGTAAATGCGGCTGAGATGGACCATGAATCTGGACCCATCCTAGTCCGCAGGGGGGCGTCTCCACCCTCAAATGAGCCCTCATCCTGCCCGATTTGGGCCTCTCCCATCTCATTCTTGCACCCCGGCACAAGCCTCTGGCCCAATCCGCCGCACCGAGTCCAATACCCGACTAGCCTTCGGCGAGTTCACCTTCGGAGCATGCCGCTCCCCCCACCACACTCCGAGTTCATGTTTCACAGAGTCTGCGCCGCTGCCACGGTTGCCATCGCCCTCCAGTCAGTCTCCTTGTGCCTCCCACAGGACGCTTTCGAGCCCAATGACGATTGCGCCGCTCCGCCGCTCGTCCTCCCGGGGACGACGCCGAACCTGACCCTGGGACCCGACCCCGACTACTTCGCCTTTGACGTCCCGGCCAACGCCTCCATCCAGATCGAGGCCATCTCATCCGCGGCGACCCCCACGCTGACGCTCTTCGAGCTCGGGTGCGGCGCTCCCCTCGCTACGGCCTCCGGACAGCCCCTGGACTACTTCGACTGCGGCGGCGCTCCCAGACAGATGGCCGTCCTCGTGGAGGACCTCGCCGCGAACGCTGCGCCCTACGAGCTGAACATTGACCTGGTCGAGGTCGTGGATGACCCGTTCGAGGACAACGATGACTGCCAGAGCGGATCCCTCATCGCGATCACGGACTTCACGACTCCGAACCTCGTCGTCACGGGCTGCGATGAGGACTACTTCGTCGCGCGACTGCAGCGGGCCGACGTGCAGATCCAGGTCGACCTGCTCTTCGACCATTCGCTCGGAGACATCGACGTCGAGATCCTCGAGTTCCAGGGCGGGACCTGCACCGGCAACGTCCTCGCCAGCTCAAGCTCGACCACGGACAACGAGTCCGTGATGTACGTCAACACCACCAACCCCTCCGCAGCCGAGGCGGTCGTCATCCGTGTGTTCCTGAAGAACGGTGAGGGCTTCAGCGCCTACGCGCTCACGGCCTGCTTCGGAGACGTCAACCTCTTCCCGTTGCTCGGGGAGCAGGGATGCGCCGGCGCCGTGAACAGCTCCGGGAGCCCCGCGACGCTGTGCGCCTCTGGCAGCCCGATCGCCATCGACAACGACGTCAGGCTCTACGTCGTCGACCTCCCGCTCAACTCCCTGGGCTACTTCATCACCTCCCCCGCCACCGGCTTCGCCGCCAACCCCGGCGGCTCCCTCGGCAACCTCTGCCTCGGCGCCGCAGGCCGTTACTCAACGCAGGTGCTCAACGCCGGGCTGGGGTCCGTCTTCTTCCAGCCGGACCTCGCGTCGATCCCCGTGGCAGGCGGCGGCTCGACCGTGCTCGTGCCCGGTGACCGGCAGAACTGGCAGTTCTGGCACAGGGACGCCGCCCCCGGTGGCGCGGCCTCCTCGAACTTCTCCAGCTCGATCGGGATCACCTTCCAGTAACCACGGTCATCCCCTCAGGAACGGCTATCAGCCGTCATCGCCGCCGCGGCGCCGCTCGTTTCGCTCGAGGGCGTCGCGGCGCCTTGCGTCCTTGGGCTGCTCCTCGAGGCCGAACTCGGACGGCGTCGCGGAGGAACCCAGCGATCGGAGGATGATGTGCCAGGCTCGCGCGTCCCGGGGCTCAAGCGGGGCGCGGGTGACCATGCGCTCGATCGCCCCCGTGATGTCCTTCGCGGCGGACTCCGTGAACGCCACCTCTCCCGCGAGCACTTCGGTCATCCGCTCCTTGAGGAAGGTCCGCTCGCGCTGGTCCAGGCGCTTGGGCTTGGGCTCCCGCTGGTGCACCTCGTCCCCGGTGAACAGGCTGTGCAGCACCACCGTCACCGCCTGAGCCAGGTTGAGTGAGGTGTGCGCGGGCGCGGTCCGTAGGTGAGCGAGCTCCTGCGCCACCGCCGCCTCCTCCCGGGTCAGGCCGCTCTCCTCGCTGCCGAAGATCAGCGCGAGCCGCTGTTCCTCGTCGTCGCCCATGGGCGCGAGCTCCGGCGCGCGCTCGCGCCAGTTCACCCGCCGCTCCTTCTTCCTCGCGCGGGCGGTGAAGGCCACCGCGTGGTGGCATCCCTCCAGGGCCTCCTCCATGGTCTCGACCACCTTGATGGCGGACCTGGCGTCCTCGCCGCCGTGGGACATGAGCTCGAAGTCAGGGTGGACCAACAGCGACGGGCGGCCGAGCCCCTTGATCACGACCTCGGCCGGACCAAAGTTCAGGGCCGCGCGGAGGACGGCGCCCACATTGCGGGGGCCGGCGGGTCGACAGAGGATGATGCGCTTCACGGGGCAGAGACTACTCGCCCAGGGGCAGCGTGCGTAGGAAGCGCAGCTGGTCGAGGGTGAAGCCCTCGCTCACCCACGGGGACGTGGGGTGCCCGTCTCGTTCCCTGATGTACAGCACTCCGTCCCCCAGGTCCTCCACGTTGGGGCCCGGCCACCTCGGCGGCACCTTCCAGTGGTCCAGGCGGAACGCGAACCCGTCGGGCCCCCCGAGACCCTCGCCGTCCACCGAGATGCGGTCGGGCGCCAGGTCACTCCCTCCCACCGAGCAGCTGAGGGCGAACCGCTCCCTGGCCTCCTTGCGGACCGCGAAGTCGAACGGCGCCTCCCCCACCAGCTTCACCAGGTCCGGGCGGCCGGGGACCTCGACACGCCGAACCGGCGCGGAGGCCTCGACCTCCAGCCCGTCCCAGAGATCCCGGGGCGGCCAGCAGCCCACCAGCACCTCTGCGGGCCCCGCACCCTCCACCCGGGCCCGCCACCAGACGCTGCGTTCCTTCTCGAGCCGGAGCCAAGGCCCCTGCGGCGCCTCCGGATCGACGGCCTCGCCCCCCCCGCCCTCGAGGTAGAGCGTCGACCCTTGCGCCAGCGTGGGCCCCCCCAGGAGCACGGCGTCCGGGACCAGAGCGCCGGACGCCTTGGCCCCGCGGCGCCGGGGTTCAAGGGAGACCCGCAGCGACGCCCCGCGCCCACCGAGTCGAAGTCGACCCCACGCCGCCCCCCGACTCGAGGGGTCGAACGTCAGGCGACCCTTTCGCGCCGGCGCGCCGCCGGCCTGAACGTCGAGCGCGAGGTGCGCGCCGCTCTCCCAGCGCACAG
>CAJQPT010000126.1 GCA_905480285.1 uncultured bacterium
CGCGCCCAGGTCGCCTCCCTGCCATGGACCCCTCCCCAGGGCGCCATGTCCGGCGTGCGCTTTTGCCGCGAGCTCCTCCAGAGCACCCAGCCCGACCTGCTCCTGACCTACAACTGGGGCGCCATGGACGCGGTGCTCGCCGCGCGCAGCGCCCGGCTCAACCGGCACGTGCACCACGAGGACGGCTTCAACGTCGACGAGGCCGACGGCCTCCACTCGCGCCGTAACTGGGCCCGCCGGGTCAGCCTGCGGTCCACCGACTTGGTGGTCCCCAGCGCCAACCTCTTCGAGATCGCGCGCAAGACCTGGCGCCTGTCCCGGGCCCAGCTCATCCCCAACGGGATCGACGCCGACCGCTTCCAGCGCGACCCGGAGGCGGGCGCGGCCTTCCGGAGCGCCCACGACATCCCCCAGGACGCCTTCGTGCTCGGCGCCGTGGGTCACCTGCGTCCGGTGAAGAACTTCCCCCGCCTGGTGCGCGCCGCGGCCCGCACCGCCTTCCCCGCCGGCCGCCCCGCCGTGGTGTGCCTCGTGGGCGAAGGCCCCGAGCGCGCCGCGATCGAGCGCGCCGCGGCGGAGGCCGAGGGGGACCTGCGCGTCGTCCTGACCGGCCACCTGTCTGGCCTCGCGCCGGCCTACTCCGCCTTCGACGCCATGGCCATCACCAGCGACTCCGAGCAGCAGCCCGTCTCCCTGCTCGAGGCCATGGCCGCCGGCGTGCCGGTGGTCGCCACGGACGTGGGCGACGTGAGCCGCACCCTGCCGCCCGAGGCACGGGTGCACGTGGTGCCCCTGGGCCCGAACGTCGAGCAGGGCCTCGCCGCCGCCATCGGGCACCTCGCGGGCGCGCCCGACCAGCGCGCCGCCCTCGCCGCGTCCGGGCTCGAGCGGGTCCGTGAGCGCTACTCGCTCTCGGCCATGGTCTCGGCCTACGACGCGGTGTTCGAGTCCGCCATGCGCCGCTGAGCCGCGCGCCGCGTCTCCCGCCGCGTCTACCAACTGGCCTCCTGACTGGCCTCCTGACTGGCCTCCAAGGCTGGCCCCCGCGATAGGCCTCGGCGGTCACGAACCGCAGCCCCACGTCGAGGGGTCGAGGCCCGCCACGGGCCCGGCTCGCGGGCCAACGCCACGCGGACCGCCCCCTCCCCGGCGAACCGAACGGAGCCGGGGGCGCTCCAGACCCGGAGGCGGCCCGCTGACGGTGAGGCAGGACGCCACGCGGGCCCGAGGGCCGAAGTCCCTTCGTGCTCCCCACGCGGTCCCCTTCGCGTCCTACAATGGCGCGCCGGAATGGCGCCGAGCGTCCCACCCCACCCCGCGAGATCGCACCTCGAAGGGGCACGGATGCCGTCCGCACCCCCCAAGCGACCACCGAACGACCCTCGATGATCACCAAAGCGACCCCGAACGCCGCCAGCTCCTCAGTCCAGGAGCGGATCACCCGACGCGCCTTCGCCCAGGCCATGGCCATGATCCACATGGCCAACAACCGCGAGAAGGACCTCGGCGACCCCAAGGTCGGCGGGCACCCCGCCTCCTGCGCCAGCGCCATGCACATCCTGTCGGCGCTGCACCTGGACGTGCGCGAGCCCCAGGACTTCGTGTGCTGCAAGCCGCACGCGTCGCCGGTGGACCACTCCCTGCACAACCTGATGGACCTGTTCCGTCACAACGATCACGTGGACTGGTTCGAGCCGAACCCCGGCGCCCGCGGGGACACCTGGTTCACCGAGGAGGAGGCCAAGAAGACCATGGCCGGCCTGCGGCGCTTCCCCACCGAGGACAGCCCCCACGTCTTCCAGAGCTACCACGCTCGGGCGGACGCCGACCACTTCCACTTCCTGCCGTCCGGCACCGTGGGCATCCCGCCGGTGGTCTCGGGCTACCTGGCGCTGGCCTACCGCTACGCCAAGGACCACGGCTGGGACGTGCCCGAGAACGCGCACTTCTGGTCGCTGATCGGCGACTCGGAGTTCCGCGAGGGCTCGCTCCTGGAGGCCATGCCGGACCTCGCCGAGCGCCTCCTGGGCAACGTCACCTGGATCATCGACTACAACCGCCAGAACCTCGACGGCACGCGCATCCCCAACGAGCGCGGCCTTGAGCAGACGGACGCCGAGCGCATCGAGCAGACCTCGCTCGCCAACGGCTGGCGCGTCATCCAGGTGCGCCACGGCAAGCTGCGCGAGGCCATCTTCAAGGGCGAGGGCGGCGACGCCATCCGCGAGGTGCTGGAGCGCGGGCTCACCGACTACGAGTTCCAGATGCTGGTGCTCAAGCGCGACGCCGAGGCGGCGCGTCGGGTCTTCGCCGAGAAGCACGCGGGCACCAAGGCCGGCATGAAGGCGCTCTCCGACGACGAGGTGATCTGCATGCTCCTCGACATGGGCGGCCACTGCTACGAGTCCATCCGCGAGGCGCTGGCGCGCTCCCGCGAGGAGTCCGACGAGCCGTACATGATCATCGCCCACACCCTCAAGGGCTGGGGGCTCGAGTGCCTCGCCGATCCGGCGAACCACTCGACCCTGCCCAAGGGCGGCGAGATCGAGGCCATCCTCGGGGAGCACGGCCTCTCTCTGGAGGACCCCTTCCAGCGCTTCACCGAGGGCACCGAGGAGAGCGACTTCCTCATGGCGCGCCGGGACGTGTTCCGCGCGGGTATGGACGAGCACGAGGCGCTGCGCAAGCGCAACAAGGCCAAGGTTCAGGCGGACATCGCGGCCGCGGGGCCCATCCCCGAGTCCCTCGACATCGACCTGTCCCTGTTCCCCGTCGCCCACACCCAGTGGATGTGGGGCCAGCTGGCCGCCAAGCTCGTGCGCATCGGCTCGGCGGTGACCGACGCCCGCCAGGGCCGCCGGCGCAACGACGTGCAGGGCGCCCAGGACCTGACCGAGCACGAGCGCCGCTGGGCCGCGTCCGCCGAGTACGTGATGACCATGTCCCCGGACGTGGGCACCTCGACCAACATCTCGTCGGTGCTCAACGAGCGCATCTACGGCCCCGACCGCGAGGACGGGACCATCGGCAAGGAGCTCGAGGTCAAGTACAAGCACCCCGAGCTGGTGGCGACCCAGGACGCCTGGACGCGCCACATCCGCTTCGAGATCGCCGAGGCCAACGCCATGACCGCGGTCGGCTCCTTCGGGAAGATG
>CAJQPT010000127.1 GCA_905480285.1 uncultured bacterium
CATGCGCTACCTCGACGCGCTCGCCGACTCCCTTCGCCCGAGCTCGAATCAGACGCTGGTTCTCGAGGGCTTTGACCCTGACCGGAGGCTCTCCACGGGGAGCTCCCTGGCCCTCGCTCGCGGGCGCGCGGTCGAAGCCTATCTCGTGAACGAGCACGACTTCGACCCCCGGAAGGTCCGCGTACGTACGTGGGCCGATCACTCCTCCGAGACCCTCCAGTCGACGCCGCGCGTCGACGGCCGCCTCATCTCACGTCCCAAGGACGGACGCTGACCACCCTCTAAGAGCCCAGCACTTGCGAGGGCCCCACAACCATGGCTGAAGAAGAGAACAACGAAGCTGCCGAGCAGGACCCGAACCAGGAAGCCAAGCCCGCGAAGAAGAACCGCAATGCGGTGAAGCTCCTCGGGGGTGTCCTCGCCCTCGCCGCCACGGGCACGGCCCTCGCGATGATGGCCATCCCGGCCAAGGTGGAACAACCTCGCATGGTCGGTCCGTTCGAGTTCAAGTTCTTCGCTCTGGACGACGAGCCCAACCTCGTGGCGAACACTCGCGACGACAACTTCAGTCGTTATGTCCGCTTTGAACCCACCTCGACCGTCTTCTCCTATAGCGTGGACTACCCCAGCAAGCGCAGCGCAGAGCGAGGGTTCAGCACCGCGATGCGCGGGGCCATGGCAGCCGTCGTCATGAAGTACGGGCTCAAGCACCTCAACGAGAAGCGCGCGGAGTTGACCCAGGAGCTCCATCAAGTGGCCGAGCCGATCCTCTTCCCTGTCTGCTTCGGCGACGCCGCCTCGTCGTTCATGGCGGACACCATGAGCGGACTGATGCCCGGCGACCACCAGGAGATGTCAGGGACGTTCCGTGGGGACTTCTACAAGAACGTGATCAACATCGATGGCGCGCGCGGGACGCTTCAGATCAACGACGATGGACCGGTACAGTCGTTCATTGGCTCGGAGACGAACCTGATGGTCGAGGATCGCAACGGGAAGGTGATCTTCGTCGACGTGACCGGCGTGGGACGGGACTTCCTCGGCCCCATCCAGATTGGTGTCAAGGGACGGATCCGGCGCCTGTTCACAGGCAACATCCTCGCCCAGTGAGCGCGACGAAGGACGACCTCCGGTAGGGAAGAAAGATGGTGGAACCAGAAGAAGCAGCCGCGTTGGCGGCGACCATGAGCGCGGAGGCAGGGGGCGATGCCTCCCGTGTCTCCGCGGTGGTTCCCCGTGACTTCACCGAGCCACGAACGCTGTCAGCGGATCGGATCGACAGGATCCACAAGACGTTGTCAGCGCGTCTCCAGGTGATGGCCAACATGCTCGCCGGCCCGCTCCGCGGGCACCCGATCCTCACGATCGGCGAGGTCAGCGAGGTCAACGCCCAGAGCCTGTTCGACGGTCTGGGCAGCCCCTTCCTCGTCCACGGTTTTCGCTCTGGCGATCAGCTCGGATGGGTCATGTGGCAAGCGGATGCAGCTCGCCAGGCGACCGACCTGATCCTCTCTGGCCCGGAAGAGGAGCCGGTAGAGCAGGAGGAGGGTGAAGACGTCGCAGAGAAGGAGGCGCCGCCCCCTGACCCGATCCTCAGCCGGACCGAACGCCGCGTCATCGCCCGCATGCTCGATCAAGTCGTGGGCATGATCCTCGACGAGTTCGGCCTCGTCCTCGAGCCTGGGACGATCTGGCAGGAACCGGAGGAGCTGACCACCCTCGAGGACCTCGGCCCCGACGCCGACACCCGTCGACTCTTCATCCATCTGGGATTCGAGGACGCAGCGGGCGCGACCTCGGACATCCGGATCTACATCCCCGGCATCCCCGGAGACGAGTCCGGGGAGGAGCAGTCCCGCTCTGCCGCCGTGCCCACCCACCTCGCCCCCGTCCAGATGAGGGTCGACGCCGTCCTCGGCGGCACGTTCGTCCCCCTCGCCGAACTCCTCGGGGTGGAGGTCGGTGACGTCATTCCGCTCGACGCGCGGATCGGCGACCTGGTCGCTCTCGAGGTGGAAGAGACCACCTGCGCCGAGGGGCACTTCGGCGCCCACGAGGGCCTCCTCGCCATCAAGCTTGACCACGTCGGCTCCGTCCTGCCGGCCATCCTGCCCACCGACTGACTGTTCCCATGAGCGAAGAAACCACCAATCAAGACCAGGCCAACCTCGAAGACGCCATCGATCGGGCGACCGAATCGGTCGCCGTCCAGGCCGCCGAGATCGGCGAGCTGGCCGGGGGCACCGACGCCAACGGTGAGCCGATCGGGATGGATGCCCTCATGGAGGTCCCCGTCCGCGTGACGGTCCGAATCGGCCGGGCGAACCTGACGCTCGGAGAGCTCGTTCAACTCAGCCCGGGCAGCCTCGTCCCGCTGGACAGGGAGGCCCACGAGCCTGCCGACGTCCTCGTGAACGGCAAGGTGGTCGCCCGGGGCGAGGTCGTCACCATCGACAACAGCTACGGCGTCCGTGTGACCTCGATCTCGCAGGAGCTGTAGGCGAGCACGGGGGTGCCCCTGGCCCCTGGCCCCCGGCTCACTGGCTCTCTGCTCGCTGGATCTCTGGCTCGCTGGATCGCTGGCTCGCTGGATCGCTGGATCTCTGGGTCTCTGGCTCCCAAGCCACCGGGTTCCCCGGCTCTCGAGCCCCCAGAGTCAGCCCTGAAGGGCGCTGTTGACGATCTCGAAGACGTCCTTGGACAGGCCCTCCTGGCCCGCGATGCGCTCGAGCTGGGCCTTCATCATGCCGCTCCAGGGAGCCTCGAACCTGCGCCAGGGATTCAGGGCTCGAACGAGCCGTGACGCGACCTGCGGGTTCTTCGGGTCGAGGTCAATCACCGTATCCGCCAGGACCTCGTAGCCAGAGCCGTCCGCAGCGTGGAAGCCGCGGAAGTTCTGCATGGCGAAGACGCCGATGAGCGAACGCACCCGGTTCGGGTTCGCGAGGTTGAAGTCCTCGTGTCCGCTCAGCGCACGCACGGTCTCGGCGCCGGTGAGGCGTGACGAGGCCTGCAGCGCGAACCACTTGTCCAACACCAGGGCGTCGTCGCTCCAGCGCTCGTGGAACGAGGCGAGCGCGGCATCGCGCTCGTCGCAAGCGTGTTGGCACAGGCAGGCGAGCGCAGACTGAGAGTCCGTCATGTTGTCGGCTGCGCTGAACTGATCAGCGGCCATGGCCCGTGCCTCGACGTCGTCGGCCGCGTTGAGCAGGCCGAGCGCCGCGTTCGCCAACCGTCGACCCGAGATCGAGGCCTTGTCGGCCTGGTAGGAGCCCGTGGGGCGCGCGGTCTGTCGCGTAGCGATGAGTTCGCTCCGCAGCTCACCGGCGAGGGATCGCACCACGAAGTCCCGGGCCTCGATCAACGCGGCAGGGTGCACGGGACTCTTCGCCTGCGAGAGGACACTGAAGCCGGGCACCGAGATGGCCTGGGCCTTCAGGGAACCGTCCAGTGAGGCGTCATGGAGGACGTTGCGCACGGCGTCCACCACGGCGCGGTCCATCACGAGCTCCTCACGGCGTCCAGCTCGCTCCGCGAGCTCGAGGATGACCTCGGTGAACAGCGTCTGGCCCGCGTCCCAGCGGTTGAACGAGTCAGAATCGTGGGCGTACAAGAACGCGAGCTCCGCATGGGTCCGCTCGGTCTCGAGGCGGACCGGCGCAGAGAAGCCGCGGAGGACCGACGGCACAGGCGGCGCGGTCACCCCGTGGAAGGTCCAGGTCTGGGTCTCATCCGTGAGCTCCAGGACACGCTCCCTGGGCGCTCCGGCCGGGTCTTCTCCTTCGAAGGCCATCGGAACAGCCTGGCCATCCGAGCCCAGGAGCCCTGTCACGACAGGCATGAGCGTCGGCTGGAACGCCGGCTCGTTCTCCGGCGCTGACTGGGTCAACTCAAGGGTGTAGGTCGACGCCTCCGGGTCGTAGCAGCCGCGAGCCCGCAGGCCGGGCGTGCCCTTCTGCAGGTACCAGCGCTCGAACTGGCTGAGGTCCTTCCCATTGGACTCCGACATGGCCGCCCGAAAGTCATCGCAGGTCACGGCCTGCCCGTCGTGACGCTCGAAGTAGAGGTCCATTCCCTTGCGGAACCCGTCCCTCCCGAGCAGCGTCTCGTACATCCGGATCACCTCCGCGCCCTTCTCGTAGACGGTCGAGGTGTAGAAGTTGTTCATCTCGATGTACTGCTCGGGCCGGATGGGGTGCGCCATCGGGCCCGCGTCCTCGGCGAACTGGTGGGACCGGAGCCCCGCCACGTCGTCGATGCGCTTGACCGCCGCCGAGGTCATGTCCGCCGTGAAGCGCGCGTCGCGGTAGACGGTCAGGCCCTCCTTCAGGGTCAGCTGGAACCAGTCCCTGCACGTGACACGGTTCCCGGTCCAGTTGTGGAAGTACTCGTGGGCGATGACCGCCTCGACCGCCTCGAAGTCGTCGTCGGTGGCCGTATCCACGCGCGCCAGCACGTACTTGGAGTTGAAGACGTTCAGCCCCTTGTTCTCCATGGCGCCCATGTTGAAGTCGCTGACCGCGACGATCATGTACAGGTCGAGGTCGTACTCGAGACCGAACTGCTCCTCATCCCACTTCATGGAGCGCTGGAGCGACCCGAGCGCGTGCTCACACTTGTCCGCGTCACGCGGCTCGACGTAGACCTCGAGCTCGATGGACCGCCCGGACATGGTCTTGAAGTCCCCTCTGTGGCAGTGGAGGTCGCCCGCGACGACCGCGAAGAGGTAGCTCGGCTTCTTGAACGGGTCCTCCCAGATGACGCGGTGCCTGCCGTCGCCGAGGTCCTCCTGCGAGATGCGGTTGCCGTTGGAGAGCAGCACCGGGTACTTGGCGCGGTCGGCGGTGAGCGTGACCTGATAGGTCGCCATCACGTCCGGGCGGTCGAGGAACCAGGTGATCCGCCGGAAGCCCTCGGACTCGCACTGGGTGCAGAAGTTGCCGCTCGACTTGTAGAGCCCCATCAGGCTCGTGTTCTTCTCCGGGTGGATACGGACGGTGGTCTCGAGGGTGAAGCGGTCCGGCACGTCCGGAATGGTCAATTCCTCGCCGTCGATCGCGTACCCGTCGGAGGAGCGGTTCACCCCGTCAATGGCCACCGAGAGCGTCTCGAGCTCCTCACCATTGAGCACCAGGGGGGCGCCAGCAGCTCCGCTCCGGGCCATGGCGATCTTGGCCCGGACGATCGTCTGCTCCTCCTCGAGGTCGAACTCGAGGGCCACGGAGTCGACCTGGAAGTTCGGCGGGAGGTAGTCCTTGCGGAACTTCGGCTGGGGGGCGTCCGTGTCGTGGGGGGTCGAGACAGTCATGGATTCGCTACGGCGGAGGAGGAACTGGGTGCGCTGGAGGGCCGAAGAGGTTAGCACCGGGGCCCCGCCGGTGAAGCCCGGCGCGTCCGGTACACGGACGATCCCCCACCCATGACGCTCTTCGCCGCCATCCTCGCGCTAGTTGCGCTCCTCGGGACCCTGTTGGTGGCGCCCGGCATGGCCAAGGTGCGGCGCCTCCACCCCGACCCCCAGGACCTGGACGCGCCTTCGGTCGCCGTCGTGATCGCGGCGCGGGACGAGGCGGAGACGATCGAGCCGGCGCTGCGCTCCCTCCTGGGCCGGGTGGGGCCCGCGACGCAGGTCATCGTTGTCGACGACCGGTCCACGGACGGCACCTCCGAGATCCTGGCCGGACTCCAGGCCGAGCACCACCAGCTCCAGCGCGTGCGCGTGGACACCCTCCCGCCCGGATGGCTGGGCAAGAGCCACGCGCTCGCCAGGGGCTCCGAGGCGGCGAGCGCCTCCGACTGGCTCCTGTTCACGGATGCCGACGTCGTCTTCGAGAAGGGCGCCGTCGAGGCCGTGGTTCGATTTGCAGAGGCCAACGAGCTGGATCACCTGACCGGCGGACCGACCATTCGCACCGCGTCCTTCGCCCTCGCCGGGATGATCGCCGCCTTCGGTGTCCTCTTCGGCCTCTTCACCCAGCCGTGGCGCGTCCCCCTCCCGCAGACGCGCTCCGCCGTCGGGATCGGCGCGCTGAACCTGGTCAGGCGTCGCCCCTACCTGAGCGCTGGCGGCCATGAGCCGCTCCGCATGTGCATCATCGACGATCTTGGCCTCGGGCGGATGATGAAGGCCGGAGGTGGCCGATCGGAGTTCGTCTACGCCGGAGACCTGATCAGCCTCGAGTGGTACCCAGGCCTCGCTGCGATGATGCGCGGCCTCGTGAAGAACGCCTTCGCCGGGGTGGACTTCCGACTCGCGGCGGTCGTGGCCGCCACCGGCTTCATCGGGCTGCTCCTCATCGCTCCGTTCATCTTGCCCTGGCTCCCTGGCCTGAGCCTGACGGCGAGGGCCTTGGCCGCCCTCGCTGCGTTGCTCCTTGTTCGAGCCGCCTCGAAGGCGGCTGAGCGGTCCGGCCTGCCAGCGGCGAGCGCAGTGGTCTTCCCCCTCGGCCTCTCGCTCTTCCTGGTCACCCTCTGGCGATCGACGCTCACCGCCCTCCTCACGAGGACCGTGGTCTGGCGCGGGACGGCGTACCCCCTCGAGGAGCTCGTCGCCGCCTGTGAGGCGGCGCCTTGGCGGAGGTTTCGATGAGCCCCGAGGTGGCAGGCGTCATCTTCGACCTGGACGGGACGCTGACGGCCCCCGGCGCGATCAGCTTTGACCAGCTCAGGACGAGGATTGGGATGCCAAGCTCGGGCTCGATCCTGGCCTGGATCGCCGCCAACGCCCGCGACAGCGCGGAGCAAGCCCACATGGAGGCCCTGGTCTGGGAGGAGGAGCGCCTCGCCCTCGACCGGATGAGGCTGGGCGGCGGGTTCGCCGACCTCGCAGCGACGATCCAGGACCGCGGCGCCTCCCTCAGGACGGCCATCTGCACCCGCAACAATGGCGAGGCGCTGGAGGCCTTCGACGCGCTCCTGCAACGCAGCGGATTCCCGCCCAGCACCGAGCTCTTCCAGGTCCAGATCGCGCGCTCTCACCACTCTCCACACCTCGACCGCAGGATCGAGAACAAGCCGTCCCACGAGCCGGTGCACGAGATCATTAGGTGCTGGGACCTGACCCGGGTCTACGCCCCGATCGTGGCCCACGAGCATGACCAGCCCTCCCACCGCGAGCTCCTCTTCGTGGGGGATGACATCGACGACTGCCTGAGCGCCAGGAGGGCGGGGGTCCGGAGTGGGTGGATCCGGCACGGCCAGCCGTTCTCCGAGCGCCCCGCCGAAGACCGCGCCGAAGACCCCGCCGAAGACCAAGCCGAAGACACTGCCGAAGACCCCGCCGAGCACCCCGAGATGACCCGGACCGCCGACCTCCGCTTCAGCGACCTCTCCGAGGTTGCGACGGTGCTCAGCCGCCAGCTTCGATCCGGCTGATCGCGTCGACGAGGAGCTGCTGAGCGATGGGGCTTCGCTCCTTCATCGCCTTGAGCTTGGGGAGCACCGGCCGCGCGGCTGCGCCCATATGGCCGAGGGACTCGGCGGCCACCATGCGACGGTCCGCGAGGCCGGCGCCAAGCTCGAAGCTGAAGTCCTCGAGCACCTCCTCCCCGAAGCGGATCATCAGCGCTGCCATGACGTAGTGCCCCTCGCGGTAGAGCTCTCGAAACCGATCGAGCCCGGGGCGCAGCGCTGCCAGGTCAAAGCGGCCAATGGCCACGAGCATCGCAAACGGGGGCTTGCCCTCGATGGCCGCCACCGCCTCCACCGCCGCGGTCCACGCCGTCGGCGTCGCGATGGCCGCCAGTACCTGAGCGGCGACGACCTGAGTCGAAGCGTCGGAGAGCTGCTTGATGACGAGCGCCTCGAACTCGATCGCACCGCGGCCCGCCGAGCGCAGGCCCACGAGGGCCTCTCGGCGCAGGTCAGCATTCCCGGACTCGAGCCAACCCGACCAGAGCGTCAGGGCCGCCTCCGAGGTGACCCCGATCTGACTGAGGATGCGAGAGGCCAGGGCCGCATCGACCTGGCTGGAGGCCTCTGCCGACCAGCTGGAAGCCGACGAGATGAGACCACCGACCGCCGCCTGCAGCGGCGCGGGCGCCGCGCTGGGATCCGGCGCCGGCGGGAAGGGCTCCATCGAGAAGGTCCAGGTGGGCGCGATGGCCCAGAGCTTCCGCGCGCGGTCGCCCACGCGTCCTCGGAAGCCGAGGGGCTTCCCCGCCTCTCGCCAGATGAACAGGGCGTCCCCCTCCGCGGCGGCCTCGGCCCGCTTGCGCGCTGCTGCGCTGGCCCCCGGGAAGCTCGCCGTGATCGCATCCACAGGGAGGCCCGGGTCAGCGGTCACCATGGACCCCAACGCCCACAGCGCGGATCGGCGGATCTGGGGGTCCGGGCTCGACGCGCGAGACAGGGCGGGCTCGGCAAGCGCGGCGGCGCTCCCACCAAGGAGCCCCGCAGCCCAGAGCCCCGTCTCCACCAGCTCCGGCCGCTCGCTCTCGATCCAACGGCGGAGATCGTCGATGTCCCCGCGCCTGGGCGACTGGGTCCAGCTCACCGAGATCGCCCCGACGAGGTCCTCGTCGTCCACGCGCTTGAGCGCCTTGTCGAGCGGCTCGTCCGTACGGACCTCGCGCGCCGCGAGGCGCCGGATGGACCGGAGCGCACCGGCCGAGGACTCGCTCCCATCCGCCGCCGCCTCAACCAGGAAGGGCAGCCCCGGCGGACCGAGTTCCTCCAGGATCTGGAGCAGCTCCGGGCCGCGCTCCGCCGCCTGGATATAGGCCTCGACCGCCAGCCGCGCGCGCTTGCCGAGCTGCAGCAGGGCGCCAGCCACCGGGCCGGGCGGCACGGGGGCGTCTCCGAAGCTCCCGGTCTCGAGCGCCTCGAGCAGCGCAGCCCGCGCCTTGGGTCCGATCGCAACGAGCGCCTCGACGCTCGCGGCCACCAGCTGCGGCTCTCCCGAGGAGAGGCACTGCATGAGGGAAGGGACCGCCTTGGCCCCGCGCTTGCCAAGGTCCCTGACCCGCTGGGCCGCGGCCAGCTGCTCCGCAGGGACCCCTCCCTCGAGCTGGGTGATCAATTCCGTGATGTCCTGGCCCACCGAGATGGGCGCAGGCTGAAGAGTGGTCGCCGCGTCTGCTCCGGGAAGAACAGCGACGAGCGTGAGGAGGAGAGCGTTCATTGGAGTCCGGGTGCGAGCCGAACCAGGAGGAGATCCGCGGAAGCTCCCCCTCGCCAGCCCCAAGGCCACGGATCGCAGCCCTCCAGGTTCAGACCATGCAAAGGATCAGTCCAGGACGCCTGAGAGCCGCTTCTCGACCCAGCCGATGACGGCCGACGCCGCGTCCTCGGCGCACTCCGCGTCGACGCTGGTGGCGTACTCCTTCCCGGTCTCGCTGCGGCGGTAGAGGGGGTCGTAGTAGCGCTCCAGCAGGAGCTCGACCAGCGGCCCGATCTCTCCCCGGTCGAGCATCCCCGCGAGGTCCGGGGCGCCGTCCATGCGCTCCGACACCGTCTCCAGCTGACGGCGGAGGACCGGGAGCCCCGAAGGGTCTGCGAGATAGTCCTCCGAGAGGACGGTGACCCGGCGCGGCGTCCCCGCCGTCACCTCGATGTTCGTGGCGCCCTTCATGGCCGCCCAGATGCCCGGCGGGATCACCGCGTCGCCGACCTTGCGACTCTCGCCCTCGACGATCATCACGCCCGCCGGGAAGCCCTGCTCTGCCCGGCGACAGAGCCCTGACTCGAAGGCCTTCTGCGATACGGGCGCGAGGCCGACCATCCCGAGCAGCGAGCTGCGGTGACCCGCGATCCCCTCGAGGTCGAGGGTCCAGCCCGGGCGCTGGGTCTCGATGGCGCGGAGCACGAGGGTCTTGCCGACCCCGGTCAGGCCACGCAGGGACACGACGAGGCCCGGCGGCCGCCACGCCTCGAGGCGCTCCATGACGCCCCGTCGGTACGCTCGGTAGCCGCCCTCAAGGCCCACCGCCGTCTCGAGGCCAATGGACCTCATGAGCGCAACGACGCTCCGGGACCGCAGCCCGCCCCGCGCGCAGGTGAAGACCACCGCGTCGTCGGTGAGTTCGCCCGCTGGGCACAGCTCCAGCGCCCCCTCCATGCGCGCCATGCCTTCGCCGGTCAGCTCCAACACCCTGGCGCGCAGGTCATCCGGAGGCATCGGGCGGTTGATCGAGGCGAGGATGTTCCCGACGAGGCTCTGAACCCCCTCCACGACCGCAGCCCGCCCCTCCTGGAAGGCCGCCTCCGGACCAAATTGCCTGTAGAGCAAGCCCACGTAGGAGCGTGTGTCGTCCTCGAACAGAGGCACGTTGATGGCGCCGGGCGCATGATCCTCTGCAAACTCCTTCGGCGCCCGCAGGTCGATCATGGCCGCGCGGCGGTCCGTCGGCGGCATCTGCTCGACCCCCACGAAGGGAATCTGGAGGGACGCGGGGTCCCGCGGGGAATCTGAGAGGTCTTTCGGCACGCCGGAAAGCTAACCGAGATCCCCTCCCAAGGGACCGCCGGTTCAGCGCCCGCCGGGTGAACGGTCCGGTCTGGAGCGTTCGCCTCGAGCACCACCCCGCCCCTCCGCGGCAGCACGCTTGGTGGCAACGGTCATGGCCTCGGCCACCGCAGAGCGGCCGTCCACGCCTCGCCGGAGCCGCTCGAGCGCGACCTTATAGACAAGCCCAAGGCCATCGTCTGGGAAGGACCTGAGGCGGTCCTGCTCGATGTCGCTCAGCTGACCGATACTCGCCAGTTCGGCGACCGCCTCGGCCCGACGCGTGGCCAGGGCGGCCTGCCTCAACGAACGCCCGTAGAGCTCGGGCCGCGCGCTACGCAGGCTCAACGAGGGCTCGGCGAGCGCCGCGAGCCGGCGCGCCTGGGCGCTTCGTCTGGCCCGGAGCTTCTCCCACCGCTCGGGGGCGACCCCGAAGGAAGGATCGCGCCGCAGCATCCTCGAGAGCCCGCGCACGAACTGGTCATCCGACCCGCTGTTCATGTGCTCCCAAGCCGTCCGGCTCACGCCAGGCGGGAGGCCCTCGACGGCCACGTGCTCCCCAAAGAGCTGCCTGAGCTCGGCCACCAGCGCGTCTCGCCGCTCCTCAGGCGGGAGAGTCCGCAGCGCTCGAACCGACTCGGCGGTCAGCCCGACCTCCCGGCTCATCCGGCCGAGGTCACGGAAGACCTGCTCCATCGCGCGCTTCTTGAGGCGGACGATCACCTCATCACGCTGCGCTGCGTCGAGGGTCTCGAGGCGCGCGAACTCCTCCTCCGTGAGCATCCGACGCATCAGCGTCGCTGTGCTGCGGGCACCGTCACGGAACAGGCCGCGCACCACCCGCTGCCGCTCCTTCCTGGACAGCCGGCCCAGCGTGGCGCGCTGCTCTGGTCCCAGCGCCTCCTCCGTGGCGCTCAGCTCGTCGGTCAGCCGGCGAGCCTGCTGTCGGGCGCGCTGTTGCTCCTCGGGGGAGAGTGAGCGGAGCCGCTCGAAGCGCTCCACCATGCGCGCGCGCTCGGCGTCATCCATGGCCTGCCAACGCTCCATGAGCTCCGCCCGTCGCTCGGCTCCGAGCGGCGGTGTGCCCTCGCCGGAGGGACGTTGCTGGAGCGCTGACGCCGCGGGCGCGGCGCTCATCATCAGGCCCAGCGTGAGCAGCCAGGTGAGGATCCTCTGTGACCTCATCGGATCAGCCCCCGAGCTCCAACAACTCCAGGAGGACAGCGTCACGCGGGTCCAACGCCAGCGCGACCTCTCGCTCGAAGGGATCAAACTCCTGCTCGAGGAACTCCAGGGACTCCAGGAGTGGGAGCGCCGCGAGCAGCTCCTCGCTCGGGTTCTCGAGGGACGCGACCGGCTCGCCATCCAGCGGCAACGTGAACGGCCCCTGCCCCCCCAACGGGAGCCAGCCGGCCCCCGCAGCGACGAGCAAGCCCGCGGCGACGGCCGCGGCCGTCCACCTCACGGGGCGGAGCCGTCGCCTCCGCCTATCGGCGAGGACCGCCGCCCGAACCCGGCCCGCGAGGCCGCCGGGCAGGGTGACCTCATCAAGCCCGAGAACCGCGTCCAGGACGCGGTCGTTCTCAGCGGACAGCTGATCGTGAATCCTCTGACGAGCCTCCTCGTTCAGCGTCGGGGTCGGGTCAAGACCCAGCAGCTCGTCCAGCTCGCGCCCGGCCTCAGGGATGCCGCGGGGGTTGTGTTTCGGTCCAGGGGTCATATTGCCTCCCTCTCGAAGAGCGGCTGGAGCCGTGCGCGGAGCGTCTCTCTCGCGCGGTGGATCATTGACTTGATGGCCTTCTCCGAGGAGCCGACGACGTCGGCGATTTCGGCGAAGCTAAGGGAGTGATACCGCGCCAGGACCATGGCGATCCGCTGGCTGTCGGGGAGCTCGGCGATCGCGGCTCGGACCTCGCGGATGACATCGGCGCGGGCCACCCCGTCCACGGGGTCAAGCTCGACGCTGTCCGGCAGCTCGAGGCGCTTCTCATCCCCCAGCTCGGCGTCGAGCGAGAGGTGGCGGCGTCCCCTCGAGCGCTCGGTCTCGTTGATGCAGAGGCGCCAGACGATGGTGTACAGCCACGTGGAGAAGCGAGCGGTCGCGGTGTACCGCGCGCGCGCCTTCACAACGCGCAGGAAGACCTCCTGGACGAGGTCCTCACGGCCCGGATGCCGGCGGCCCAGGAAGCGCGTCAGCAGGGCATAGACCTGGCCGGAGTAGACGTCCACCAGCTCGTGAAAGGCCTGATCGTCCCCACGCTGCCAGGCGATCATGAGCTCTGCGCCGCGGTCGGGTGACGGCTCCCCCGAGGCGCGATCCCCGGGGGGACGTTGGGACGGATCCTGGGGGAGAGTCATGGCCGAGGGGTGGAACCGAGGGGCGCCCTCGAGGTTCCGGGTGAGCCCCAGAAGAACCCCGTCGTCGGGAGCCCTGGCCCAACGTGAGAGGTCAGCGCAGCCATCTCGCTCTCCCAAGAGGCCAGACGGCGGCCTCGACGCGGGCGAAGATCCTGCTCCGAGACACAGGGCCCCGCTCCCGGCTATCCCGGCTGATCCCGGTGGCGTCGCCCACAACGAAGACCTCGTCCGGACCCAGCTGGAGGGGCGCCCCAGCCCCGAACTCGCCCCGGGCCGACACGTGAAAGTCCCGCTCAACCCGGATGTTCCGAACCTGGAGCACGACCCCCTCCCCGCCCAACCGGACCCGCTCGCCGAGGCTGATGGCGCTCATGTCGAAGGCTGTCGGGTGGAGGGTGTTGCCGCGGTAGTCGTAGTCGAACTCGAGCTCAAAGTCTCCGAGCTCGAAGCGCAGCAGGTTGTCGATGTTGCTGAAGCGGACGGGGAGCCACTCGCCGATCGGCACCACGGTCTTTCCGTAGACGAAGTACTCCACAGGATCGGGCTGCGCCATGCGGCGGAAGAGGTCGACCCGCGTCTCTTCCTCGCCCTCGTAGATGGGCACGGAGACCTCGAAGACGTCTCCCTGCTCCATCAGCTGAACGCAAATTCGCCCGCCGGCGTCGAGGAGCTTGATCTCGAAGGACACCGCCAGGTCGTGCACCACCTGCTGACCCCTTTGGACCGAGCCGTCGGGCCGTAGGCCGCCGTCGTCCACGCGGTCATGGAAGCCAAGCAGCCCGAGGCTGGCCGACCGCGCCACCGCGCTCCCGTCCATCTCCCAGACCTCGCCCGGCCCACCAACGGGGCCGTCCACCTGAGACCAGGGGTCCGCGTAGGCTCCGCCGTGACGCCAGTGCTCGTCGATGGACTGGATCCGGGAGTCGAAGACCGGGGTCAGAGGGGGTCGCCGCTCCCCGCCGCGCAGGGCGGAGCCCTCGATCCGGACATCGCCGGTGGGGTCGAGGGCGATGACCTCTCCAGGCAGCCCGATGACCCGCTTGATGGAGGCGCCTCCCCCGACGTCAGTGAACGCCACGATGTCGAAGCGCTCGAGGGGATCCACGTCGTAGCGGAGGAAGACCCACTCTCCGGTCTCAACCGTGGGCGCCATCGAGCCGGACACGACAGGGAAGAACCAGCCCGCCTTCGCCTTGAAGAGGGCCGCAGCGACCGCGAAGAGCCCGACCCCGATGGCCAGCCGGCGCCACCGGCCGCCGCGGCGGCTGCCGCTCGCTGCGCTCTCTGCTCTAGGCTCCATCAGCGCATGGCGATCTCACGCGCCACGAAGATGTAGATCGCCGACCCCGAGACGTCCGAGAGGGCGATCAGGAAGGGACCGGCCACCACCGCCGGGTCGATCCCCAGGCGCCGGCACGCGATCGGGATGACCCCGCCGAGCATCGCGGCCCAGGCGACCGCGGCGAAGACCGCGAAGCCCACCGCCGCGCCGAGGCCAGGGGTGCGTGACTCGATGAGGCCCGCCACGAGCCAGGTCGCCACCCCGCACAAGGCGCCGATGAGCGTCCCCACGACCCACTCGGTGAAGAACACCGGCCACTCGCGGTCCTCGTCCACCTCCCCGGTCGCGAACCCGCGCACGAAGATCGTCGAGGACTGAATCCCCACGTTGCCGGCGAGCCCCACGATCAGCGGCAGGTATCGGAGGATGGCCTGCTGAACGCCGCCCCCCCCGTCCTCGGACCCGTGGCCCAGGGCGATGGCCAGGATCTGGGCGCTCGCGAGCCCCGCCACCACGGTGATCCCCATCAGCGGCAGCCGCTGACGAACGCGGACCAGGATCGGCAGGCGTGTCTGCAGCTGGTCGGACCCGACGCCGATCAACAGGGCGATGTCCTCATCGACCTCCTCCTCGAGGATCGCCGCCGCGTCCTCCGCTGAGATGACCCCGAGGATCCCGCCGGCGTCGTCGACCACCGCCACCGACTGGAGGCCGTACTTGGCCATCAGCTGGGCGACGCCCTCCTGGTCCTCGTCGACCGCGACCATGAACGGCGCGCACATCACGTCCTCGACGGGAGAGTGAATGGTGTGCGTCAGGAGCGCGCGATCCGACAGGTACCCGATGGGCCGGCGCTGCTGATCGAGGACGAAGACACCGACCTCGGACTCGATGTCATCCGCGCCCTTGCGAACGCTCTTGACCACGTCGCCCACCCGCTCACCCGGCTGCGTGACCACAAAGTCGGTGGCCATGATGCCCCCCGCGCTCTCGGGGTCGAAGCTGAGCAGGGTCCGCAGGGCGTCCGCCGTGTCCGGCGAGAGGCGCTCGAGGGCGTCGTTGGCCACCCGATCGTCGGCCTCGATGAGCACGTCGGCAGCCTCGTCAGAGGGGAGCTCCTCCAGGACCTGGGTCAGGAGGCGGGCGTCCAGCGGCGCGATCAGCTCCTGCGTCAGGGCCTCGTCGGCGTGCTCGAGGATCGACGCCTGGCAGGCCGGAGGCATGGCTCCAAAGACCAGGTTGCGGTCGCGATCCTCCGTATCACGGAGCCACTCCACGGCGTCCGCGGGGTGGACATCCACCAGCAACACCGCGGCTCGGGCGGGTGATTCCGCCAGCACATCGCGGAAGGCAGTCTCCGCGGCCTCGAGGCTCGGGTCGGGGGCGGTCATGGAGGCTCGGAGCGAACGCCGGAGAGCGCGGGGCAGGCGGACATCGAATCCGGTTCCAGAGAGGTCCCAGGGGAGGCCAAACGGAAGCGGGCGGACGAGCTAAGATACGTGACGGCGCAGGGGGCGACCAACTCCCCGATCCCGCTCCTGCCCGACTGCTGATGATGGAAACCGACGGCCAGGACAATGACGCGCTGATCCACGACTGGAATGACGAGGATCCTGCCGGGTTCGGGGAGATCCAGCTGGTGGACGAGACCCTGCGGGATGGCCTGCAGAGCCCAAGCGCCCTCGACCCGAGCCTGGCCGACAAGGTCGAGCTGGTCCACATGATGGATCGGCTGGGGATCAACGCGGCCAATATCGGCCTCCCTGGCGCCGGGGACCGCGCTCGCGGGCACATCCTTGAGCTCGCCAGGACGATGAAGGACCTCTCCATCACGCCCAACGTGGCGTGCCGGACCATGATCGGCGACATCGAGCCGGCCGCCGAGATCCAGCAGCAGGTCGGCGCTCCCCTGGAGGTCTGCGCCTTCATCGGCTCCAGCCCGATCCGCTTCTACACCGAGAACTGGGAGCTTGAGCGCATGGTTCAGCTCTCGAGCGACGCGGTGGCCTTCGCGGTCAAGGAGGACATGCCGGTCATGTTCGTGACCGAGGACACCACCCGGGCAAAGCCCGAGACCCTGCGCGCGCTCTACGGAGCCGCCATCGACGCGGGCGCGTCACGCCTGTGCGTCTGCGACACGTGCGGGCACGCGACCCCCACCGGCGTCCGGCGCCTGGTGAAGTTCGTCAGGGAGATCGCGGATGAGCGAGGCGCGGACGTCGAGATCGACTGGCACGGGCACCGCGACCGCGGCTTCGGGCTGATCAACGCGCTCGTCGCCATCGAGGCCGGCGCGAGCCGTATCCACGGGACCGCCCTCGGCGTCGGAGAGCGAGCCGGTAACACGGAGATGGACATGCTCCTGGTGAACCTCGGCCTCGTGGGCTGGATCGACCGGGACCTCACGGCCCTCGGCGACTACGTCAAGAAGGCCTCGGAGTGCATCGGCATCCCCTTCCCCGACAACTACCCCGTCTTCGGCAGCGACGCCTTCGAGACGGCCACCGGCGTCCACGCGGCAGCGGTGGTCAAGGCGTTCCGCAAGGGCGACTCCTGGCTCGCTGACCGCGTCTACTCAGGGGTGCCGGCGGCCATGGTTGGCCTCGAGCAGCGCATCCTGGTAGGTCCCATGAGCGGCAAGTCGAACGTCAGCTGGGTGCTCGAGAAGAACGGCATCGAGGCCGACGAGGGCACCGTGGCCCGCGTGCTCGACTTCGCCAAGAGCTCGGCGCGAAACCTCACCGACGCCGAGGTGGTCGAGGTCGCCCGCGCCTGAGGCGCCGGGCCGTCGACCTGACCCGCAGGCTGAACTGACCCGAACGCTGAACCGACCCGAGTGCTGGGCCGACCCGAATGCTGGGCCGACCCCAAGGCGCGGGGCTCAGGTCGGCGACCAGTGCAGGATCCGTGTGACGGAGCCGTCCTCTTCCCGTCGCTCCCCCGCAGGCTCCATCCCGACCTTCGCGAGGACCCGCAGAGAAGCGGCGTTCTCTGCGGCGACGGTGGCGATGATCTGGTCCAGGCCGAGGCGCTCCGCGCCGTGGGCGAGCATCGCTTGGGCCGCCTCCGTGGCCAGCCCCTGACCCCAGCGCGACCGCAGGAGGGCGTATTTGAGCTCGTCTTCCTCCTGGCCGCCCGGCCTCACGATCCCGCAGAAGCCGACGATCTCTGAGGTCTCGGTCAGCAGCAGGGCCGCCATCCCGTACCCCCGAGCGTCATAGTTTCGGTCGGTGACCTCGACCCATCGCGCCGCATCTGCCGGGGAAAGGGGCTCCCCGTCGTCCACCCAGCGCACGGTCTCCCGGTCGCCGTAGACCGCGAGGAGGTCCCCCACGTGTTCCGGCCCCAGACGACAGGCCGTGAGCCGCGCCGTCCGGAAGAGGACCGGGCGCCCTAGAGGCTGATCCACAGGATGTAGCCGAGCCAGCCGCCCAGCATCAGGCCCGCCCGCAGGCGGGCCGCTCGACCGCGGAAGACCGTGGGCGCGAGGACGAGGATGAGGGCGAAGATCACGTTCACCGGGAAGTCCCTGTCCAGGGACCGCTCCACCGCCAAGGTCCAGGCCTCCTGCCCGTCAGGAGACTCGCCGAAGGGGGCGACGAGAGCTGCCACCCCCACCACGGCCAGGGTGTTGAAGACGTTGCTGCCGACGATGTTCCCGAGGCCGATCTCCGTGTGCCCCTTGCGAGCGCTCACGACACCAGCGGCGAGCTCGGGGAGCGAGGTGCCCAGGGCGAGGATCAAGAGCCCCACCACGCCGTCCTTCAGCCCGAGCACCTCGGCGACCCCCGTGGCGCCAATGAGGACCAGGCGAGCCCCGGCGAGGATGGCGACCGCGCCAAGGACGACGCGCAGCCAGGGATAGGGGGCGTGGGTCTCTCCCGGCTGGATATCCGCCGCGGGCGAGTCCTCGCCGCGACCGCGGAACAGGACCAGCTCCAGGGTGTACGCCACAAAGACGGCGAGCATCACGCCGCCCTCGACTCGGGTCACCTGCCGGTCGCTGAGGACGAAGTAGAGACCCGCCAGAGAGAGCAGCAGCGGCATGCTCTCGCGGATGGACAGCCGGCCGACCAGAGCCCGCGGCAGGATGAGGCCAACTGTCCCCAGCACCAGCCCCACGTTGGCGACGTTGGAGCCCAGGACGTTGTCCACAGCCACGCCCGGCTGACCGTCCACCGCCGCGAGGGTTGAGACGACCACCTCGGGGAGCGAGGTCCCCCAGGCCACAACGGTGAGGCCAACCACCCACGGGTTGACCCCGAGCTTGGTGGCGAGCGTGGCGCCTCCCTCCACAAGGGAGTCCGCGCCCTTCGCCAGCAACACGAAGCCGAGCAGGAGAAACGCAACGTCCAGCAGCATGGCACGGAGGCTACCGCCCGCCGTTGGGAAGCACGCGCTCGAACGGCAAACTCTCCGGACACCGACGGCGCGGGTCTAGGCCCCTGAGGGTCGGGGCGCCATACTCGTGTCATGAGCGCCCCCGTGATCGCCGTCAACGGCCTCTACCACGCGGAGGATCCGATGCTGCGCCTCCGGCAGCGTTACCCCGACGCGGTGCGGCGGGCCGGCGGGGCCCCCGTGGCTCTCGCCCCCAGGCTCGGAGCCGAGGGCCAACTCGACGAACTGGAGGCCGTCCTCGACCGCGTGGACGGCCTGGTGCTGACCGGCGGCGATGACTTTGTCACCGAGGGGCTTGGCCTGGGAGCCACCCACCCCGCCGCCGAGGTGACCGAGGACTCCAAGCAGGATTATGACCTCGCCCTGACCCGGCTCGCCCTCGAGCGTGACCTACCGATCCTCGGGATCTGCTACGGCATGCAGTGCCTCGGCCTCGCTGGGGGTGCGACGCTATGGCAGGACCTGCCGTCCCAGCGCCCCGGTGCGGTGCGTCACGCCGACAGCGCAATCCACTCCGTGCATCCGGCTCCAGGGTCGAAACTCGCGGGAATGATGGGTCTAGGCCCCGTGCAGGTGGTCTCCAGGCACCATCAAGCACTCCGAACCGTCCCTCCCCCTTGGATCACGTCCGGGGTGGACGAGGAGGGTCTGGTGGAAGCCATCGAACACCCTGACCGATCGTTTGTGATCGGTATTCAATGGCACCCTGAACTCAGCCCTGGCGAACCCGTTCACGAGGCGCTGTTTCGCGGCCTCATCGAAGCTGCGCGCGTTCTCCCTCGACCGGCCCAAAGATGAAGTACGGCAAGATCACCCCTGAAGAAGCGGCCCGCCTGGCACGCGTGGACAAGTTCAGGATCCTCGGCCTCACGGTGAGCGCGGTCCTCATTGGCGGCCTCTACCTCTACTCCCATGCGCGCACCCTCGCGCAACAGGAGGAGCTGCGGAGCGAGGCTGCCGAGGAGGCCGTCGAGACCGAACCCGTGGTCCAGCGGGTCCTCTTCGACCAGCCGGAGCTCCTGGCGAAGATCGAGGATGCCACCAACACACAGCAAGAGTTCCTCGAGTCCGAGCCGCTCCAGGAGGTGTTCTCTTACGCGCGGCTCCAGACCCGCAGGGCCCTCGAGTCCGAGGGGATGCGCACCCTCAACACGGAGGTCTCCGAAGAGCTGATGGCCGACCCGGCGGCCCACCGCCTCGAGCCGGTTCTCCTCCGCGGCCAGATCCTCGAGGTGTCCCAGCGGCAGAGCGCCGGCGGGTCCCGCCCGGGCTGGATGGGGAGCGTCCTCACGGACGACGGGTCCCTGGGCTACTTCCTGGTGGCGAACGCTCCGAAGCTCCGGGGCGCCCCTGACGCCCCCCAATCCCTGCGCGCCGGCGACTTCGTTCGGGTCGACGGTCTCTTTCACAAGATCTATCGCGCCCCTGTCCCCGACGCGATCGGTTCAGAGGCGCTCCAATCAGCGAGCGGGCCGCTGATCCTGGGCTTCGCCGCCACCCCCTCGACGCCCGCGGTACCGGACGCCGACGAGATCACCGAGGAGTGGTCCCGCGCGCTCCTTCTCGGTCTCGACACGGTCATCGACGACGAGGTCGCCCGGACCTTCGAGAAGGACGCCTTCGACCTCCAGCAGTGGGGCCTGATGGCGTACGCCAAGCTGAAGGGCGGCGAGACCGACTGGGACGCGGCGGCCGAGCTCGATCAGGAGGCTCTGACCCAGATCTACGAGAGCGGAGAGGACTTCCGCGGGACACCCTTCCGGATCCCCGTCAGCATCAACCTCGACACGTACTCCACCATCGTCGAGGACAACCCCCTGCGGCTCGACCGCGTGACCCGGGGGTGGATCGGAAACAACAACTGGAAGGGCGCGGTCAAGACCATCAAGTGGGTCGGCCCGTTTGTGCGCCGTGACCTCGTGCGCGAGCAGGGTCTGAAGGGCGCCGATGACGCCCATCGATACGTGGAGGCCAAGGGGTACTTCTTCAGGAACATCCTGTTCACCAACAAGCTGGGGGAACCTCGGCGGTCGCCCGTCTTCGTGCTGCATGAGCTGGAGGTCTTCCAGCTCAAAGGCTCCAACCCGGTAGCACCCATCGCGATGGTCGTGGTCGGGGCGACGATCGTCATGGTGATCACGATCTTCCTCCTGCTCCGCGCCGACCGGCGAAAGAGCGAGCGCCTGCGCGTGGAAATGGTCCGCCGCCGCCGCAAGCGCGAGGGCCGCGAAGCCACCGCGGTCTGACTCCAAGCGACGCCCGATGTCCACCGTTTCGATCTCCCTCGCGGGCGAGAGCAGCCGCTATGACGTCCTCGTGGGCTCGGGGGTCTCGAAGGAGGTCCGGTCATATCAAGACGGACGCGATCGGGTGGCGGTCCTCGCTGACCGCCGGGTGACCTCCCTTCACGGTCCCCTGCTCGAGGGGGTCCCGACGCTCGAAGTGGAGGCCGGCGAGTCCCTGAAGACCATGGACGGCCTCGGCCGCGCGCTGGAGTTCTGCGCCGCCTCCGGGCTCTCCCGGCGCTCCCTGCTGATCGCGGTTGGGGGCGGGACCGTGGGCGACCTCGGCGGGCTCGCGGCCTCCCTCTTCAAGCGTGGCATCGACGTCCTCCAGGTGCCGACCACCCTGCTCGCGCAGGTGGACGCGTCCGTGGGCG
>CAJQPT010000128.1 GCA_905480285.1 uncultured bacterium
ACTCTACGAGTTCCAGGTCTCGGCCTCTCGCTATGAGCGCGCCTCGAGATTCGTGGAGTCCGCCGGCATCGGCATCGCCCTTTCCACGGCGCTCGTGATCGTGAGCCATCTGCTCGGCGCCGACCTGATCTACGCCTTCCCAGGGCTCGGCCTCTCTCAGAAGATCCAGGTGCTGGTCGCCACGAGCTCTGTGGGCTTCGTGCTGCTCTACCTCGAGCGCTTCGCCTATCACGCCTTCGTTCGGCGAGCTGACCTCGACGTCCGGATGCTGATCCTCGGCTCGAGGGGGCCCGCACACGCCCTCGCGAATCAGGTCCTCGCCCACCCCGAGGCTGGCTTCAGGGTGGTGGGTCTCGTACCCGAGCCGGAGTCGGCTTCCCTGAGGCGAAGGGCAGACCACATCGAATCCCCCATCACCGCGTCGGAGGACAAGGCCTCGGAGGCGTCGAGATCGCTCGTCTTCCACGGGGTGGACCTCCTGAGCCGCGGCCTGGACGACCCGCACTCGACGGGCGGACGAGCGCCAGGGGAGGAGAGCCTCCCTGAGCTCCTCGAGAAGCTCCGGATCGAGATGATCGTCGTGGCGCTCGACGACCGGCGCCTGACCCTGCCCATCGAGGATCTGCTCCGAGCCCGCCTCGCGGGGGTCGAGGTCCGAGAGCGAGAGGAGGTCTACGAGCAGGTCACCGGACGGATCGCCGTCGCCGCCATGCGCCCCTCGTACCTGATCTTCAACGAGGGCTTCCGCCGTCACCCCTTCGCGGCCCTCCTCAAGCGCGTCAATGACGTCGTCGTCTCGGCCGTCATGCTGCTGCTGCTCTGGTGGGTGATGGTGATCGTCGCCATCATCGTGCGGCTCACCTCCCCCGGACCGATCCTGTTCACGCAGGAACGCGTCGGGCAGGACGGCCGCCCGTTCGTGCTCATGAAGTTCCGGTCCATGCGCGCCGACGCGGAGAAGCTGAGCGGCCCCGTGTGGGCCTCGGAGGACGACCCCCGCATCACGCGCTTCGGGGGCATCATGCGTAAGACCCGCCTCGACGAGCTCCCGCAGCTCTTCAACGTGCTCTCCGGCTCGATGTCCCTGGTCGGCCCCCGCCCGGAGCGGCAGCACTTCGTCGATCAGCTTGCGGCCCGAATCCCCTACTTCCGGCTGCGCCACATCGTGAAGCCCGGCGTGACCGGGTGGGCTCAGACGAACTACCCGTACGGAAACACCGAAGAAGACGCGCTCCACAAGCTCCAGTACGATCTGTTCTACATCAAGAACTACAGCGTCCTGTTCGACCTCTCGATCCTGATCTCGACCATCAAGACCGTCGTCCTCCGTCGCGGCACCTGATCCCCCCCATGCTCCAGGCACTCGCCATCTTCGCCGTTGGCCTCGTGGGCGGCCTCGCCCCCCTCTTCCTCAAGTGGAAGGACCGGGGTCACCACGCAGCGCTCGCCTTCTCCACAGGCATCTTCCTGGGCGCAGTCTTCCTCCACCTTCTGCCCGTGATCGGGCAGGAGGCGAGCGCGGATCACGGGCACGTCCACGAGCAGGTTGTGGATCTCATCCACGACCACGACGGAGACGGTGTCCCTGACCACGGGCCCGGCTCACCGGGCTACGAGGGAGAGTCCGAAGGGAGCGTCGAAGATCACGACCATGACCATGACCACGGCGCCCACGCCGGTCATGTGCACGGCCCTGTCGGCCCCTGGCTGTGGGTCCTCGTCGGTGTGCTCGGTGTCTTCCTCGTGGAGGCCCTGATGATCCCGGGCTCCACTCATGGCCATGGGCACGGCCACGACGACGCCCAGCGCCACGCCGCCGTGGGGTGGGCGGCCCTCGTCGGGCTCAGCGTGCACTCCCTGACCGCCGGCGTCGCCCTCGCGGCCGTCCAGGGCGAGGAGCGACTCGCCGGCGTCATGCTCCTGGCGATCCTCGCCCACAAGGGGTTCGAGTCCTTCTCCCTCGCCTCGGTCTTCTCCATGACCGAGATCAGCCGGGGTCGGCTCATCGCCCTCCTGGTGGCCTTCTCGCTGGTCACGCCCCTCGGGCTGCTGATGGGAGGGGCCCTCACGGGCCTGCTGGGCGGAGGCATCTCGATCCTCACCTCCCTGGCCGCCGGCACCTTCCTCTACGTCTGCCTCTGCGAGCTGCTTCCCGAGGTCTTCCACCGCCGCCAGGACGGCCCGCTGAAGCTCGGCTTGCTGGTGGCCGGAGTGACGCTGATGTGGGCGGTCCACGCTCACGGGGGCATCTGACCGCCGTACGTCGGCGCACCCATGACCCAGATGCTCACAGAGTGGTTCGAGGCGATCTGGATGGTCCTGGCCGAGTCCGGCCCTTACCTCCTCATAGGCTTCGCGATCGCGGGCTTCCTGGCGGTCTTCGTCCCCACGCGATGGGTCGCTCGGCGCCTCGGTGGTGACGACACGCGGTCGGTGGCCACGGCCGCCCTCATCGGCGTCCCCATCCCGCTCTGCTCCTGCTCCGTCATCCCCACCGCGACCCAGCTCCGTCGGTCCGGGGCGAGCCGCGGCGCCACGACGTCGTTCCTGATCTCCACGCCCGAGACCGGCGTGGACTCGATCGGCGCGACCTGGGCCCTGATGGATCCGCTGATGACGGTCATCCGGCCGCTGGCGGCCTTCATCACCGCCTTCGCCTCCGGGGTCACCGTCAACCTCTTTGGAGGCAAGGGACCGGGACCGGATGAGCCCGGGGTGTCAGAGGCCGCGCCGGCAGAGGTCTCGTGCTGCAGCCACGGCGAGGACGACGGGACGTCAGAGCTCGCCTCGGATCATGGCGGCCACGACGACCATGGGGACCACGGGGACCACGGGCACTCGCACGACGAGGTGGAGGGCGGCACCGTCTTCGCGCGCGCCATGCGCTACGCCTTCGGCACGCTCCTCGATGACCTCACGCCCTGGTTCATCCTCGGCTTCGCCATCTCCGCGACGATCGTCGTCGCGGTCCCGGACGGGTTCTTTGAAGGGACGCTGTTCTCTGGCTGGACCGCCATGCTGGCCATGCTCATCGCGGGCGTGCCGCTCTATGTCTGCGCCACCGCCTCCACCCCCATCGCCGCGGCGATGATGGCCAAGGGGCTCGAGCCTGGAGCCGCTCTGGTCTTCCTGTTGGCCGGTCCAGCAACCAACGTCGCCACGATCCTGGTCGTCCGTGACCTGCTCGGCCTGCGCGCGCTGGCGTCGTACCTCGGGAGCATCGCGGTGGTCTCCCTGATCCTGGGCACCGTCGTGAACGCCCTCTACCCAGCGCTGGGCTTTGACCCGCGGGACATGGACGTCTCGCCCGGCGCCATGGAGCACGGCGTCGTCTCCACCGTCTCAGGGGTCATCCTCGCCGCGCTCCTGCTGCGCTCCGCGGTGAAGACTCGCGTCGCTGCCCGCTTTGGCACCTGGATTCAGCGAGCCGGACGGCCGATCGGTCTGGACCTCTCTTCTAAGCCGGCCCGCCTCGCGGGGGCCCTGGCAACAGCCGTGCTGTACCTGTCCTCGGGCCTGACGGCGGTCGAGCCGGGAGAGACGGTATTCATCGAACGCTTCGGACGGGTGACCCAGGAGCACGCGGCTCCAGGACTCATCGTGCACGCCCCGTGGCCCGTCGACACCGTGGCGCGCGTCTCGACCTCGCTGATCCGGAGCGTGGAGTTCGGGATCGACAGGGCACCGGTGGACGACAGCACGGTGGACGCGCTGGCGCTCATGGCCGAGCGCCGCCGGATCGCGGAGCTCGAGGCCGAGTCCGAGACGCTGACCAGCGACGGCCTCTTGCTCAGCGTTCGCTTCGGCGCGCAGTACCGCGTCGAGGACGCGCGCCAGTGGCGCTACGGACAGAGCGCGCCGGAGGCCGCGATCTCGGCGCTCGCCCAGGACGCCCTGCGCCGCGCCATCGCGACGCGCACGGCCGAGCAAGTCCTCGTCGGTGACAGCGGCCCCTTCATCGAAGAGGTGGAGCGACTCCTGAGTCAGGACCTCGAACGCAACGAGCTCGGCGCCGAACTCGTCCGCGTCTTCCTGCACGACGTCCACGCGCCCCCCGCCGTGCACGACGCCTACCGCGCCGTGGCGAGCGCCATGGAGGACGCGATCACCGCCGAGAAGAAGGCCCAGGTGAACCGCGTTGAGCGTCTCAGCCAGGCCCGCGCCGAGGCCCTTCGGGTGCGCGCGGACGCCCTCGCTGATCGCCTCACCAAGGAGGCCGCCGCGGGCGGCGTGGCCGCCGCCTTCCGCGCTCTCGTCAAGGTTCACGGGGAGCACCCCGCCATCACGGAGCAGAGCATGCTCACCGACTCCTTCGAGCGCGCCATGCGCCCGCCGGCCGACGGGGATCGACGCCTCGTCCTCCCCCTGGGTGAGAACATCGAGATCATCCCGCTCATGGGCACGGACGAACCGCCCCCCCCGTCCGTGCTCGAAGAGTCCTTCAACCCGAGGCGCTGACCATGACACGACTGACTCCGCACCGCTCGCCCAGGCGCCTGGGCGCCGCTCGCTCCACCCTGCTGTGGCTGGGCGCGGCGGCGCTCGGCTTGGCGGGCTGGGCCTGCACGTTCACCGTCCCCGAGGGGAGCGTCGCCGTGGTCGCACGCTTCGGCGACCCCGAGCGCCTCGTGGAGGAGCCCGGGCTGCACTTCAAGTGGCCCGCGCCCGCTGACGTCGTCTTCCCCATCGACGTCCGGACCCACCTGCTCGACCCGCCCGTCGCAGAGTTCCTCACGCTCGACCAGAAGAACGTGGAGCTTGACGCCTTTGTGGCGTGGCGAGTGAATGACGCCCGGACGTTCCTGACCAGCCTCCGTAGCCGCCAGGGCGCCGACGACCGGATCGGCGACCTGCTGCAGTCCGCGCTCATCGAGGTGCTCAAGCGTGGCCCGTTCTCCGATCTCGTGGGCGAGCCTGGCCGGGAGCGCAACCTCGACGTCGTCCGGAGCATGGTCACCGACGAGGTGGCGCGGCGCTGCGCAGAGAACGGTTATGGCGTGGCGATCGAGTTCGTGGGGCTGGAGCGGATCACGTTCCCCGAGGACAACAAGGCCTCGGTGGAGCGCAGCATGCGCGCGGCGCGTGAGGGCTTCGCCGCGCAGTACCGCTCCGAGGGCAACGAGCGGGCCTCGAAGATCCAGACCGATGCCAAGCTGGAGGAGTCTCGAATCCTCGCCGAGGCGCGGCAGGAGTCCCTGAAGATCCGAGGCGAAGGGGCCGCCGAGGCGAAGCGCATCGAGAGCGAATCGATCCAGCTCAACCCCGACCTGTACTGGCGGCTGCGCTCCGCGGAGATCGCCGAGAGCGCGCTCCGCGGCGCCCTGATCGTCCTCCCCGCCGATCACCCCCTCGGGCAGATCTTCGAGCTGATGGGCCCGGCCATCCAGCGCTCGGCATCGACTGAGCAGCAGCCCGAGCCTGAGCAGCAGCCCGATCAGCCGCCCACGGAACAGCCCACCGAGCAGGAGAGCGGCGAGTGACCCTGGACCGCCGCATCGCCCTCGGCGCCGGCCTGACCGCGCTCGCGGTCCTTGGTTGGCTCTGCACCGCGACCGTGGAGAACGGCTCACGCGGCGTGGTGGAGCGCTTCGGCGCCGCCTCGCGCGAGCTCTCACCCGGCATCCACCTGCGGCTCCCGTGGCCGGTTGAGATCGTCCGCAAGGCGGAGGTCGACCGGTCCCTCCAGATGCCGATTGGCTATCGACTGGTGGACGAACTGATGTCCATCGAGCCGACCCCCCGCGAGAAGCAATGGCTCACCGCGGACACCAACATCGTCGAGCTCAAAGCGACGGTCCTCTATCGAGTCTTCGACGTGCGCGCCTGGCTCTACGGCGTGTCGGGGGTGGGGGCCAGCGGGAGCAGCGAGCGCGAGAGCTCACGCTTCGCGCTCCGCCGACTGGGCGAGGCGGCGCTGACCGACATCGTCGCCGGGCTGACCATCGACCAGGTCCTGACGGCGGGTCTTGCCGTCGTTCCGAGCGAAGCCCGCGAGCGGATCCAGCGGGACGCGGACCGCCTCGGACTCGGCGTCATGATCGACGAGGTTCAGCTGCTCGAGAGCAAGCCTCCGGTGGGCGTTCGCCGCGCCTTCACCGACGTCCAGGATGCCCTCGCGGACAAGGAGCGCTCGATCTCCCAGGCCCAGTTCGCCGCCAACCGCCTCGAGGTTGCGACCCGCACGCGGGTTGGCCAGATGCTCCAGGAAGCGCGCTCCAGCGCCGAGGCCGAGACCGCCGAGGCCCGCGGTCGAGCCAGCGCCTTCGAGGACCTCGCCTCCGCCCTGGGAGACGCCGACTCCGACGCAGCTCGCAAGCTGTACCTGGATGCGATTCAACGGGTCCTCGACGGGGCCGAGCTGCGCACCGTGAGCGGTTCGCCGGAGGAGCCGGCCAGGGTCTTCCTGGACGGTTGAGCCCGGTGGGGCTCTGTTGAGCTCCTCCCCCGCGATCAAAGCGCCTGCAACCCCGGCGTTGGTCGCCGAGGCGCCAGCCCTCCCCCTGCCCTCCCCCAGCGCTCCCCCAGCGCTCGGTCACCCCAGCGCCAGTGATCCCAGCGCCAGTGATCTCAGCGCCAGTGATCCCAGCGCCAGTGATCTCGGCGCCAATAATCTCGGCGCCGACAATCTCGGCGCACAGTGATCCTCGCCCACGGTGTCCTCGCGCGCCATGATCCTCGCGCGCCGTGATCGGCCCTCAAGGTGCCAGCCAGGCGCGGGCGGTGCGCGGATCTTCCGGTCTCTGGGCAACACCCCTGGTCACCTGGCGGACGGCTCCCTTAGCCTCGGGGGCATGACCCAGCCCAGAGCTAGCCGCGCCGCGATCCTCCCTGCCCTCCTCGCTCCTCTCCTGCTGTGCGCGGCGTGCGCTTCGACGCGCACGCCCGACCAGCCCCAGGCGATGGAGGTGGTCCCCCACGTGGTCCTCGCCGTCCACGGCGGAGCCGGGACGATCCTGCGCGAGAACATGTCGGAGGAGATGGACGCCCGCTACCGGGCGGCGCTCACCGAGGCGCTCGAGGCCGGGTACGCGGCTCTCCTGGCGGGAGGAGACGCGCTCGATGCCGTGGAGGCGGCCATCCGGCCCATGGAAGACTCTCCGCTCTTCAACTCAGGCCGCGGCGCGGTGCTCAACGACGAGGGCGAGGTCGAGCTCGACGCCTCCGTGATGGGTGGCGCGAGCGGGGAGGCGGGGGCCATCGCCGGGGCGCGGACGCCCAGACATCCGATCACCCTCGCGCGACGCGTGATGACCGAGAGCCCCCACGTGCTCTTCGCCGCCGAGGGCGCAGACCGCTTCGCCGCGAGTCAGGGCGTCGAGACCATGGAAGCCGCCTGGTTCGTGACGCCCAGGAGGGCTCGGCAACTGGAGCGAATGAAGGCTCGCGACTCCGACGCCACCGCCGACCTCGCCCGCCAGCCCGTGGACGAGAAGTTCGGCACCGTCGGGTGCGTGGCCCTGGATGACCAGGGGCACCTGGCCGCGGGCACCTCCACCGGTGGCATGGCGCGCAAGGCCTTCGGCCGCGTGGGAGACTCGCCGCTCATCGGCGCCGGCACCTGGGCCGCGGACGCCACCTGCGCCGTGTCGTGCACCGGGCACGGGGAGTTCTTCATCCGGCTCGCCATCGCCCATCAACTCCACGCCCGGATGCTGCACGGGGGGCAGGCCCTCCCCCAGGCCGCTCGTGAGGCGGTGCTGGAGGACCTCCCGGCCCTCGGGGGCTCGGGGGGGTGCGTCGCCCTTGGAGCGGACGGGACCTTCGTGGCGCCCTTCACCACTGCAGGGATGTACCGAGGCTGGGTCACCGAGGACGGAGTGATCACGGTCCGTGTCCACGGAGACGAGCGGCGCTGAGGGGCCTATCCCGGCGGGCGGGCCAGCCGATCCATCCGGGCGGGGCCCAGCTGAAACTCTCGCTGAGCCCCGCCCACGCAGGCCGTAGCGGGGCCTCCGACCGAGCGCAGGAGGATTTTTTTGGGCGTCGGAGGGGGTGCCGATCGGCCAGATCGGTAGCTTATTGGCCCGTCCGTCGGCCCGAAGGCCGACCGCGGCACCTATCAACGCGCCCCTGAGACCGTCGACGAGACGGGCCGGGTCGCCTCCAGCATCCCTGAGGGCCGCACTGCAGCCCCCACAGAACCCCCTTCATCACAGAGGTCCATCATGTCCCGGACTTGCCAGATCACCGGCAGCGGAACCAAGGTCGGCGGCAACATTGCCCGCCGCGGCCTCCCCAAGTCACAGGGCGGCGTCGGCCTTCGTACAACCGGCCACACCAAGCGGAAGTACAAGGTCAACGTCCAGAAGAAGCGCATCTGGGTTCCCGAGATGGGTGAGTACGTCACCGTTCGCCTGTCGACCCGCGCCATGCGGACGATCGACAAGAACGGCGCGTACCCCACGCTCCTCAAGGCGGGCCTGATCAAGCCGATCAAGGCCGGCCAGAAGAAGAAGAGCTGAGCCCTACTGCCCTACTGAAGTGACACTGACGAAGTGGCACTGAT
>CAJQPT010000129.1 GCA_905480285.1 uncultured bacterium
TGCGCGGAGATCAGTGCGCGGAGATCAGTGCGCGGACGGTTTCCGCCCTCCACCCCGGCGTAAATGGGGACGGCGATGAATAGACGCCATTGCGCCCAGTAAGCTCGCCCCGTGAAGCGGATGCACTTGCTGTCCTGTGGCTCATGTAGCCGGCAACTCGACGTCACGGCGCTGGCCGTGGGCCAGCAGGTGATGTGCGTGTGTGACGCGCTTCTCACCGTTGGGCCCCCAAAGACCCTCTCCGTCGGCGGCCTCACCTGCGGCCACTGCGGCGGTGTCCTGAGCGAGGAGGACACAGAGTGCCCCTTCTGCACGGCGGCCCTCTCACCAGGCGACCGCGAAGCGACCACCCTCTGCCCGGTGTGTGCCGCTCGATTACGGCATGACTCCAAGCACTGCAACGCATGCGGCGTCGAGCTCCGCGCCTCCGCCATTCCCCCGCTCCCACGCGACGGCAAGTGCCCTCGCTGCGAGGGACCGCTCAGGGTGCACCTGCTGCCAGAAGCCGAGGTGATTGAGTGCGGGAGCACTGGGGGCTGCGGGGGGATGTGGACCAGCCGGGAGGCCTTCCGTCGGATCCAGCGGACCTCACGCGCCGCGGCGCAGGAGGGGCGCTCCACGCCACAAGCCCCGGATCAGCAGGTCTTCGACGGGCCACCGACCAAGCGGGAGGTCGGGCCGATGTACATCCCATGCCTGACCTGCGGTCAGCACATGCAGAGGAGGCAGTTCCGGGTCGGTGGGAGGCCCGCGGGTGTCGTGCTCGACGTCTGCAAAAATCACGGCATCTGGTTCGACCGCGATGAGCTGGAGCGGTGCCTTGCCATGGTCCAATCGGGCGCCAGGGGCGAGTCCGCTGAAGGCGCTGCTGGCTCAGCAACGGATTGGGCCGACCCGGCGCCGTCCCTTCAGGCCCCTAGGCGCTCACCCTCGACGTTCCCTTCCGCCCGGCCCAGACCGGGCCACGGTTCCACCTGGGGGCCCTCGAATGCGATCATTCGCCTGCTCGCCGAGATCGGCGGCGGGATGTTCTAGCGCGGGGTCAGAGGCCGCCAAACCGCCCTCGAGCCTCCGGACCGGCGCCCCCCCCTCGGCTCTGGATGAATGGGCCCGGCCCACCCCGCCAACGCCCTCCGTTCAATCAACGGCACCCAACGGCACCTACCTGCGTGCTAGGGTCCGCCCAGGGGGCCAGCGCCCCGGGCCCCCGGTTCCCGGGAACGGGCCCTCAGCCTCAGCCCCACCACCTCAACCAGCCCCTCCCGCCGTGCCCATCTCCTTCGATTCCCTGGGACTTGACTCCGAACTCGTCCGAGTCACCCAGGAGCTTGGCTATCGGGCACCCACCGAGATTCAGGCCGCGGCCATTCCCCCGCTGCTCTCCGGGCTGGACCTGATCGGAAAGTCCAAGACGGGCAGCGGCAAGACGGCGGCCTTCGCGCTGCCCATGCTGCAGCGGCTGGACATCGGGCGCCGCGAGCTCCAGGGCCTGGTCTTGTGCCCGACGCGAGAGCTGAGCGCACAGGTGCGGAGGGATATCCGGACCCTGGGCCGCAGCCTCCCCGGCCTCACGGTGGTCGAGCTGGTAGGCGGACAACCGGCGAAGGGACAGCGCGAAGCCCTGGCACGGGGAGCTCACCTCGCGGTGGGGACGCCTGGGCGAGTGATGGACCTGCTCGGTTCTGGCGCGCTCCAGACCGGGGCCGTCGCGACCCTCGTCCTGGATGAGGCCGACAGGATGCTCGACATGGGCTTTGGACCCGACGTCGCCACGGTGGTCCGCAGGCTGCCGGCAGAGCGGCAGACCGTGCTGTTCTCCGCCACCCTCCCCGACGAGATCGAGCGCATGGCCAGCGCCTACCAGCGCGACGCGGTCCGGGTCTCCACCGAGACCACCGGGGCCTCGGCTCCTGCCATCGGTGAGTGGAAGGTCTACACCCCACCCGATGAGCGCTTCGACGCGCTAGTCCGCGTCCTCGCGACCCGCGCGCACGAGTCCGCCATCATCTTTTGCAACTACAAGGCCAGCGTGCAGCAGGTCACCGATCGCCTCCAGGCCGCCGGAGTCAGCGCGGACCGCCTGGACGGAAGCCTGGATCAGTTCCACCGCGATCAGGTCCTGAGCCGCTTTCGCGGAGAGAGCGTCCGGCGCCTCGTCGCGACCGATGTGGCCGGCCGCGGCATCGACGTGGAAGGCCTCGACCTGGTCATCAACTACGAGCTCCCCCAACAGCCCGAGATCTACGTCCATCGCATCGGGCGGACCGGCCGCGCGGAGGCCTCCGGCCAGGCGGTCTCCCTCGCCGTTGGCCCGCAGGATGCGCGCGTCGCATCCGTGGAGGCCCTGACCGGGTCGTCCCTCACGGAGCTGAGGCTGGACGACTCCGAGCAGACCCATCGCCAGCGGCTGGCCGCCATCGCGGGTCCCGCGCCCATGCGGTCGATCCTGATCTCCGGGGGCCGCAAGGACAAGGTTCGCCCGGGCGACATCGTCGGGGCGCTGACCGGCGACGCCGGTGGCCTCTCTGGTGACGAGGTCGGGAAGATCGAGGTTCAGGATCGTCTCTCCTACGTCGCCGTCCGGCACCACCTCGCGCCGATGGCCGCGGAGCGCCTGAACCAGGGGCGCATCAAGGGGAAACGCTTCCGCGCCACGCTCGTCGGGCGATGAGCGCTGAAGCGTCCTGCCCGGCCGCATAGCGCGGTGCCGCGACGCGCGGCCCGCCCCCGCAGGCGCCCAAAGCCCGCACGCCCATGCGTAGCGAGCGGGTGGAGCAGGCCCTCCCAGGCCGGCGCGCAGGGGCTGGGCCCCCTCCGCGGAACCGAGGGGCCCGCGTCGGTCTCGAATCGGAGGCTGCTGCCTGTGGAGCCCATGACCAGCCCCGCATCTCAGGCTAGACTCCTCTCCTCGAAGTCATCCCATGGAGACCCAAGACGAACCGCTGGATGTGCTGATCATCGGGGCCGGAGCCTCCGGGATGGTGGCGGGCATCCGCGCTGCCCGACTGGGCCGCCGTGCCGCCATCGTCGAGCGCTCTTCCTCACCGGGACGAAAGTTGCTGGCTTCAGGGGGCCAGCGATGCAACCTCTCGAACACCCTCGAGACGGATCAGTTCATGGAGCGCGTCGGACGGGACGGCCGCTTCATGGGCCCGGCGCTCGAGGGTCTGGGAGGACCGAAGCTGCGTGAGTTCTTCCACGAGATCGGCGTCGAGACCGTCGTCCACGACGGGTTCCGGGTTTGGCCCGAGACCCGCAAGTCCTCCACCGTCCTCGCGGGCCTGGTCGGCGAGCTCGCGCGGCTCGAGGTCCCCGTCTTCACCGGCTGCGAGGTGCTCGAGACTCGCTTCGAGGGCGGACTGTTCGAGGCCCAGCACGCGGAGGGGACCCATCGGGCCCGGGAACTCATCATCGCCACCGGCGGCCTCGCGCTCCCAAAGTCCGGCGCGTCCGGCGGCGGCTACCGGTTCGCCGAGGGCTTCGGGCACAAGATCACCGCGCGCCACCCCGCCGGCGTTCCCGTCGTCACGGCCGAGGACTGGCCGGCGCGCTGCACCGCCCACACGATCGGGAAGGCGCACCTTCAGGTGGCGATCAAGAAGCACGCCAAGGTCGCTCGCACCGGAGACCTCATCTTCACGAAGAACGGCCTGCGGGGCCCCGTCGTGCTGGATATCTCGCGTGAGCTCTCTCCGCTCCTGGACCGGTACGGCGAGGTGCCCCTGGTGCTCAACCTCTGCCGAGGGAAGACCCAGGAGGACTGGCAAGGCATCTTCAAGGAATGGCGCGCCGGCGCGAAGCGGTCGGTCCAAGACGCGCTGACCGAGCACCTCCCCCTGGAGTTGGCGGAGGTGATGTGCGAGCTGAGCGAGGTCGCCTCCGACCTGACGGTCCAGGGGCTCAAGGGAGAGGCCCGAGACACCCTTGCGCGCACGCTCGCCCGAACGCCGATCACGATCACGGGACACACCGGCTACGACGGAGCCTTCATCACCCGCGGCGGCGCCCGCCTCAAGGACGTTCGCCCCGAGACCATGGAGAGCAAGCTACAGCCCGGGCTGTACCTGTGCGGGGAGGTCCTGGACCTCGACGGCCCGTGCGGGGGCTTCAACCTCCAGTGGGCCTTCGCCAGCGGCTACCTCGCCGGAACCGGCGCGAGCGCAGCCCAAGGCGTCCCGCAGTGACGGCCCCATAGGCCCGCCGGGGCCAGGCGAGCTGCGGGCGCGCACGGGGG
>CAJQPT010000130.1 GCA_905480285.1 uncultured bacterium
CCTTGAACCTCCGCGTGCGCTGGCGGGTCAGCCGTGCCGTGACCCTTCGAACGCGACGCGGCCTCAGCCCCCAGAGGGTCTCCGGGGGTCCCAGCTCCAGGACGCAGATGGCGGCGGCCCACTGGCGCTTCCCCCGTCCCCCTCTGCCCCGCCCTCGTAAGCGCTCATTGGCGCCCTCGACGACATACAATGAGCCGACGCCGGCGGCCAAGCCGAGGACCTCGTTGCGTCCGAACAGCCAGGTCGCGCCCAGGGCACAGAGCACGCCGATGACCATGGCCAGGGGCTCAAGGATCGGACCATCGTCTCCTTCAGGGAGGTCCCTCGCCGTGGCCTCGAGGAACTCCGGCGACGTCTCGACCTTCCAGAGCGCAGCGTCCACGACCTCAGCGCTCGCATCCCTGAGGACGACTCGCTTCCTCGAGAGGAGGTCGAAGTCCGCCCAGGAGAGCACCGTCCCACAGAATCGGCACGCCTCCTCCTCCCGGGTGGTCGGCGCGGCCCCGCAGCCCTGGCAGAGGGGAAAGGCCCGGGTGGAGTCGGTGGCTGGGGGGGGCATCGCGGGGAGGTAAGGGGTACCCAAGGGTAATACCCGGACCTGAGTCCTGAGGATGCGCGACATCGCAGAGGGTCGACCATCGGCCCTCCGCCGGCACCGGCGCGCCAGAAGTCGCGCCGACGGTTGACTCCAAAGAGCGCGGCCCCTGTGCTGGGGTGAGCGGCTCACCTGGCCCGCGCGGATGCCGGACATCCGCCTCCGCTCCCTTCCCCACCCCGCCGCCTGCCATGAACCAACCCCTACGCGCCCTCGACTGGATGGCCCGCCTCACGGCGGCCGCCATCATGGCCCAGACCCTGTACTTCAAGTTCACCGCCGCCCCCGAGAGCGTCTACATCTTCGAGACCCTCGGCGTGGAGCCCGCGGGCCGGCTCTTCGCGGGTGCGTCCGAGCTCGTGGCGGTGGCCCTGCTGCTCCTCCCCCGCACCGCAGGCGTCGGCGGCGCCATGACGGTGGGGATCATGGCGGGCGCCGTGCTCAGCCACCTGACCATCTTGGGGGTGGAGGTCGAGGACGACGGGGGGACGCTCTTCACCCTCGCGCTGGTCACGCTCGCCGCGGGCACCGTCACCGCGTGGCTCCATCGCCGCGAGCTCCCCGTGATCGGGCGCCTGTTCCCGGCCTGAACCGTCCGCGGCGACCGGGAACGGCGGGGCACCAGCGACGCCGTCACTCCCGGGAGGGTTGCTCCAGGAGCCGGCGCGCGGCGCCCAGCGCCGAGACGGTGAAGACCACCGGGTAGAGCTCCTCGTGGTACCAGAGCTGGGCGAAGTAGAGCCCGATGGGTGAGCGCGGGAACGTCCGGCCTCCGTCGGTCCGCTCGGTGAGCCAGCGGGCGGCGCGGCGGACCCGACGGACGGCTACTCTGCGGGTGACTTCGCAGGACCGATCACGTCGCTGTCCTCCAGCAACGCCACAAGAGCATCCTGACGGCAGCGCACATCCAGGTACAGCGCGACGACCAGCAGAACGCCAAAGGTGCCTAACAGAAACACGGCGTGCTCGAGGTTCTCGACCATGATTCCGACAGCACCCGGGAGCAGGAAGAACAGGAAGAGCAGCCTCATGGGCTTCGGGAGCCCCGGGGCGCGCTGGGCTGGTGCCCGGAAGAGCGGGGCATGGAGCACGGCGAGGAACTTCTGCCGCCGGATGACCTCCTTCAGCAGGCGGGCGGCATCGTCTTCGATCGGGGCGGTGGAGGAGGACTCAGGCATGGGACCGGAGGCGAGAGGGCGCGGGGCGTTTGGGATGTTCTGGGGACGCCGCATTCGGCGCGCTCTTCCCCGTGTTTGCCCAGAACTTCTCACATCCGCGGAGCGGCGGAGGCCGCCGGCGGACCTGGCGGACCATAGACGTCGCCCTGGGCCTCGACGACACGGTCACGGCGGGAGGGCCCCCTCGGACGCGTCAACTCCGGGCTGACGGCCCCAGGAGCCGGCGCGCGGCGCCGAGGCCGGAGGCGGTGAAGACCACCGGGTAGAGCTCCTCGTGGTACCAGAGCTGCGCGAAGTAGAGCCCGATGGGCGTGCGCGGGAACGATCGGCCGCCGTCGGTCCGCTCGGTGAGCCAGCGGGCGGCGCGGCGGACCCGGTCGAGGTCACCCTCCTCCCCGAGGCCAGCCTCCACGAGGTCCACCAGGGCCTCGAGCGCGAGGCCGGTCTCCTCGACGGTCGGGGTGAGCCCCGGGGCGCCGCCGAAGCCGCCGTCGGCGCCCTGGGCGGACCGCAGCCACGCGGCCCCCCGCTCGAGGGCGGCCCGCCAGCCCTCGGCGGATCCTCCGGCGACCCGAACCCCGGCCGCGCGCAGGACGCGGCTGGTGCCGTAGAGGGGGTTGAGCTTCTCCGGGTGCTCCTGGTTGCCGAACCAGAGCGGGGTCCACGAGCCGTCGGGGGACTGCCGCCGGACGAGGAACCCGACGGCCCGGGCCCGCGCTCGCTCCATCCGGCGGCCGAGGTCCTCCGCCGCCGCCCCACCGAGTGCACCCTCCCACACGTCGAACGCCCGCAGCGCATGGGCGGTGAGGTCCGCGCAGCTCTGGTCGAAGGGGAGCCGGCCCCACCCCCTGCAGAAGGTCGGTATGCCGCCGTCCCGGTTCTGAAGGTCGATCAGCCAGCGGAGCCCCGCGGCGGCCGCCGCGCGCGCCCCGGGCGAGGGCATGTCCCCCTCGAGGAGTCGGAGGGCGATCAGGGCTCCCGGCGTGTCGTCCGCGTCCGGCACGCCGCCGGGGAGGTCGGTCCAGGCCCAGCCCCCCGGGGCCGCGCCGGTGAACGGGTGCCGCACGGTGTGCTGCTGATCGAGGAGCCACCCCTTGATGCGCTCGGCGCCCTCGAAGCCCGCGCCGAGCGCCCCCACCGAGAGGGTCGTCCCCCAGGTGGCGAGGTCGGTGTCAATGGGCCAGGACCCGTCCGCGCGGACGGACGCCCGAAGGAACGAGAGGCCCCGGGAGACCACCTGATGTTGGACCTCACCGATCGCAACCAGGGAGAGCGTGACGAAGCTGGTGAGGGGCGTCGCCTCGAGGAAGCCGCCGTTCTCGGGCTGGATCCCCGTGAGCACCCGGAGCGTGCGCGGCGCCAGGGCCCGGCGCAGGAGGCGAGCGACGGGGTTGCGGCTCGGCCGGTGGTGGGCGATCCCCTGGCCGATGGCGATCAGCGCAGGCAGCGCGTAGCTCACGACCGGGAGACCCAGGAACCGGAACAGCCCCTGGGGCAGCGCCGCGACCTCGAAGGGCAGGGGGCGCACCACCCTCCAGGGGTCGGGGTCCTCCGCGAAGGCGCCACCGATGGTGCAGGCCGCCAGGATCGGCACGGCGAAGGTGCGGTCCTCGCCGTAGATCTCCTCCAGCGCAGCCGCGAGGCGAGTGGAGTCCGGGCGCGCCCCGCCCAGGGCCTCCCTGAGCCAGCCGTCCGCGCGGGTCCACGCCCGCTCCACGGCCTCGTCGGCGGGCAGCCCGAGGCCCGGCCCGAGCGCCATCCACGCGAGCGCGGTGGTGGAGAGGTTGCTCGGGGAATCGGTGGTGTCCCCGAAGCCGCCGTCCGGGGACGGGTTCGCGGCGAGCCATGCCCGTCCGCGCTCGGCGAGCCCCTGGAGGTCGGCGCGCTCGGGAGACCCGACGGGGAGGGCGCCGGCCGCGCCCGCCAGGGCCGCCACCGCCGTGGAGGTGGAGAGCGCGCTGGAGGAGAGCTCCCCCCTCCAGTGGCCGGCGTCTCCGCGGCGATCGAGCAGCGACGCCCGCGCCCGGCCGAGCGCGTCGTCGAGCCAGAGGAGGCCGTCGGGATCGAGGGGTGCCCCCATGCCGACGAGTATACGGGCGGCGGCGGGCTCGACGGCGCGCCGCGCCCCCTCGGCCGGACGCCCCCTATTCGAAGGTGACCCGCACGGCGTCCGTGAAGTTCGACGAGGTGATGCCGAAGACCAGCTGGTCGCGGAACCAGCACTGGAACCGCCAGGTCTCCCCGGGGAGGACCGCGGTGGGCGGCGTGATCGGGATCGCCGCGAGGTCCACGGGGATCGAGAAGCGACCCTCGGCGCCCGAGCTCATCACCTGGGAGCGGAAGCGCGCGATGGTGCCGCCGAGGCAGAGGTTGCCCTGGCTCCCCCCCGGCTGGGCGGCGAAGCCCTCGTCCAGGGACGCGAGCATGTAGCCCGAGGTGTGGAGGGGCATGGAGCTCGCCTCGAGCGTCAGGTCATCGTCGGCGACCACGGCGCTCCCGAGGGCTCGGAGTACGGCGGGCGCCCCGCTGGAGTTGACGATCGCGGGCGAGCAGTAGCGCTCCCCCAACACCGGCACCCCGGGGACGATGGCCGCGGCGGTGAGCAGGTTCTCGAGCCCCGGCACGAACAGCTCCAGGTCCACCGCGCCCGCCACCGGCGGCGCGCTCGCCGTGACGGTGAAGCCGTACAGCGTCCCCCAGCGCAGGGCGTTGCCGTCCGGGTTCACGGCGTGCCCTGGCGTGGCCCACTCCATGGCGCCCGCCGCGACAGTGAACGCCCAGTCGGTCCCGTCGTAGGGCTCGCCAGAGTGATAGTCCACGTCGTGGAACGCCGCGCCCGTGACCGTGCTCCCCGCCGCCACCGGGACCCGCAGGCTCCGGGCGGCGCGCGCCGAGGTCTCGTTGTGCACGGCGTACTCGTAGCGCCAGGTCCCGTCCCCGTTGTCATGGGCGCGGGAGCCCACGTGGATCACCCCGTCCCCCGCCGCCGCGACGGTCGAGATCTGCACCTCCGGGTCGTCCGCTCGCCAGGCGAAGATCGCCGGCTCCCCCACGCTCGTGGCCCCCGAGATCGCGAGCCCCAGGCCCCCCGCGACCGGCCCGCTGGGCTGGGCGTCCGCCCACGAACAGTTGTTGTTCTGGTTCCCGGCCTGGGCGTCGTCCGGGGTCACGTACTGCCCCTCGACGACGTACCGCGCCGCCGGGTGAAGCGCCGGGTCCACGTCCTGGGTGGGCACCTGCAGGCGCTTGTAGATCACGTCACCCGTCTGGCCCTGGGTCCCGAAGGGGTAGGCGAACAGCCCGGTCCAGGGGTTCACCTCCGAGCGCGGCCCGAGCCCGCTCTGGGCGCCGTTGATGCTGGCGCCATAGGGGTCCGAGCAGCCGACACCCATGATCTGGTTCGAGCCGGGGTTGATGCAGGTGCAGCACAGGCTCCCCGTGGCCGAGGCGAAGCCGTGCTTGAGCCAGGACATCCCGAGCTGCCGGATCGCGCCGTCCTCGATGCGGTAGAGGTTCTGGCCGATGACCGGGTGGAAGCGGTTGCTCCCGTTCCAGTTCATGGTGGCGTCCCCCACGTTGCAGGCGGTGGTGGCGAGGGCGAAGGCGCTCATCTCGGCCGCGCCGCCGTAGCTCTGGATGGCCGGCAGGTCGCCGATGATCACGTCCGGACCCGCTGGCGGTGAGGAGCAGTTGACCCCGCTCCCCGCGCTGATCGTCGCGTCGAAGACGCCGCCCGCCGACTCGTTGAAGCCCCCCATTCGGAGCAGGTAGGTGTTGCCTGCGATGGCCGGGAAGGTCACGCGCGTCTGGATACTGCAGGCGTCGTCGTTGCAGGCGATGGGCGCCGCCGTGGGGCACGCCGCGCCGTCATAGACGGCGATCGTCGTGTCGAAGCTCGCCTGGCAGGTGTTGACCTCGGTGGACCCGTCCACGGTCGCGGTCCACAGGTACCACACGTCCCGGTAGATCTGGCCGCCCGAGCCGCAGCCGTCCGCCACGCCCTCCGTCATGGCCTGGGTGGTGTCCATCGGGAAGACGCCGAAGCCCGTGATGGGCGCGGGGTTCGCGCAGGTGTCGTTCGAGACCCCCGTCACCGAGCTGATGGTGAGCGTCGCCGTCCCGCGCGCCACGTCGTTCCAGCCCCCGACCCGGACGAGGTAATCCACTCCCGCCACTGCGGTGAACGCCACCCTCGAGCGGAGCGCGCACTGGTCGTCGTTGCACACGATCGGCGCCGCCGTCGCGCAGCTCTCGTCGGGGTAGACCGCCACGGTCGTGTCGAAGGTCGCCGCGGCGCAGGTGTCCATCTGCACCGTCCCGCTCACGGTGCTCGTCCACCGGAACCACACGTCGTTGTGGATCTGGCCGTTCTCACCGCAGCCGTTCGCGGGGCCGTCGGTCGCGGCGAGGGAGGTGTCCACGGGGAA